>NZ_CP139970.1:2454232-2761011 GCF_034424545.1 Trinickia caryophylli | reverse complement strand
GAGGATGACGAGCGGAATCATCGCGAGCGCCGGAATATTGCGGATCATCTGCACCGTCGAATCGAGCGCCGCTTCTACGGGCCTGAAGAGCCCTGTCGCCAGACCGAGCGCGAAACCGATGCCGCCCCCCGCAGCGAAACCGGCCAGCGCCCGCCCCGTGCTCATCTTCACGTCGACCCACATCTGTCCATCGCGCATTAATGCCCACGCCGCCTGCGCCACCGCCAGCGGCTCCGGCAGGATGCGCGCGGAGAGCCAGCCCGCTCGCGCACTGGCCTCCCACGCCAGCAGCATCGAGACCGGCACGATCCATGGCACGACGCGTTTCATCAGGAGTCCTCTCAATGTCATCGTCTTTCCTTTCGATTGGCGTACAGCCGGCGCATCAGCTTTGCGAAACGTTCGGCAGATAGTGGTTGCCGACGATTTCGCCGAACGGCCCCGAAAGCGAGGCATCGACGCGCTCGCGCACCCGCCCGGGCAGCAGCGGAAAAACGAGTTCCGCGAAGCGGTAGGCCTCTTCCAGATGCGGATAGCCGGAAAGGATGAAGGTGTCGATGCCGAGATCCGCATACTCGGTCATGCGCGCGGCCACTTGACGCGGATCGCCGACGAGCGCCGTGCCCGCGCCGCCGCGCACGAGCCCGACGCCGGCCCAGAGATTCGGATAGATTTCGAGCGCCTCGCGCGAGCGGCGCTGGCCGCCATGCAGCGCCGCCATCCGCCGCTGTCCTTCGGAGTCCATTCTCCCGAACGCCGCCTGCGCCCGTGCGATCGTCTCGTCATCGAGGCGGCTCACGAGCCGCTCGGCGTCGGCCCATGCTTCGTCGGCCGTCTCGCGCACGATCACATGCAAGCGGATGCCGAATTTCAGCTCGCGGCCCTTGCCGCGTGCCTTCGCACGCACGTCGTCGATCTTCGCCGCGACGGCGGCGGGCGGCTCGCCCCAGCTCAGATAGGTATCGACGTGCTCCGCCGCGACTGCGTGGGCCGCGGGCGACGATCCGCCGAACCACAGCGGCGGATGCGGGCGCTGAACCGGGCCGAACAGCAACTTGCCGCCTTTCGAGCGCAGGTGCGCGCCCTCGTAGTCGACCGTGCCGCCAGCGTCGAGCGTCGTGAAGTGGCGCCGCCAGATGGCGAGGAATTCGTCGGCGATGCGATAGCGCGTATCGTGATCGGCGAATATGCCGTCACCTTCCAGCTCCGACGGATCGCCCCCCGTCACGATGTTGATCAACAGCCGCCCGCCCGAAAGCCGGTCGAACGTCGCCGCCATTCGTGCGCTGAGTGCGGGCGAACTGAGCCCCGGGCGCACCGCTACGAGGAACTTGAGCTGGCGGGTCGCCGCGATGAGGCTCGAGGCCACGACCCAGGCGTCCTCGCACGAGCGCCCGGTCGGCAGCAGCACGCCTTCGTAGCCGAGCGTGTCGGCCGCCACGGCGATCTGCCGGAAGTAATCGTATGTCGCGGCGCGCGCGCCCTCGGACGTGCCGAGATAGCGGGTGTCGCCGTGTGTCGGGATGAACCAGAACACTTTCATGGTGCCGCTCCTTTTCTCTTTTCTTCCATTCCCTGCTCGTCTTGCCGTTCAAGCGAGCCATTGCGCGTCTTTCACCGCGATCTGCTTCGGGATCAGCTTCAGTTCGGCAAACGTGTCGGCGATCGCCTGCTGCGAAGCGAGCACCGTCGCGCCGACGGGCTGCGCGCCGTAGGAGGCGCGGCGCGCGGCCACCTCCACGGTGGCCGCGTCGAGCCCGACGAGCGGCGCGAGTTCGCGCGCCACCTCGGCGGGATACGCACGCGCCCAGGCATCCGCCTCGGACAGCGCGTCGATCACGGCGTGTACGAGCTTCGGCTGCGTCTCGGCAAAGCGGCGCGACGCGAGATAGAACTGCGTGTTGTCGACCACCCCCGTTCCGTCCGCGAGAATCCTCGCCCCGGTTTGCCGCTCGATGGCCGCGAAATACGGATCCCAGATGACCCATGCGTCCACGCTGCCCTGCGTGAAGGCCGCTCTCGCATCGGCGGGGGCAAGATAGACGGGACGGATGTCGGTGTACGCAAGGCCTGCCCGGTGCAGCGCCCGCACGAGCAGGTAGTGCACGTTCGATCCCTTGTTGAGCGCGACGCGCTTGCCGCGCAGACCGGCAACGGTCCTGATCGGCGAGTCCCGAGCGACCACGATCGCCTCGGACGTGGGCGCTGGCGGTTCGTTGGCGACATAGACGAAGTCGACGCCGGCGGCCTGCGCGAAGATCGGCGGCGTTTCGCCGACCGTACCGAAATCGACTGCGCCCGCGTTCAGCCCTTCGAGCAACTGCGGGCCCGCCGGAAACTCGAGCCACGAAACCGTCACGCCCGCGCCCGCGAGGCGTTTCTCGAGTGTGCCGCGCGCCTTCACTAGCACGAGCGAACCATACTTCTGATAGCCGATGCGCAGGGCGCTGCCGCCGGCTGCGGCGGCGCGCGCAATGCCGCCGAACGGCAGGCCGCCGGCTGCGGCCGCGAGCGTGGCCGAGCCGAGCACGGCGGTCTTTAACCAACGGCGGCGCGCCGGCTCTTGCCGGGGGAAATCGAAATCGAACGGCATGGCTTCTCCGGCGACGCGGGATGCGCGTCGCACTCTTTCGACATAGGTCGTACTGGGTTGAACGGAACGGGCCGCCTGAAGCGGCGACAGGAGGGATCAGTCTAAAAAGCGCGCGCCGCGGATGGAACGATTGTTTTCAGCTTTGCTCTTGACCGATCGTGATAACGCGCTGCAAGCGTCATCGGCTGGCACCGGGTGCGCCCTTTCCGGTTCGTTGTCGAGCGATCTAATTTATTTATCGCACTGGCGTATCATCGACACTCCCGGCCACGCATGCTCACCCGTCTTTGGATCCCGTAGATGCTTGCGACGCGCGGCTCTTCGTTCCAATCCGGCGCGCCGCCAGGCCTCGAACCCGCCCCCCGCGCACATTCTTCCGGCCGTAGCGCTGGTTTACCCGCTCCTTCTCATGCCGGATCGCCGGGCCTACCTTCGTATCCCGGGTGGCCTGCCGTCGTCGTCGTGCGAGCCCCCATCGGCTAACGGTTCCTTTGATCGAAGGATTGCGGAGAATGAACGTGGACAGCAATTTCAGCACGAACGGCAAGCCCAGCGGCGGCACGCGCGCATCGATGCCGGCCGCCGCCCCCGGCGCGGGAACGATCGTGCGCATCGGCGCGCAGGCGGGCCTCATAGGCGGCATCGTCATCTGGATTTACGAAGCGCTCGTGTGGGTCGGCGCGCAGCATCTGCTGCCGCTCGCCGGCATCCCCCGCAATGCGACCGGCCTCGTTTTCGGCAAGCACGCGCAGGAATCGCTCGGGGTCTTCGCGTATGTGGCGGGCACCGGCATCCACTTCTTTTTCGCCATCGCCTGGGGCGTGCTCTTCGCGGCGCTCTGGCCTTACTTTCAGCGCCGCGGCTACGAAGCGACGTTCGTCGCGCTCTTTTATGCCGTCGTCGCGTGGATCGTCATGCATGGGGCGATCATGATCGCCGGAGACAATCACCCGAACTATTACGACCCGGCCGTCATCATCGGCGGATTCATGTCCCACTTCTTTTTCACCGTGCCGCTTGCGCTCGTCGTCAAGCGCAAGCTGGCGCTGGCGCTGCCAACCGTACCGCCTCAGGCCGGATAGGAAACGATCGGGTCGCGTTGCACGGCACCTCGCTCGTCGCCGAACATCGCATCGGTCACAGTCAGCGCGCGATAGGCCGCCTGCACGAGCGCGAGGTCGGCCGCGCGGCTGCTCGATTGCACGTTGCGCAGCGCCGGCAACGGCAGCGGCACGCTCACGCAGTGCGGATAGTCGCGCACTCGAAGTTCGGGCGCGACGGTCGTGAAGAACGCCGTGGTGGGGACGTCGAATCCGGCCGCGACGTGCACGGCGGCTGTGTCGACCGTGAGCAGATAGGACGCATGCTTCACCCATGCGAGAAAGTGCGCGGTATCGGGGGACAGCGCCTGCACGTCGACGTACGCGGGGTGCGCGCGAACAAGCGGACCGAAACCGAGGACCGGCAGCGAGAAACGCTCGGCAAGCCGCTCGACCCACGCGCTCTGCTGCTCGGGCGGCATGCTGCGCACCGGCGTGCTGGCCGTCGGGCAAAAAAGTACATAAGGTCGTGCCTGCCAGCCGCCCGGCAATGCGGGCAAGGCCAGATCCGCGAGCCAACGGTTGGCCTTCTCGGCCGGCTCGATCCCGGCGGGATCGACGCCCAGGGCGGCCAGGAAAAAGTCGATCATCGGCATCGACATGAACGCCGGCCAGAACAAATGATTGCCGACGTCGATATGAAGATCGCCTGCGCGCAGCCGCGCGAGCGGCCATGGCAACGTACGCCTGTGAGCGATGCGGCCCTCGGCGAGCGCATAGAGCGCTTCGACGTAGCGCGGGGCGCATGCCGGGCGGTACAGCGTCATGCGCAGATCCGGATACCGGCGGCGAACCGCCGCCAGGGCGCTCAAGCCGATGATCGAATCGCCCAGCGTCACGCCCATGCCATTGATCACGTGCACCTCGGACGCCGTTGCATAGTCGATCGACAACGCGGGGAAAACGCCCCGATGCACGCCGTCGCCAGCACCGATGCCACGATAGCCGACAGCCGCCGCCCCTCCTCCGTCCGACTGCTCGAGGTCGTACGAAGCGACGATGAGCCCGCCCTCGGAAAGCAGCGAGCCCTCTACGGTCAATGCTTCATCGGGTTGCAGGAGCGTCATTTCAAGTGGTTCGCTATCGTTCGCTACGGTTCGCTATCGTTCGCTATCGTTCGCTGTAGTCCGCCGGGGTCTGCGGTAGTCCGCTGTCGCCTCCAGCCCGCGGCGAGTCGTCGCAGGGGGGCGCCAGCCGAAGGATACCGAACTCCGGGCCGGCACGTGTGTCTCACGCGCACTCGCCGCTGGAGCAGGGAAAGCCGCGGAACAGGCCGACGCGAAACGTTTCGCCATTCGTTTCGCCATTCGTTCCGGGGTATCACGCGCGCCCTGCTCCTTGCGCCCCCCGATTCATCGTGCCCGCTCACGCACCATCGAACCCCGTCAGCGCCCTGGATTGCCATGAACGACGATCGCTCCACCGCCGCCGGCCAGCCTCTCTCCGCTACACGATTCGAGGCTCCCCCGGCTGCGCCCACTGAAGGGCGGCTCGACGCGGCGCTCATGAAGGACGTGCTGGCGGCTTCGCTGGTCAACGGTCTTGCGCTCTTCGATTTCATCGTCTTCGGCTTCTTCGCCGCCATGCTGGGCGATCGGCTCTTTCCGTTTACCGCCCCAATGAGCGCACCGCTGCTCGTGGCCGCAACGCTCGGCGCCGGTCTGCTCGCCCAGCCGCTCGGCGGCATCTTCGTCGGGGCCTACGCCGAGCGTCGCGGCAGACAACGCGCCGTGCTGCTCGGTGGCGGGCTCGCAACCGCGGGCACCGCCATGCTCGTGCTCAGTCCGTCCCATGCGCAGGTGGGGCTCGCCGCGCCGGCGATCGCCGTCGTTGCACGCCTGCTCCAAGGCATCGGTCTGGGGGGCGTCGGCGGCCCCGTCGCCGCGCTCTTGATGGAAGCCGCGCCGCAGCGCCGGCGCGCGCTGCTGCTCGGCTGCCGACTGGCCGGCAACGGGCTGGCGCCGTTGCTCGGCGCTTCGCTCAGCCTGCTGATGACCCATCTGCTCACGCCCGCGCAATTGTTCGCATGGGGATGGCGCGCCGCCTTTGCCGCGGGCCTGCCGCTCATCGGCGCGGCCTGCTATCTGGGGCGCCGCCAGCCAACGCCGGGCAGCCCCGGACAGGTCGCGAACCCGCTTGCGCCGATGTGGCGCGCGCATCGCGGCACCGTATTCAAAGGCGCGCTGCTCATGGGCTTCCCGGCCGTGCCGCTTTACACGTTAGTCCATATCATGCCGGCCTACATTGCCGCGCCGGCTCGAGGGCTCGGCTCGATGACGAGCCTCGCCGCATCGGCACTTTCGGGATCGCTGCTGATCGTGCTCGGACCGCTTTCAGGCCTCGCCGTCGATGCATTACCCCGGCGCAAGCCCCTGCTCCTCGCGTCGATCGCCGGTGCCGCCCTCGGCGTTTATGCGCTCTTTCGTTGGATGCCGGGCGCGGACCCAACCGCCTGGTTGTTCGCGAGCATCGGCCTCATCACCGCATTGAGCGCGCTCGGCAGTTGTGCCGCGACGGTTCTCGTACTCGAGGCGCTGCCACGCGAGTTGCGAGCCTGCGGCTACGGAGCCGCCTATGCGCTCGGCAGCGCGTTGTTCGGGAGCACGGCAGGGTTCATCGTCACCGCGCTGATGAAATGGACCGCGACGCCCATGTCGATGGCGTGGAACGCGATCCTCTGCTGCATGCTCGGCGCCTGTGCGGCGATCGCGCTCGAGGAAAGGGCACCTGCTGCCGCGCGCTAGCGAGCCTCGCCATCGTCGGCCCCAGGCGCGGCATGCCGTGCGCCAGGGCCGGGTTGCAGGTATCGCGTCGGTCTCGTTTCTTCCCCGCATAAGTCGGCCTGCGTCCGGATGACGGCTACACGGACTTTCGAGGTCTATACGGCAGCCGATCGCTGCCGGAACCCGCGCCTCCCGGGGCACTTTCGGTGCACCGATCGAAATTGTCGTTTCGGATGTCACGCTCGGCGTCGGCAACTCGTCTTGTCAGTGCAATCCATTCGAAAGGAGATGAACCATGACTGCCAGACTCGACCTGTTCGCCACCGCCCCCTCGCTGATGAAGTCCTGGATGAGCACGTCGCTCGCCGCGGCCGCGAGCCTCGAGGCAAGCCTCGTTGCGCTCGTGAAAATCCGCGCCTCGCAGATCAACGGGTGCGCGAACTGCATTAACATGCACACGGCCGAAGCTCGCCAGAACGGCGAGACCGAGCAGCGGATCTACCTGCTCTCGGCGTGGCGCGAGGCGCCTTGCTTTACCGACCGCGAACGCGCGGCCCTGGGTTGGACCGACGCGCTCACGCGGCTGTGCGAAGGCGCGCCGCTCGATGGCCCGCGCGCCGCGCTCGGACAACACTTTACCGAGGAGGAGCAGGTGAAGCTCACGCTGATGATCAACGTCATCAACGGCTGGAATCGCCTTGCCGTCGGTTTTCACCTTTGGGTCGAGCCGGAGGAGGCCAAGGCAACGGCTGCCCCGGTGGCCGCGTAATGACGGGGCCGGAAATAGCGGATGCCGCGGCGAGCTTCGGCCCGCTGCGGCCCAAGCTGATCCGCGTCGCGTACCGGATGCTCGGCTCGGTCGCAAGCGCCGAAGATATCGTGCAGGACGCGTTCCTGCGCTGGATGAGCCTCGATCGCGGCGAAGTGCGAGTGCCCGAAGCGTTCCTTCGGCGCATGGTCATGCGGATGTGCCTCGACGAACTCAAGTCCGCACGTCATCAGCGCGAAACCTATCTGGGCCCCTGGCTGCCCGAGCCCGTCGTCGAGGACAACGAGCAGGAAGACGTCACGCTGCCGCTGATGCTCGCGCTCGAACGCCTGTCTCCGCTCGAGCGTGCCGCGTTTTTGCTGCACGACGTATTCGGGCTCGATTTCGACGAAGTGGCCGCAACGATCCAGCGCGACCCCGCCGCATGCCGCCAGTTGGCGGTGCGGGCACGCACTCACGTGCGCGAATCGCGTCCGCGCTTTCGCATCGAGAAAGCGCGCGGGCTCGAGCTCGCGAAAGCGTTTTTTGCGGCGTCTCGCAGCGGCGACATGAGCGGGCTCGGCGCAATGCTCGCCGCCGACGTCAGCCTGCATGCGGATGGCGGCGGCAAGCGGCCGGCGCTTGCCGAGCCGGTGTTCGGCTTCGACGAAGTGATGAAACTGCATGCCAGGCTATCGGCCGTCCTCAGGCAAAACGGCTCGACGTTCGTGCGGGCGGCATTCATCAACGGGCTGCCCGGCTTCGTCACGCTGGAGGCGGACGGCGAATTGCAAACGACCGCGCTCGAGATCGAGGAGGGCAAGGTCGCCGCCATTTACGTCGTGCGCAATCCCGACAAGCTGCGGCACCTGCATTAGGCGATGCGGGCGGGCGACGCCCATTGCGCGCCCCCGCCCGCATCCGCCCGTTGCTCGATTTCCATTATTCGACTATATTTGAATAATGGAAACAGAAAATGCGCTCGAAGCACTGGCCGCCCTCGCCCACGGCATTCGCCTCGCTGTGTTTCGTCTGCTCGTGCAGGCGGGCCCGGAAGGCCTGCCCGCCGGCCGCATCGCCGAATTGATGGAGACGCCGGCCTCGTCGCTGTCGTTCCATTTGAAGGAACTGCACCGCGCCGGTCTGCTCGTCAGCCGTCAGCAAGGCCGCTCGATCATTTACATGGCGCAGTTCGAAACCATGAACGCATTGCTCGGCTACTTGACCGAAAACTGCTGCGGCGGCAATCCCTGTTCGCCCGTGTCCCGATGTTCCGTTGCCGCACCGTCCTGAGCCATCGTGAAAAACGTTGCTCATCCACGCAGCCACCCATTCAGCGAGGCGAGATGAATGCGATCCGTCCCGGCCATTCTGGAGATTACGAAGCAATCGTCTCGCTGCTCGAGCGCGATGGCCTTCCCGTAGCCGATTGCCTGCCCGAGCCGCCGGTCGAGTTGCGCTTTTTCGTTGCCGAAGACCCGGTCGAAAGCCGGCTGGCCGGATGCATCGGCCTCCAGCATGTCGGTGAAGTCGGCCTCGTTCGCTCTTTCGTCGTCTCGCCCGACCATCGCAACCGCGGTATCGGTGCGCAGTTGCTCGAGGCCCTGCACGCGCACGCGCGCCGCACGGGTATGAGCCAGCTCTACCTGCTGACCACCACGGCATCGGCGTTCTTCGCCCGTCACGGCTACCGGGCAATCCCGCGCGAAACCGCGCCAGCAGCCATTCGGGCCTCGACCGAGTTCTCGTCGTTGTGTCCCGCGTCCGCCGTGCTGATGACTCGCTCGCTTTGAATTCGACATGCCCGACCAAACCTTCCCTCATGCGGGAGCACGACCATGAGTTCGATGCAGCACCGCGCGGCTGAAACGCAAGACAGCGCCATCGGCTTCTTCGAGCGCTATCTGACCGTCTGGGTAACCCTTTGCATCGTTGCGGGAATCCTGCTCGGCCAATGGCTGCCCGGGCTGTTCCTCACCGTCGGCGCCATGGAAGTGGCACAAGTGAACCTTCCCGTCGGCGTGCTGATCTGGATCATGATCGTGCCGATGCTGATCAAGATCGACTTCGGCGCCATGGGGCAGGTGGCCGCTCAGTGGCGCGGCATCGGCGTCACCCTCTTCGTGAACTGGCTGATCAAGCCGTTCTCGATGGCGCTGCTCGGCTGGCTGTTCGTGCGCCATCTCTTTGCGAGGTGGCTGCCGGCCGATCAACTCGACAGCTACGTGGCCGGATTGATTCTGCTGGCCGCCGCGCCGTGTACCGCCATGGTTTTCGTCTGGTCGCAGTTGTGCAAGGGCGATCCGTATTTCACGCTGTCGCAGGTGGCGCTCAACGATACGATCATGGTCGTGGCCTTCGCGCCGGTCGTCGGTCTGCTTCTCGGGCTGTCCTCGATTTCCGTGCCGTGGGCCACCCTGGTCACCTCGGTCGTGCTTTACATCGTCATCCCGGTCGCCATTGCGCAGGCCGCCCGGCGGATCCTGCTCGCACGCGGCGAAGCGACGTACCGGCGCGCCGTGGCCGCGTTGGGCCCGTGCTCGATCACGGCACTGCTCGCCACGCTCGTGCTGCTGTTCGGATTCCAGGGCAAAGCAATCGTCGAGCAGCCCCTCGTCATCGCGCTGCTTGCCACGCCAATTCTGATCCAGGTGCTTCTGAACGCGGGGCTGGCTTACGCCCTGAACCGCCGCCTCGGCGTGGCCCATTGCGTGGCCGGCCCTTCGGCACTGATCGGCGCGAGCAACTTCTTCGAGCTGGCCGTGGCCACCGCCATCAGCCTCTTCGGCTTTCGATCCGGCGCGGCATTGGCCACCGTCGTCGGCGTGCTGATCGAGGTGCCCGTGATGCTGTTCGTCGTGGCCGTGGTCAATCGTTCGCGGCGCTGGTACGAATCACACTGAGGAACCGTCATGTCCGTCACCATCTATCACAACCCGGCATGCGGTACGTCGCGCAATACGCTCGCGATGATCCGCAATGCAGGCATCGAGCCGATCGTCGTCGAGTACCTGAAAACGCCCCCGAGCAAACAGGCATTGCAGCAGATGATCCGCGATGCGGGCCTGACGGTCAGGCAGGCCATCCGCGAAAAAGGAACGCCGTTCGCCGAACTCGGGCTCGGCGACCCGGCGCTCACTGACGCACAGTTGCTCGACGCCATGCTCGCGCATCCCATCCTCATCAACCGCCCGTTTGTCGTGACGGAGCTTGGAGCACGGCTATGCCGCCCGTCCGAGACCGTGCTCGACATTCTGCCCTCGCCGCAATCGGGCCCGTTCGCGAAGGAAGACGGCGAAGCCGTCATCGACGCACAAGGGCGGAGGATCAAGTGAGCACGGATCTCCCCCATGTCGTGCCGGCGGTGCTCGATAAGCCCGATATTCGGAAGCTCGAGCCCGCGCGCATCAGCACGCATCCGCCTCGCATTGCGCTGCTCTACGGCTCGCTGCGCGAGACGTCGTACAGCCGGCTGCTCGTGCTCGAAGCCGAACGGATCCTGCGGCATTTCGGCGCCGAGACGCGTGTGTTCGATCCGCATGGCCTGCCCATGTGCGACAGCGTTCCCGCGAATCATGCGAAAGTCGTCGAACTGCGCCAGCTCTCGCAATGGTCGGAAGGCCAGGTATGGTGCAGTCCCGAGCGTCACGGCACACTGACGGCCGTGTTCAAGAACCAGATCGACTGGCTGCCGCTCGAGATAGGCGGGATTCGACCAACGCAGGGCCGCACGCTCGCCGTCATGCAAGTGTGCGGCGGCTCCCAATCGTTCAATGCGGTCAACGCGCTGCGTGTGCTCGGGCGGTGGATGCGAATGGTCACCATCCCGAACCAGTCGTCGGTCGCCAAGGCGTACCAGGAATTCGACGCCAACGGTCGAATGAAACCGTCGTCCTACTATGACCGCCTCGTCGACGTGATGGAGGAACTCTACAAGTTCACGCTGCTCGTGCGCGATCGCAGCGATTATCTGACCGATCGTTATAGCGAACGCAAGGAAGCGGCGCCCGCGAATGCGACCGCGCTCGCCGCCGCTGCCATGAATCACGAGCACGCGGCCAGCAGCGGCGATACCGATAGCGGCGAAGTGGAATAGCCGGCGACCATCGCCGCCTCCGTGCGGCGCCGATCCCGATTGTTGCTAACGCAACAACACAGTAAGTCGCTTCCTGGCGTCACTATCGTCGTGCGCCGCGCTTACGATGTGTTCCGACGATGGCCACGCAAACGTTCCCGCCCGAAAAGCGGCGCGTCTCACAATGTGATTCGAACCCCGGTCATGCGTCGCTGCGCACGCGCTTTAGCCGCGCCTTACTTTGCCCGCCTACGGAGAACCGAACCGTGACCGAAGACGATATCCGCCAAAACGCATTCGCGATGCCTTTCGCCAATCCGGCGTATCCACGCCCGCCTTTCCGTTTCGTCAATCGCGAATACTTCATCATTTCCTACGAATCGGATATCGAGGCGATTCGCGCTGTCGTTCCCGCGCCGCTGACGGTCGATAACGCCATCGTGCATTATGAGTTTATTCGCATGCCCGATTCGTCGGGCTTCGGCGACTATACGGAAAGCGGTCAGGTCATCTCGGTACTGGATCCGCACGGCAACCGCGCGAATTTCACGCATTCCATGTACCTCGATGACGAAGGCCCGATTGCCGGCGGCCGCGAGATCTGGGGGTTTCCGAAAAAGCTCGCCTCGCCACGGCTATTCGTCGACGGCAAGGACACGTTGCTGGGCACGCTCGATTACGGCAGCCAGCGTATCGCCACGGGCACGATGGGCTATAAGTACCAGTCGGTCGATGCCGCCGCGGAGTGCCGCAAGCTCGCCGAAACACCGAACTACCTGCTCAAGATCATTCCGCACGTCGACGGCTCCGCGCGCGTTTGCGAGCTCGTGCGCTTCTTTCTGCGCGACGTCGAAGTGATCGGCGCCTGGGAAGGTCCCGCAGCCCTCGAATTGAAGCCCCACGCGCTCGCGCCGGTGGCCGGGCTGCCCGTGCGCAAAGTGATCGGCGCACGGCACCTCATGACACATCTGACGCTCGACATAGGCGAAGTGGCGTACGATTACCTCTCTGCCGCGCCGCCGATCAAACTCGCAGTCAATCAATGAGCAATCCGGAGCAAGCATGACACTGAACGACAAGGCTGCCCTCGTGCGCGCGAAAGTCATATGCTCCGGATCCGTCCGCACACTGCCCAGCGCCTCGCGGGCACCGGAGGAGGCCCCGCCAGCGGGAATCCCCGCGCTCGCGGGCCGGTTCATGCAGCAAGGAGGCCGGTATGTCCGCTAGTCAGCGCAACAAGCTGCAGGCCGCCCCTCCCCTCAATCTGCCGCCTTACGACGAAATCGGTCTCGTGCTCCAAGGCGGCGGTGCGCTCGGCTCGTATCAAGCCGGCGTATATGAAGGGCTCGCCGAAGCGGGCATCGAGCCGACCACGATCTCGGGCATTTCCATCGGTGCGCTGAACACCGCCATCATCGCCGGCAACGCGCCGGAGGATCGGGTTGCGGCCCTGCGCGGCTTCTGGAACACGATCAGCCAGCCGGCGGATTTTCTCGCGCACCTGGGCGCACGCATGCCCGCCTGGCCCGGGCTCGAACACTTCGGGCGCAAGTGGTCGGGCGCATGGGCGGCTACGCGCACACTGCTGGAGGGACAGGCGGGCTTCTTCTTGCCGCGCTTGCATGCGCCGTTCGGCGCGCACCTCAAGAAACGCCCCGATCAGTTGAGCTATTACGACACCGCGGCGTTACGCGAGACGCTGCTCCAGTACGCCGACTTCGATCGCATCAACGACGGCAGGATCCGCGTATCCGTGGGCGCGGTCAACGTGCGAACCGGCAATCTCGTCTACTTCGACAATGCCGCGATGCGGCTCGCTCCGGAACATTTCATTGCATCCGGCGCATTGCCGCCCGGTTTCCCGGCGGTCGAGATCGACGGCGAGTTCTACTGGGATGGCGGACTGGTGTCCAATACGCCACTGACGGAAATCATCAGGGAGTGCCAGCACAAAGACACGATCGTGTTTCAGGTGGATCTATGGAGTGCGCGAGGCAAGCTGCCCAGCGATCTGCTCGATGTCAGCGAGCGCATGAAAGACATCCAGTATTCGAGCCGTACGCGCGCCATCACCGCCTTCATGTCGCAAAACCAGAAGCACGCCCAGATGATCAAGGCGCTGCTCGAATATATTCCCGAAGAGGTGCGGCTTGCGCACCCGCTGCTGCGAGAGGCTCAGAAAACGGCCAACGGCAACGCGGTGAACGTCGTACACCTGATCTATAAGGACAAGTGGTTCGAGGGGCATTACAAGGACTACGAGTTCAGCAAAGCGACGATGCGCGAGCACTGGGCGAGCGGCCTGGAAGACATCCGCCGATCGTTCGCGCATCCGGAGTGGTTCGACATTCCGAGCCGGGACGTGGGCTTCGTGACCCACGATGTGCACCGGTACAGACAGGACGCCGACCGCCCCGCCCTTCCCGAAGAAAAGCGTTCACCGCAGCCATTGCCTGCCGCGGACAAAGACCTGTCGCGCATGGAGTAGGCGGCGCGAGATCCGCCGATCGCCGCTCCCTCATCGGGGTTAACGCGGCATTACATCAGGTCATGCCGACTCCAACAATTTCGGCGTTGTACCCGCTAAATTGGCTCACTATATTCGAAGCACTCCGCGAGGGCGATCGACCTCGCGGTAGCGCCGATACGGCCGTGTTCCCGCTGGGGCAACATTGACCTCTCATTCGAGTCGAGGAAGCAACGTTATGAAACTGAAGAGCTTGTGCCCGGTCGCCATAACACTCGCGTTCGGTTACGCGCCCGCGTTTGCCGCCGGCGAAATAACGTTCGTATCGCAAGGCGGGGCGTATCAGGAAGCGCAGACGAAGGCGATTCTCGACCCGGCCGCCAAACAACTCGGCATCGCAATCAAGCAAGACAGCATTCCCGACGCATGGCCGCAAATCAAGGCTCAAGGCACAACGGGCAAGCCGATTTGGGATGTGGTCGACACCCCTACGTCGAACTGCCTGCGCGGGGGGCGCGAGGGGCTGCTCGAGA
The DNA here is from genome assembly GCF_034424545.1 of Trinickia caryophylli. Lineage (NCBI taxonomy): Bacteria > Pseudomonadati > Pseudomonadota > Betaproteobacteria > Burkholderiales > Burkholderiaceae > Trinickia > Trinickia caryophylli. Next base: position 2,746,772 of record NZ_CP139970.1, on the reverse strand, counting down.
AGCTCGACTTCTCGAAGATGCCGAACGCTGCGGCGGTCCCCGAAAAGTACCGCACCCCCTACTCGGTCGCGTACGAGTTCTACTCCACGGTGATCGGCTACAACAAGAAGACCGTGAAGAAGGTTCCGCAAAGCTGGGCGGACTTCTGGAACGTAAAGGGCTTCCCGGGCACGCGCGCGCTGCGCAACGATCCGCAGACTGTACTGGAGGCCGCGCTGCTCGCCGACGGCGTGCCGCGCAACAAGCTCTATCCGCTCGACGTCGATCGTGCGTTCAGAAAGCTCGCGCAAATAAAGCCTGACATAGCCGTGTGGTGGACGTCGGGCGGCCAGTCCGCGCAGTTGCTGCACGACGGCGAAGTGGATATGGAAATGATCTGGAACGGTCGCGCGAGCGCGGTCGCAAAGGACAATCCGGATATCGCGTTCACCTATAACGACGGCATTCTTCAGAACACGCAACTGTGCATTCTCAAGAACGCACCGAATCTCGCAAACGCCGTACGGTTCGTCGATATGGCAGTGTCGCCCGATCTTCAGGCGAATTTGCCCACCTATATCGACTACGGGCCGGGCAACCCGGCCGCGTACAAGACCGGGAAGATCTCGGCGAAGCGCGCGAGCGAGTTGCCCAGTTCGCCCGAGAATGCAAACAAGCAGGCTCTGATGTCCGAGGAATGGTGGGCGTCCGAAGCAGGCGTCCAGGCGAAGGCACGCTGGCTCAAGTTCATGCAGCAGTAATGCATCGATGAAGGGCCGCGGATGGCATGCCTTGTCAGATGCCATCCGCGCATGCCATCTGCGCGCGTCTATTCCCGTATCGATCACTCGCGACTGTGTACGATTACCTCATTCTCGGAGGCGGGTCGGCGGGCTGCGTACTTGCCGCGCGCCTCACCGAAGACGCCGGCAAGACGGTCTGCCTCGTAGAAGCGGGACGCGATCTCACCCAGGCGTCGATGCCGGCCGATATCCGCAGCCGATATCCAGGGCGGGCCTATCTGGACACACGCAACATCTGGCAGCGTTTGCAAGCGCGCATGAGCGCGCCCGCTGCGCCGCGGCGCTACGAGCAGGCCCGCGTGCTCGGTGGCGGCTCGGCGATCAATGCCTTGATGGCCAATCGCGGTGCGCCTGCCGACTATGACGAATGGGACGCGCTCGGCGCAACCGGCTGGAACTGGGCACAGTGCCTGCCCTACTTTCGCAAGCTCGAAACCGATCGCGATCTGGATGGGCCGCTTCACGGCGCGCACGGGCCGCTGTGCGTTCGCCGTGCGAGTGCCGATCGGCTTTCGCCGTTCGTGCGCGGCGTGCTCGGCGCGCTCGAGCGGCGCGGCTATCCACAGCGGATCGATCAGAACGGGCAGTGGGAAGACGGCGCCTATGTGGGCGTCATCGCGGTCAGTGCAGCAGGCGAACGCATTCCGACGTCGATCTGTTATCTCGACGAGCACGCCCGGGCACGACCGAATCTGACGGTACACACCGGCGCGCTTGCCGAGCGCGTGATATTCGACGGCCGCCGTGCCATCGGCGCCGACGTGCGCCTCGCCGATGGCGAGCGCCGCACGTTGCACGCGCAACGGGTCATCGTCAGCATGGGCGCAATCCATAGTCCCGCGCTGCTCATGCGCAGCGGAGTCGGCCCCGTCGACGCACTCGCGGCATACGGCATCGGCGTCGTTGCCGCGCGGGACGGCGTTGGCCGCAACCTGATGGAACACCCCTCCATTGCGGTATCGGCGTTCCTGCCGCGTGAAATGCGTACCCCCTTTCCCGACGAGCATCATGAGCAGGCGGTCATCCGCTACTCGTCCGGCCTCCCCGGCACGCCTGCGGGCGACATGCACGGCGCGATCCTCTCTCGCTCCGGCTGGCACTCGATCGGATATCGCCTTGGTACGATGTTCTTCTGGGTCAACAAATCGTACTCGCGCGGCTGCGTGCGGCTCGCCTCGGCCCACGCGGATCGAGAACCCGCTGTCGAGTTCTCGATGCTGTCCGACCCGCGCGACCTCGAACGGCTCAAAGACGCCGTACGTTTCGGCGCGCATACGCTCGCCGACCCGGCGCTCGCGCCGCGGCTCGGGCCGATCTTTCCGTCGAGCTACTCTCCACGCGTCGCCGCGGTCGCCGAGCCCGGCAAGCTCAACGCGACGCAGCGCGGCGCACTCAGTGCGCTGCTCGACGTTGCCGGGCCACTACGAGGCGCGCTGATCGCTCGCGTCATTACGCAAGGCATCTCGCTCGATGCGCTTTTAGCCGATGACGCGGCGCTGACCGAGTTCGTCATTCGGTCTGTCGGTGGAACGTGGCATCCGTCGGGCACTTGTCGGATGGGAGCCCCGAACGATCCGCTCGCGGTAACGGCGCCGGACGGCACGGTGTACGGCGTGGAGGGGCTGACGGTCTGCGACGCATCGTTGATGCCTTCGATACCCTGCGCGAACACGAACGTGCCGACGATCATGATCGCGGAGCGAATCGCCGACATGCTGCGCGGACGGCCAGTGCAATAGCGGGAGGCATGCGGCGTTCGCACTCGCCGAGCGCCTGTCCGCCATCTACCGTGTGCCGCGCCGGGCGATCAGCCTCCGTGCCCGATGACCCCCTTCACTTCGAGAAACGATTCGAGCCCCCATTCGCCGTACTCCCGTCCGTTTCCGGATTGCTTGTAACCACCGAACGGCGCACCAGGGTCCCATGCGGGGTAGTTCAGGTGAATGCTCCCCGCACGCAGTCTGAACGCAACGCGACGGGCACGATCGAGATCGCGCGACTGCACGTATGCGGCAAGCCCATAGGGGCTGTCGTTGGCGATTGCGATGGCGTCCTCCTCGTCGCGATAAGGCAGGATCGACAACACGGGCCCGAAGATCTCTTCGCGCGCAACCGCCATGTCGGGCCGTACGTCCGCAAACACCGTCGGGCGCACGTAGTAGCCGCGCTCCAGTCCCTCGGGCCGGCCGAGCCCACCGGCGACGAGCGTCGCACCTTCGTCAATGCCGGCTGCAATCAACCGTTGCACGCGCTCGAACTGCACGTGGCTGACAACCGGGCCCATCGTCGTTTCCGGAGCATCGGCGGGGCCGACGCAATGCGCAGTTGCTGCGCGCCGCGCGATCTCGACAGCCTCACCGTGACGCGCGGCCGGCACGAGCATGCGCGTCGGTGCATTACACGATTGCCCGCTGTTGTTGAAACAGCTGTTGACGCCCCTCGTCACTGCCGCATCGAAATCGACATCGTCGAGCAGCAGATTCGCGGACTTGCCACCCAGTTCCTGGTGCACGCGCTTGACGGTCGGCGCGGCGAGCGTCGCCACCTGTACCCCGGCTCGCGTCGAACCGGTGAAGGAGACCATATCCACGTCCGGATGAGCGCACAACCTGGCACCGACCGTTGGGCCATCGCCATGCACGAGGTTGAAAACACCGGCCGGCACACCCGCCTCCTCGAGCACTTCGGCGAAGAGCACGGCGTTCAAGGGCGATACCTCGCTGGGCTTGAGCACCATTGTGCAGCCCGCCACGAGCGCCGGCGCAACCTTGCAGACGATCTGATTGATCGGCCAGTTCCACGGCGTGATCAGCGCGGCAACGCCGACCGGCTCGTAGCACACGAGCGTCGTGCCCTTCTGGCGCCGCCACGCGAACGTTTCGCAGGTACGCAGCAGTTCTTCCAGATGCCGGCGCCCGAGCCCCGCTTGCCAGTCCCGCGCAAGCTGACGCGGCGCGCCGATCTCGCGCGAGATCGTGTCGGCGATCTCGTCGCTGCGGGTCAGATAGACGTCGAGAATCCGGCGTACGAGCGCAATGCGCTCGGCAGGATCGGTCAGCGCGAACGTCGGGAACGCCCGCTTCGCGGCAGCCACGGCCCGATCGACGTCGCGCGCCTCGCCGAGCGCGACCTCCGCGAACGGCGCTTCGGTGCACGGATCGATTACCGGCAGCCGTGCATCGCCGGCCGGGGCGCTCCACGCGCCATCGATGTAGAACTTCAAGGCATTCTTCATGCGCGCGCTGCCTCCGCAATGCCGCCGCCGCGGCGACTGATGACCATCATGAGTATCAACGCCAGCGTGAGCGCCGTGAGCATCGTGCTGATCGCCGCAATCGTCGGATCGATCTCGTCGCGCAGCGTAACGAACATCCGGCGCGTGAGCGTCTGGTTCCCACCGCCCGAAACGAAGAGCGCGACGACCGTCTCGTCCAGCGCCTGAATGAACACGAACACCGCGCCCGAGATCACGCTCGAGCGGATCTGCGGCAACGTCACGGCCACGAAGCTGCGCAGCCGGTTCATTCCCAGGCTGCGCGCAGCCATCTCCTGCGCGTGGTCGAAGGAGCGCAGGTCCGCACCGACGGCGATGACGACATACGGCAATCCGAGCATCGTATTGGCAAGAACCAGCCCGCCGAGCGTGTTCACGTAGTCCATTCGCGCATAGACGAAGAATACGCCCACGGCAACGATGATGATGGGCACCATCAGCGGCAGCATCAGCACCGTGCGCAGTCGGCGGATCAGCGGATGTGCGCCATGTTCGATCGCATAGGCCGCCGCGATTCCAATGGGTGTCGCGATGGCAGTCGCGCACGAAGAGACGATGAGCGTCGTGCGCGCAGCCGCGAGCCAATCCGGATTGCCGAAGAACGCCTGGTACCACCGCAGTGACAGCGCCGGCGGCGGGAACGTCATGAAACGCGTATCGGAGAACGAGAGCGGCACGACGATCACGACGGGAATCATCAGAAACGCAAGGATGAGGGCGACCGATGCGACGAGCAGCCCGCGCACGAGCGGATTGGGTTTCATTTCGCCCCCAATGTCTTGTCGAGAGGGATCACGCGGCTCGCCGCGTAGAAGATCGCGAACACGCACAGCAGCAGCACGACGCTCAACGAACTCGCCGCCCCCCAGCTGTTGTAGATTTCCACATTGCGGCTCACGACCATCGAGACCATGATCGACTTGCCGCCGCCCATGAGCTCCGGCGTGATGTAGAAACCCAGACAAAGCACGAACACAAGCGTGACGCCGGCCACGACACCGCCCATCGACAAGGGCAGAAACACACGCACGAACGCGTGGGCCGGCGAGGCTCCGAGGCTCGCTGCCGCCTGCGACAAACTACCGGGGATCTTTTGCATCGCCGAGTAAAGCGGCAGGACCATGAACGGCAAGAGTATATGGACCATCGCGATGATGGTGCCGAACTCGTTGTAGGCGAGCCGCAGCGGTTGATCGACGAGACCGGACGCAACGAGCGCCTTGTTGACGATGCCGGTGCGCTGGAGCAGCACGAGCCATGCATAGGTGCGCACGAGCACGCTCGTCCAGAACGGCAGGACCACCATCCCGAGGATCAACGCGCTCACCCTGGGGCGCACGGACGCCGCAAGATAAGCCACCGGGTAGCCGAGCAGCAGCGTGATGCCGGTGACGATGCCACTCAGCTTGAACGTGAGCAAAAAAGTGTCGAGATAGGTGCCGCTGAAAAGGCGCCGGTAATTCGCGAGCGTGAAGCCGCCGTCCTGCCGGATCGATTGCCACGACAACCATGCAAGCGGCACGACGAGCAGAACGACGACGATCGCCAATGCTGGCGCCATCAGCAACAACATCGCGCGATCCTCGCGCCGCTGGTGGCGCCTCGCCGCATGTGTCTCGCTCGAGCGCATCATGTCGTACTCGGAAACGATTCCCCTGGCAGTGGCCATCATACCCCCATGGCATCGAGAAGCTGGTACCAAGCCGCGACGAGCCGGACCCCGGGGCCACGCAGCGAATGAAATGGGACGGGCCGCAGCCCCTTTTGCGCGAGCAGCGCAAGATCGGGCGTTTCTCCGAGCGCCAGCGCGGCGGCGTGTTGGCCGACAAGGCTCGCCATGGCAATGCCGGCGCCGTTGTAGCCGAGGCAGAACACCGTGGCCTCATCGCTGCGGCCCACGTGAGGCAGCGCGTTGAAGGTCATGCCGACATAGCCCGACCACTGGAATTCGATGCGCAGGCCCTCGAGATCGGGGAACAACGCAACCATTGCGCGGCGCAGCGCGTCGAAGCCGGTGCGCTGCCCCTCCTTGCCGAATGCATCGCGCCCACCGAACAGCATGCGTCCGTCGGCACGGCGAAACCATTTCATCATCCGACGCGTCTCGGTATAGCTGCGCCGGGCGACCATCAGTTTCGCGTCCAGTTCGGCCGGCAGCCGCTCGGTCGCGATCATCGCGCTGCGAAACGGCACCAGCTCGCGCCGATAGGCGGCCGTTGCCGGCGTCAGGCCGCAATAGGCGTTCGTCGCGACGATCAGTTGCTTCGCGCGCACCGTGGCCGCCGGCGTGCGCGCACTGACGCCCGGCTTGCCCGGCACCCGCTCGATCGCCACCACGGGCGTCGCTTCGTGAATCGGCACGCCGCGCGCGGCAAGACCGCGCGCAATACCACGCACGTATTCGAGCGGCAGGATGGTACCGGCATCCGCGCTCAGCACCCCACCGACAAACCCTTTCGATCCCGACTCCGCCTCGATCTCGCCGCGCGTCAACACCGTCATCGAACGATCGCCGAGCGAGGTGCGCACCCAGTCCGCTTCGGCAACGCAAGCGGCGAGCGCGCGTTCGGTGTGCGCGCAGCGCAGGCTACCCGTGCGCTCGAACGCCGCCCCCGCGATGGCAAACTCGTCGACGAACGATTCGACGGCTCGCACCCCATCGTGCGCCAGCCGATGCATCCGCTTGGCGACGTCGAGCCCGTGCGCCGCCGCGATCGCCGGAAACGACAACCGGAACTTCGACGACACGACCCCGCCGTTGCGCCCGCTCGCGCCCCACCCCACCGGATTGGCGTCGAGCACCACGCACGGCACACCGCGCCGGCTCAATGCGTGCGCGGCCGCAAGGCCCGAATAGCCGGCGCCGATCACGGCAACGTCGGTCTGCACGTCCCGCGCGAGCGGCCCGCCGCCGATCGGCAGATCGAGCTCACCGGTGCGCGCAGCGAGGTGGCGCCAAAGCGAATCGGGCTGCGGCGAGGAAGAGACGAGCGGCGCGAGCATGATCAGGCCAGGGCGAGTTCGGCTTCCACGGCATCCGCGAGCGCGGCGAGCGTCGGAAAGCAGAACGTCGGCGTCGTGATCCGTTCGGGCACCGGCGTCGCGCCGAAGCCTTTCTGGCCCTGGCGGCGTTCTATCCAGCAAGTCGCGTAGCCCAGTTGCGTCGCCACACCGATGTCGTGGTACTGGCTTTGCGCCGTATGAAGAATCTCGCGAAACTTGTAGCCGAATGCGGCTTGGCGCCCGCGGTTGTACGCGAAGAACTGAGGGTCCGGCTTGGCAACGCCGGTCTCGTCGCAGCAAACGGAGTCGTCGAAAGGGTCGCCGAGCGTGTGCGCGTAAGAGGAAAGCGCAACGCGGTCCGCGTTCGTCATCGCAACCAGCCGGAAATGCTTGCGCAGCCGTTTGAGGGCTTCGACCGAATCCGCGAATGCGGGCCACTCGAGCACGTCGCGCTGAAACGCGGCGGCCGATTGCGCATCGTCGGGCAAGCCCAGTTCCTTCGCGAGCGACAGATAGACGTTCGCCATTTCATGGCTGGATCGCCCCGGAAACCTGGCGCGACCGCGCATGTACGGCTCGAAGATCTGTTCGTCGCTCAGATCCCGAGCGGCGGGGCCGCCGAGGCGGCGCACCGATGCAAGCACCCCCTGCTCGAAGTCGATGAGCGTGCCGACGACGTCGAATGTCAGCACCTTGAAATCGGTGAGCTTCATGAGTTCATCCTTGATTGCGTTGCGTTGTGGCTGATAAGGGAAAGGCAGTGCCGGGCGCAGTTGCTCCGTCATGCCGGTACGACGATCGTGTCGCGCGGAGAAAGCGCGACGCGCACCGAAGCGCCGGGCTGCGGGACCCGCTGCCGCGCCTCGTGATTGCCGGGCTGGCGCAGGCTGACCGTCGTGCCGTCGGCGAGCGACGCAAACACGCGCAGGCTCTCGCCCTGGTACAACACCTCTGTCACACGCGCGGTAAGCCGGTTCGCGTCGGGCGGTGCGTCGCCCACGTCGATCACGAGTTTCTCGGTCTGCACCGCGAGCAGCAAACGGTCGGCGGGCGGAAGCGGGTACGCGGTGCGCAGCACGGCCTCGCCGAGGCGCACGGCATCCACGCCGGCCCGCGTGACGGGCAGCAATGTGGCCTCGCCGATGAAGCTCGCTACGAAGGCGTTGCAGGGCCGGTCATACAAATGCTCGGGCGTATCGACCTGCACAAGCCTGCCGTCTTTCAGCACGGCGACCCGGTCGCTCATCGTCAGCGCTTCGCGCTGGTCATGCGTGACATAGACAATCGTCGCCCCGAGCCGGCGATGCAGCCGCCGCAGCTCGATTTGCATCGTCTCGCGCAACTGCTTGTCGAGCGCGGAGAGCGGCTCGTCCATCAAGATCAGTTGCGGCTCGAACACCATCGCTCGGGCGAGCGCGACGCGCTGCCGTTGCCCGCCCGACAATTCGCCGATCCTTCGGTGTTCGTAGCCGCGAAGCTCGACCATTGCGAGCGCATCCGCCACTTTGCGGGCCCAGCCAGCCCGAGGCTCGCGGCGGGCGCGCAATGGAAATGCGATATTCTCGCCGACGGTCATATGAGGAAAGAGCGCGTAGCTCTGAAACACCATGCCGATGTTGCGCTTGTGCGGCGGCACGAATGTAATGTCCCGGTCGCCCACCCAGACGCTACCGGCACTGGGCTGGACGAAGCCGCCCAGGATGCCGAGCAACGTCGTCTTGCCGGACCCGGACGGTCCGAGCAGCGAGACGAATTCGCCCTGCGAGACGTCGAGCGACACATCGTCCAGCGCCACGACTGGCCCGTAACGCTTTGCGGCGGATCGAATCGATACGCCGGTTCTGGCTCGTGCATCCATCGTTGGGTTCTCGCTCGGCTGCCTCGTTGATGAAAAATATAGGCGCCGACTTTTTTGGCCGCAATTCCCGAATTGTTGGATTGGGCATAACATGACGTCATGCCCAGCCTACGCAGAAAGCTACCCAGCGCCAACGCGCTTTTCGTGTTCGAAGCGGCCGCGCGTTGCGGCAACTTCACGCGCGCGGCGCAGGAGTTGTACGTCAGCCAGCCGGCCGTCAGCCGGATGCTCTCGCGCATGGAGGACCATCTCGGTGTGCGCCTCTTCGAGCGCGTGCACGGCGGCATAGAGCTGACCGAGAACGGCCGGATCCTGTACCGAAAGATTTCCGAGGGATTGAACGGCATCGAGGACGCGATTCGCGAGATCGAAGCGCGTGCGACAGGCATCGAGCCCGTCACGCTGTCGGTGTCGACCGCATTCACGACACACTGGCTGATGCCGCGTATGAGCCGGCTCAATCAGGCTTTTCCCGCGATCGACTTGCGCTTCCAATTGATTTCCGGCCGGATCGGCGGCCCGCTCGGCGATGTGGATCTCGGGATGCGTTTCGTGCATGAGGGCGAAATGCGCGAGAACAGTGTGCCCGTGATGCCGGAGATCCTGCTCCCCGTTTGCAATCCGCGCTATCAGGAACTCGCGTACACCGACGAATGGCGCGCTCACGGCGACACCGTGATCGTGATGGATGACGAAGAGCGTGGCTGGCACGCGCGGTTTGCCGCCTTCAAGAACGGAACGCGGCATGCGGCCAGCGTATTGAGCTTCAACGACTACGCCATCGTCGTACAGGCGGCACTGCTCGGCCAGGGAATCGCACTTGGCTGGGTGAACGTCGTCATGCACTGGCTTGCGCAGCACGCGCTCGTGCCGGCGGAAAACGAGGTGCGGGTTACGGACCGCATGTGCTGCCTTTCATGGGCGCCGGGCCGGCCCATGCGGCCGATCGTGGTCGCCGTGCGCGATTGGCTGATCGCCGAGATGCGTGCGGATATCGAGGCGGTCGATGCGGCTTATCCCGCTCTCGGGCTGTCTGCGGCAGTGGGAGCGGGACTGAGAAGGTGGGCCTAGCGGCACACTCGAAACAGATCGACATGCCAATCGGGACCAAAATATCTGCGCGGGTCAATCCCGGAGAAGCCAACGATCCTGGGCCGCACGCGACGGATTAAAGGCTTTGATGCCGCATTCGCTCTCTCTTTGAGAAATGCGCCGCACAATCAGCACAATCAGCACAATCACGCTGTCGACTCATGTATCCATTGCTATAGAAGTTGACGGAGGCACCGCCTGCCTGAATAATCGTTCGACATCGACGTTTTCGCAACAGCAAAAATGAGGTGGCTTCCATGGCGGCACACGGGATCATTGCTTGGCTCATCATCGGCGCTGTGGCAGGCTGGCTTGCCGGCCTGATAGTCGGTGGAGGCGGCTTCGGCCTGCTCGGCGATATCGCTGTCGGCATCATCGGTGCGATTGCGGGAGGCTGGCTGGCGGGCGTGCTCCATATTCATGTCGGCAGCGGTTTCATTGCATCGATCATCACGGCCACGGTTGGCGCGGTCGTTCTCATCCTGCTGCTAAGGTTGATTCGGCGGGCGTAGCCCGGTCGTCGCATCTCGCTGTTCGAGGTCCGACGAGTCGGAGCACCGCTCGGGCGGGCAGGCGTCTGGAGTCGTCGCCGTTGACGATCCATCGTCAATTCGCTCGTCTTCGTTATGTCATTGGAACATGCCCAAGTTCCTCACGCAGCGCGGCAGCCCACAAGACGAAGTAATCCGTTGGCGCCGCGCGGTCGGCCAATATGACGCAAACCGCGCAGGCAGCGACGCGCAACCGACGCGCAGTCTTCGACATCGCACGAGCGATGCGGCTCGGTTACCCCGTGCGCCCTCGGAAGAGGAGATTGCGGACTTCCTCGCGGTAGTCTCGGAGGTCGGAAATCCATTACCCACTGGACTGCCGACTACGTACGCACCACGGCCGTCGCGATTGGTCGCGCGCACCGCGCTGCAATTCATCGCGCTCTCGCTGTATGTCTTGCCGACACTGGTAGCCCCCGGAGGCGCCGCCGAGCTACGAGACGACTTCGGAGGCGCGCGTGGCAACGAAGGGCCCGATGCCGGCTCGAACGAAGGAGAAAACATTCCGAATGAGAAGCCTTCGTCCGCTGGAGATGCCGCCAGTGCGCCCCTCGCTGCGCTCAATACGTCTTTGCGTACGCTGAACTCGACGGGTCACGAGTTCGAACCGCCCGGCAGCGGCGGCGCACAAGCCCCGGCACCGCCAAGGCTGACACGACGGCGCAGAAAAGCTCACCGTCGCAAATACCATGTCAAACATACCCACCGCCCCGCCGCCCCCGGCAAACCGTTGCTGACCAGGGCAACCGAGAGCATGCCGCGGCGGCGGGAGGTCGCCAGGGACATGCTGCGAGACAACAACATAGATCCACAGCAGAAATTTACCGTGATTTACCGCTATCCGCACTCAGAGAAAGACGAGCTCGACGTAGCCGCGGAAGATATCTATATGGAGTACGGCCTCAACATACCTGTTCTCGACGGAAGTGTCCGGGAATATCCCAAAATAATCCGCGACCTGCCCAGCCTGAACAAGGAGTTCGACAAGCGGGTGGAGGCCCACATCGAAAATTCGATACGCGACGGCACGCAGGAAATTGTCCGAAAGATCGCTGAGCGTGGCATAACCGATGGCGAAAAATTTGCCGTATCGCAGGTCAAATCCGCAAAGCGCTCCGAGGATTGGATCAGCCGGAGTTCGACTGATGGCGCCATAATGAGAATCGAAAACAATGCGGGCGAAAGCAAATTCGTCGCCATAGTGCCAACGCATCCGGATCTCGTGATCGCCATTCCCGAAAACGAAGAAGAGCGGCTCGAATGGATCCAGCTCAACGAGCATCTGTTTTTCGGCGATGAGCTGGGGCATCTCGAGTGGGGCAAGAGCTACGTCACGTTTGATTACCCTGAAACCTCTCTTCTCGATGACATTCTCGGGCGGTCGGGAACCGTAGCCGAATCGAATGCGGAAGACGCGGCCAAAAAAATTTCCGATCACATATTTCGATCGACGCTAATGGGAAAGAAGAAAGAAGCGTATGAAGAAACCGAAATGGAGGGGTATACCAACATGCACCGCACGATGATGTTCCCTCCGTACGGCATCTATGAAGCTAAACGCCAGCATGATCTCGGCGATGATCCGGAGGCAGCCAAGCAGGTGGTCATGGTAGCGATTTCTGCGTTGCCAACAGTGGTGGGAGGGGTAGGAAGCGCAGTAGGCCGAGGGTCCAGGATAACGAGAGTCGTGATCAAAGTTGGAAAAACGGTGAAAACCGTAAAAACAGTCGTCGCGACAGGAGGGCGCGCCCACAACACGGTCAGAAAGCTCGCGCGGGTCGTCACGAGAAGTGCTCAGTCGAGGGTGGGAAGGAGATTGGCTCGTGGCGGCGTATGCTGGGATGCAGTCATAAATTTCGAGAAGGAAGCCGGGTTGATACCAGCCAGCCGCGCGCAGGCACTGCATACCGTGACGCGCGCGGGACAATTCAGCGAATTTTTGAAAAACGCGCGCCAGGTAGCCACGCCGACCGAATTTGCAAAAGTCTCTTCGGGGCAGCGCATCGGGTTCATCGGCGTCAGGGACGGCACATTGAAACACGCCATGGTATCCACCGGACACGGCAAGGCAATAGGCGTCAACAACGGTTTTCTCGACGCCAAACTGAGTCCGGGGTGGACCGAAATCGACCTGACCAGGAGCCTGCGCTGGAAAGACGGCCTCGTCCACTCCGCGGACGGCAAGGTGAGCATGCGCCTGATGGTGGCGAATCCGGCTTGAGTGCCGGCTCATGTCCCCGCGGAAGCGGGAAAGCGGAGGGTGAAAGTGGTGCCGGCGTCGCTGCTCGCCACATCGACGCTTCCGCGGTGCAGTTCCATGATCGATTTGACGATGGCGAGGCCCAGCCCGGCGTTCCTGGATGAGCCATGCCGGGCGGCGTCAACGCGGTAGAAGCGCTCAAAAATGCGATCGATGTGCTCCGGCGCGATCGGCCGCCCGCTATTCGTCACCTCGATCGCGGTGCAGCCGGCCGGCTGAAAAGCACCCAGCACGACAGTCGACCCCGCCGTCGCATGGTCGATGGCATTCGACACGAGATTGCTGAGCGCCCGCCGAAACAACGTGGCGTCCGCGGATACGCGCGCGTCGCCGCGGACCACGATGTCCACGTTCTTTTCGTCGGCAATGGCTTGGAAATACGAAGCCAACCGCATCAGCTCGATCCGCGAGTCGAGATCCGACAGCTTCAGGTGTTGCTGCGCGTTATCGGTACGCGCGAGGAACAGCATGTTCTCGATCATGCGCTGCAGGCGCTCGCATTCCTCGATGTTCGAGTCGATCAACGCCTCATATTCCTCGCTCGTCCGCGGCCGAGACAACGTGACCTGTGACGAACTGATCACGTTCGCGAGCGGCGTACGCATATCGTGGGCGAGGTCGGAGGAAAACTGGGAAAGGCGCACGAATGCACGTTCGAGCCGATCCAACATCCGGTTGACCGACGAGGCGAGTTCGCGCAGCTCGATCGGTCCGCCGCGTATGTCGAGCCGCTCGCTCAGATTGTGTGCCTCGATGGTCGATGTCTGGCGGCCCAGGGTTTCCACCGGGCGCAGTCCGCGGCGGGCGATCGCATAACCCAAGCCGCCGAGCAATGTCGCGCCCGCGGCAACCGCAAACCAGATGTCGACGCGATAGCTCTTGAGCAGCGACTGTCGGTCAGTCGCGGTCCGCACGAGCGCGATCCGGATCTCCTCTCCTGACGGCAGCGTGTCGCTCGCGACGATACAGCGCGACGGACCTATTCCCGGCGGCTCGCAGGTATAGGGAACGCGAGCGGGCTGGCCGCGCGGCGAGATCGCGCTGAACGACACGGCCGGCCCGGCCGTGTGTTCGACGAGCGACCGGTCGTGCGCGTCGTCAATGCCCAGGTACACGCCGGGATGCGAAAGAAGCACCTCATGAAACACCGCTGGCGTTGCGCGAATTCGCTGCGTCGAGCCGCTTGCCCGGGCCAACTGCAGGAACTGGCTCAGTTTGCCCGCGATCTCGATGTCGTCGCGCCGTTGCAGTTCGGTGGACAGAGACCGATACAGGTAAGCACCGGTCAGCGCAAACGCCGTTCCGGCAACAAGGGCAAAGGCGAGCGTCAAGCGCGTAAGCAGCGAATAAGGCGCCACCTTTTCCGTCATGAACGATCCTCGAGGACGTACCCCATCCCCCGGATGGTGTGAATCAGTTTTCGATCATACGGATTGTCGATCTTGGCACGCAGGCGTTTGATCGCGGCGTCGACGACGTTCGTATCGCTGTCGAAGTTCATGTCCCAGATCTGAGAAGTAATGAACGTGCGCGTCAAAACCTCGCCTTCGCGCTCGGCCAGGAGTTGCAGCAACGCGAACTCCTGCGCGGTCAAGTCGATACGATCGTCGCCACGGCGTACCCGCCGCTTGAGCAGGTCGATCTCCAGATCGGCGATGGCGAGCCGGTCCCGGATGTTTCTCGGCGCGCGCCGCATCAAAGACCGGATACGTGCGAGGAACTCGGCATAGGCGAACGGCTTCGGCAGATAGTCGTCGGCACCGAGTTCGAGACCAGCCACCTTGTCCTCGATCGCCTCGCGCGCGGTCAACAGGAGAACGGGCGTCTGCTTTTCCGCCCGAAGGCGCTTGAGCACCTCGAATCCGTCCAATTGCGGCAGCATGACATCGAGCACGATCAGATCGAAGTGTTCGTGCAGTGCCAGAAACAATCCGTCCTTGCCGTTTGCGGCGAGGTCGACCGTATAGCTTGCCTCCGTCAGCCCCTTCTGGAGATATGACGCCATCTTCGGCTCGTCTTCGACTATGAGTATCCGCATGAAAGTCCAGTGGAACGATCGGGGCTCAGTAAGCATACGTGCGCCGAAGCGCCCAAAAAATGACGGCCGGATGACAATTTTTTCACGAAGCCCCGGAGCTGGACTCAGGCGACGACATCGCGCCCGTGGATGAAAAATTTGTCATTTTCCAACCACCTCGCCGTCAGGCATCGGTCGATAATCTAGCCCCTGGCGAAACCGCCGGTGGTTACAGCCGGACACGCCTCCGATCTTATCCTGTCGACTTGCCCGGCCAGACTCCGCACCCATGTCATATTGGCGCAAACTCTTCATCGTCGTGCTGTTGGCACTGAGCTTGCCTGCTCAGTCGTCGACGGCTGCCCCGATGAAATGCATTACCGCGCAAGCTGACGCCGGCGAGGCGGCAACCGCGCATGTCGAGCACGATCGGTCGGAACATCATCTTCGCATATACGACCCCGCACTCGCTGTCGACGCCCCTCGCCAAACGGATTGTCACGGTCATCACGCGCATTCGTGTTCGGCGTGTTCGGCGTGCTGCCTGGGCACCGCGTTGCCCGTGGGCGCCATCATCGTCGTGTCTTCGGACGCCACTCACGTCGCGACGTCCGCTCAGCCTTGCGCCGGTGTCGTGTCTTTTCTGACCGGCGGCATCGAGCGGCCTCCCCGCTCCACGCTCGTCTAATGCTCCACTGCGGTTAAACCCGCGATATGCCATTCGTACTGGCGGTCCTGCCTCGACCCGCCAGATGATCGACGACGAGAACATCTATGCGACTGATTTCTGCGGCATTGCTCGGCGTGGCGGCTTCATGGCCGGCGCTCGTGCATGCCACCACCACGACTCCCGACCCGGCGGACGCCACAGGCCCCGTCCCGGCGATCGCAGCTCCGCTGGCCTTCGATGGCTACCGGCCCTACGACGAAAGCGGCAACCGGTCTTGGCAGGAACTCAATCAAGCGGTCCAGGACAAGCCGTTCAAGGGCGGCGCACCCCATGACGGCGCCATGAGCAAGCCAACGGCCGGCGGCAAGTCGAACCATTCGCAGCACGGAGAAACTCACCGATGATGCAGCGATTCGTTTGCATGCGCGGAGCTGCCGGCATCCTCGTCATGGTGTTGCTCGTCGGCTGCACCACGTTCTCGAAGGACGGCGGGTTCGGTGCGGTGTCGTCAGCGGCCACGGAACGGCTCGGCAAGGAGGCAGCGATCGTCAAGACCGATGCCGACCGCGATGCCGTGGCGAAGCGCACGAAGGAACTGCTTGCCAAGCCCCTTTCCATGGATGACGCGGTGCAGGTCGCCCTGCTCAACAACCGGGGCCTGCAGGCCTCGTACGCGCAGTTGGGACTTTCCGAAGCCGACCTGGTGCAGGCCGGACGGCTCCCGAACCCGGGTTTCACATTCAGCCGCACGCGAGCGGGCAATGGCGATCTGAGCATCGACCGCACCTTCTCGGCGAGCGTGCTCGGCATTCTGACGCTGCCGCTCGCGGCGAACATCGAGCGTCGGCGCTTCGAACAAACGAAGCTCGATACAGCCGATGCCATGCTGAACGTGGCGGCGCAGGCGCGTCGCGCATACATCGACGCAGTGGCCGCCGCACAGGCCGCCAGGTATGCTGACCAGGTGAAAGACTCGGCGGACGCCAGCGCGGAACTCGCCTCGCGCATGCGGCAGGCCGGAAACTTCAGCAAGCTCGATTACGCACGCGAACAGGCGTTTTACGCGGACTCGATCGCCCAAGCGGCCAAGACCCGCCATGAGGCCTTATCGGCGAGGGAGAAACTGACGCGGGCCATGGGCGTATGGGGCGCCGATACGCAGTACACCCTTCCCGAGCGGCTGCCGGACCTGCCGAAGGCGCGCCCCGAATTGAAGGACCTCGAGCGGTTCGCGATGAGCAACCGTCTCGATATCGAGGCGGCCAGACTGCAGACACAAAGCGTTGCCGCATCGTTGGGGCTGAGCAAGGCCACTCGCTTCGTCAACGCGCTCGATATCGGCTACCAGAACAACTACGAAACCGATAAGGGACACGAGCACGGCTACGAAATCAGTGTCGAAATCCCGATTTTCGATTTCGGCAGCGCCAAGGTCGCGCGCGCCGAGGCCATCTACATGCAATCGGCCAACCGGCTCGCCCAGACGGCGATCGATGCGCGCTCGGAGGTACGCGAATCGTATTCGGCGTACGTGACCGGTTACGACGTTGCAAAGCACTATCGGGACGAAGTCGTGCCGCTTCGCAAGACGATCTCGGACGAAACCTTGCTTCGCTACAACGGCATGCTGGCCAGTGTCTTCGAACTGCTTGCCGATTCGCGCGAGCAGGCGGGCGCGGTCAACAGCTATATCGATTCGCTGAAGGATTACTGGCTGGCGGAAACCGATCTCGAGCAAGCGTTGGGCGGGCGTCTGCCGCAAACCGAGGCCGGCCCGACGCCGGCCACGCCTGCGGGCGCGGCACGCCCGGCGGAACCCCGCCCCGCTCAGTCAACGCAGCCGGCGCCTGCCCCTTCGGCACGGCCGGCACCCGTCACGCATTCGGAAGATCAATAACATGGTGTCTCGTCGACAATTCCTGAGCGGCTCGGGGGCTGCAATCCTCGGTGCGGCGATGGTCAGCAAGGCCGGCGCCGCTGCGCTGCCCGAAGCCCCGACCATGACGAACGCGGCGATGCAGCCGCCGCTCGTGCCGCCCAACGGCCGCCCCTATACGCCAGTCGCCACGCTGAACGGCTGGACGTTGCCATGGCGGATGAAAAATGGCTGGAAGGAGTTTCACCTGACGGCCGAACCCGTGGTGCGCGAAATGGCGCCCGGCATGAAAGCGAATCTGTGGGGCTATAACGGGCAATCGCCGGGTCCGACGATCGAGGCCGTCGAAGGCGACAAGGTTCGCATTTTCGTGACGAACAAGCTGCCCGAGCACACGACGATCCACTGGCACGGGATGCTGCTGCCCAACGGCATGGATGGCGTCGGCGGGCTGACGCAACCCCAGATCCCGCCCGGCAAGACGTTTGTCTACGAGTTCCTGCTCGAAAAGCACGGCACGTTCATGTATCACCCGCACGCCGACGAAATGGTGCAGATGGCGATGGGCATGATGGGCGCGTTCGTCGTGCACCCGAAAGACCGCGGCGTAATGCCGGTCGACCGCGATTTCGTATTCCTGCTGGCCGCCTACGACATCGATCCTGGCAGCTTCACGCCGCGTGTGAACGAAATGACGGACTTCAACATGTGGACGTTCAACTCCCGCGTGTTTCCGGGTATCGATCCGCTGCCGGTGCGGGCGGGCGATCGCGTGCGCATCCGGTTCGGCAATCTCACGATGACGAACCATCCGATTCATCTGCACGGGTACAGCTTCGAGGTGGCCGGCACGGACGGAGGCTGGGTTCCGCCGGCCGCTCGCTGGCCCGAGGTGACGACGGATGTCGCCGTCGGCCAGATGCGCGCAATCGAGTTCACCGCGGACCGGCCGGGAGACTGGGCGTTTCATTGCCACAAGTCGCACCACACGATGAACGCGATGGGGCACAGCGTGCCGAACATGATCGGCGTGCCGCAGAAGGACCTGGCCAAACGCATCGGCAAGCTGGTACCGGACTACATGGCCATGGGCAGCACCGGGGGCGCGATGGGCGAGATGGAGATGCCTTTGCCTGACAACACGCTGCCGATGATGACGGGCACCGGGCCTTTCGGCCCGCTGGAAATGGGCGGCATGTTCACCGTCGTCAAGGTCCGACAGGGGCTCGCGCGCAACGACTACCGCGACCCGGGCTGGTTCAGGCATCCCAAGAGCACCGTCGCCTATGAATATACCGGCGAACTGCCGGAGCGCTGACCGACACAGCAAGGTCGACTCCCCGCGCGACCATCGATTTCATCACGTCAACTCAGGAGTAAGCAGATGAAGAAAGCAGTGTTCTCGATTGCCATGGGCGGCGCGCTCGCGCTGTCCGCCGCGGCGTACGCGGCCGGCGATATGGGCGATATGGGCGATATGGGCCATATGAACATGAGCCACATGGACATGAGCGGCAGCGCAAAGCAAACCGCCGATGCGAAGAACGGCATGTCGCACGGCGAAATCAGGAAAGTCGACACCACCGCCGGCAAGCTGACCATCAAGCACGGTCCGCTCGAAAACCTCGGCATGGATGCCATGACGATGGTGTTCAAGGTGAAGAATCCCGGCATGCTGTCGCAGGTGAAGGTCGGCGACAAGATCGACTTCGTCGCCGAAGAAGTGAACGGCGCGTTGACCGTCGTCGAGCTGCAAAAGCAGTGACGGCATCCGATGGGGACGCAGGCCCTGGGTCCCCACCCTCTCCCGGGACGAACGAAACCATGAAGACTTTGACTCTCAGACACTTCGCCGGGCTGGCGCTCGCCGCCGCCACGGCATGCGCGCCCATCGCGGCGCTTGCGCACGGCAAACTCGAAAGCGCGGCGCCCGCGTCGGGCGCCACGATGGACGTCGCGCCCGATGCCGTGCGACTCACCTTCAACGAAGATCTCGAGCCGACTTTCAGCTCGGTGAAAATCGCGGATGCCGCGGGGGCGCCGGTGACCCGGGAAAAGGCAAAGATCGACGCGAGCAATCCGCGCGTCATGGCGCTGCCCCTGCCGAAGCTCGCGTCCGGCGCGTATACGGTTCAGTGGGCCGTCATGACGGCAGACGCGCATAAGACCAAGGGTACGTACACGTTCAAGGTGAAGTGAATGAACGAGGGGTTCCTGGGCATCCTGCGCCTGATCTCCGTGGCAATCCAGAACGTGGGCTTCGCCGTGATCGTCGGCACGCTCCTCGGCAGCCAGTGGCTCGCGCGCGGCCAATCCGCCTGGCAAGACCAGGTTGGCCGAAAGCTCGTTGTCGTACTTCGGACGGCATCCGCTCTTTCGCTGCTGGCGAGTGCGTTGTCGTTCTGGGCACATTGCGCGTTGATGAGCGATTCGACGTTGCTCGAGGCCTGGCCAGCCGTATCGTCGATGCTTGCCGGAACCGGCTTCGGACACGCCTGGCTGGTCGGTGCGTTTTTCACGCTTTGCATCGTCGTGTTGGCATGCCTGCGCTCGGGCAGCGCAACCCGCTTCCCTTATGGGATCTGGATGGCGCTCGCCGGCGTGGCGCTGGCGCGCAGCAACGGCGGCCATCCCGTCGATAGCGGCCTGTTCAGCCTGCCCGTATGGGTGGACTGGTTGCATCTGCTCGCCATCAGCGCGTGGGTGGGACTCGTTCTGGTGACGACTTACATCGTCATGCCGCGCCTCGTCGATGCGCCCGGGAACGAACGCCAGACCAGCGCGTCGTTCGTGCAATCGCTCTCCGACGCGTCGACGTACGCCCTGGTCATCCTCTTCAGCACCGGGGCATACAACGGCTGGCGAGGCGTCAACACGCCGTTGAACCTGTGGGAGTCGACATACGGACAGATCCTGCTGCTGAAGCTCGCGCTCGTGCTCGTCGCCGCGGCGCTCGGCGGGCACAACCGTTTCTTCGAAATGCCGGCGCTGTTGTCCGCGCTGAAGAACCCTGCGAAAGCAGTGCCTATCGTGCCGCTTCGGCGCTTCGGCGCCGTACTCCACGTCGAATCGCTGATCTTGCTTGGCGTTTTGATGGTCGCCGCGGTGCTCGTTTCCAGCCCGTTGCCGGGCGCGACGTGATTCGTTCGATGCAGTGTATCCACGCGGATGGTCTGTCTCATTGATGTGCAAGTGGTCAGCGAGCGGACCATCGCTTTGTCGGCCCGGCTTGGATAGCCGGGCTCTTTTTTACGGCCTGGCGCGATGCGGCCATCGATCGCGGCAATAACGCCACAAGCCGGCCAAGCCCGTCGGAAGACTATAATGCGGACCATGAAGCTGCTCCGGACCGTCATCCTGCTACTGCTTTGCGCAGCGCTGCCCATCACAGGGCTGGCGGCGAGCGGGCTGGCTGGCGAGTGCCCGATGCAACAATCGATGTCCCTGGATGCGGATTCGGGCACGTCGGCGGGCATGCCGGGCTGCGACTCGATGAAACCGTCGTCGGCAGCCAAGGCAAAAGCAAAGGCAAAGGGTGTGTACTGCAAGGTCACCACTCAATGCGAGTTCGGCAGCCTCTACCATCCAACGGCCGGCACCGCCGTCAGCCGCCCCGCATCGCTCGCCCATCCGGTCGTCTTCCACTACGCCGAATATCTGCCGATCCGCGACCCGAACGGGTTGTGGCGACCTCCGCGCCTCATCTGATCCCACGCTGACAGGTTCACCGCGAATGCGGTGAGGTTCGTCCTATGCCAGGACGTGAAATCCCTATGGATTTCGCCGTTGGGGTTAGAACATGCAACTCTTTTTTCGCACGCCGCCGCGTCGGCGTGTTCCTCCGCGCGTGCACATGATCGTTGCCGCGCTGCTTGCCGCGGGCGTCGTGCACGCGCAGCAAGCGCCGTTCACGCTCGACGCCGCTTTGCAGTCGGCCAGTGACCACTCGGCGTCGATGCTGGCCGCGCAGGCCTCGGTACGGGCCAGCTCGGAAGCGGCCGTCAGGGCCGGACAACTGCCGGACCCGATGCTGAAAGCCGGCATCGACAACCTGCCGGTGAACGGGCCGCAGCGCTTCACCGTGGGCCAGGACTTCATGACGATGCGGCGCATCGGCATCGCGCAGGAGTGGGTCTCCGGCGAAAAGCGGCAGCTTCGCTCCGCGCTGGCGAGCGAAGTCGTCAGGCGCGAGCGCGCCGGCTATCTGGTGCAGCTCGCCAATGTCCGCCAGCAGACCGCGACAGCCTGGCTCGAGGCCACCTACGCGAAGCAGGCGCTCGGACTTCGGCAGGCATTGCTCGATCACATGCGCCACGAACTGGCGGTAACGAAAGCGTCGTACCGCGGGGCGAAGACGAGCGCGGCCGACGTGGTGCAGGCGCAAGCAATGCTGGCGCAGACGGAAGACCAGGTTCTCAAGGCGCAGCAGACCTATCAGACCGCACTCATCGGTCTGTCACGGTGGACGGCGGTGCCGGTGTCCGACGTAACGGGCGAGCCGCCCGCGCCGGAATCGTTCGTGTCGTCCCTGCCGCCGGACGAATTGCGTATTTCGCAGCCGACGCTCGTGGCCGCTGCCGACGAAATAGCGGTTGCCGAAGCCGATACGGCGGTGGCGAGCAGCGAACGGCGCCCCAACTGGACGTGGGAGCTCGCCTACCAGCAGCGCGGCGGTGCGTATTCGAACATGGTGTCGGTGGGTGTCACCATCCCGCTGCCGTTGAATCGAAAGAATCGTCAGGACCGTGACGTCGCCGAGAAAGCCGAACTCGCAGCGAAGGCCCGGCTGATGTACGAGGACACGCTGCGGCAGGTCCAGGCCGAAATCCGCGCCGAGTCCGCCACGCTGGCGAGCGGCCGGGCGCGCATCGCCAACCTGAGCCAGTCTTTTCTGCCCGCTGCCGACCAGCGCGTGCAGCTCGCCGATGCGGCATACCGAGCCGGGACCGGCTCGCTCGCGGACACATTTTCCACCCGACGCGCACAGATCGAGGCACAGATCCAGGTGCTCGACCTGAAGCGCGAGGTGTCCCAAACCTGGGCGCAGCTCGAATATCAGGTCGTGCCGCCCACGATGGCGGCAGCGCTGTGAAGGAGAACAATATGACGAAGAAACCACTCGCGCGCGCCATTCTGGCTGTGTTCGCCGGCGCGGCGCTGCTCGCGGCGGGCTATATTGCCGGCATGCGCCACATGCCCGCCGCTACCGCCGCGGCTCCGGCCGCCAGCACCGCTCCGGGCAACCGGATCGACCCGAAGACGGGCCGGAAGGTACTGTACTGGCACGACCCGATGATGCCGGGCCAGCACTTCGACAAGCCCGGCAAGTCGCCGTTCATGAACATGCCGCTCGAACCCGTCTATGCTGATGAAGGCGGCGGTTCGTCCGGTATCAGGATCGACGCGGGCCTGCAGCAAAATCTCGGCATTCGTTATGCCACGGTTCGCCGGCAGGACACGGCGGGCGGATTCGACGCCGTGGGCACCACGCAGTTCGACGAATCGCGCTCGGACGTCGTTCAGTCGCGCGTCACGGGCTATATCGAGCGTCTGTATGCCAGTGCGCCGATGCAGCGCATTGCCAAGGGCGCGCCGATCGCGTCGCTGTTCGTCCCGGACTGGCTGGCCCCGCAGGAAGAATATCTGGCGCTCAAGCGCGACGCAATGAGCCGCAGCCTGCTCGACGCGTCGCGCGCCCGCATGCGGGCGCTGTCGATTCCGGAGGGCATCATCGCAAGCCTCGATAGAAGCGGGAAAGCGCAAACCCACGTCGTCTTGTCGTCGCCGGAAACGGGCGTCGTCAGCGAGCTCAACGTTCGCGACGGCGCGATGGTGACGCCGGGGCAAACGCTCGCGAAGATCGCCGGGCTCTCGACACTCTGGCTGATCGTCGAGATTCCGGAGGCACTCGCGCTGAACGTGCAGCCCGGCGTGGCCGTCGAGGCGACATTCGCGGGCGACCCCACCCAGCGCTTCACCGGGCACATCCGCGAAATTCTGCCGGGCATCAGCACAAGCAGCCGCACGCTTCAGGCACGCCTCGAAATCGACAATACGTCGCTGAGACTGACCCCGGGCATGTTGATGCGAGTACGGGTCGCCGGCCAGAAGAACGCGCCGCGCCTGCTCGTGCCCGCCGAAGCGGTCATCACCACCGGCAAACGCTCGGTCGTCATCGTGAAAAACCGCGACGGCCGCCTGCAGCCGGCTTCGGTCACCGTTGGCCTCGATGTCGGCAACGACACCGAAGTGCTGAGCGGACTGAACGAAGGCGATACGGTCGTCGCCTCGGGCCAGTTCCTCATCGATTCGGAAGCGAGCCTGAAGTCGGTGCTGCCCCGGTTGGAAGCAAACGCCGGCGCGAACGCGGCGACGCCGGCATCCGGCACAGCGGTGGCCGCCACCACCGCACAATCGTATGAGACCACCGGCAAGGTCGAGAATGTAACCGCAACGGACATCACATTCTCGCATCAGCCTGTGCCGGCGCTCGGATGGGGCGCGATGACGATGACATTCAACAAGCCCGCCGCGAGCGCGTTCCCCGGGGTGAAGGTCGGACAGACCGCGCACTTCGTCTTCGAGCAAGCGGACGACGGCTACCAGTTGACGAAGGTCGAACCGCTCGGAGGCGCCCAATGATCGCGCGTCTCATACGCTGGTCCATCCACAACCGGTTGCTCGTGCTGCTCGCGACGGTGCTCGTCACCGCATGGGGTGCGTACTCGCTCGAGCAAACGCCGCTCGATGCCTTGCCGGATCTGTCCGATACGCAGGTCATCATCAAGGCGTCGTACCCGGGCAAGGCACCGCAGGTCATCGAGGATCAGGTCACATATCCGCTGACCACGACACTGCTCGGCGTGCCGGGCGCGAAGACCATTCGCGCATACTCGTCGTTCGGCGATGCATTCGTCTACGTGCTGTTCGACGACAAAACCGATCAGTACTGGGCGCGCTCGCGCGTGCTGGAGTACCTGAATCAGGTGCAAAGCCGCCTGCCGCAGGGCGCAACGGTTTCACTCGGCCCCGATGCGACGGGCGTCGGCTGGGTGTACGAGTATGCGTTGGTCGACAGGAGCGGCAAGCACGACCTCGGGCAGTTGCGTGCGCTCAACGACTGGTTCCTCAAGTTCGAGCTGAAGTCGGTGCCCGATGTCGCCGAAGTCGCCAGCATCGGCGGGATGGTGCGTCAATATCAGGTCGTGCTCGACCCGGACAGGCTGCGCGCCTATGGCATCACCCGATCGATGGTGGCCGATGCGCTCGGCAAGGCGAATCAGGAGTCCGGCGGTTCGGTCGTCGAACTGGCCGAATCGGAGTACATGGTTCGCTCGTCCGGCTACCTGCGCTCGCTCGACGACTTCCGTCATGTCGTCATCCGAACGAACGACGCAGGCACGCCGGTGCTGCTGGGCGACCTCGCGCGCATCCAGATCGGCCCCGATATGCGCCGCGGCATCGCGGAATTGAATGGCGAAGGCGAGGTGGCCGGTGGCGTCATCGTCATGCGCTCGGGCAAGAATGCGCTGACCACCATCGGTGCGGTGAAGGCGAAGCTCGCGGAATTGAAGCGGTCACTGCCGGCTGGTGTCGAGATCGTCACGACCTACGACCGCTCGCAACTGATCGAACGCGCAGTCGACAACCTCAAAGACAAACTCATCGAAGAGTTCATCATCGTCGGGCTCGTCTGCGCCGTGTTCCTGTTCCATCTGCGCAGCGCGTTCGTCGCCATCCTGTCACTGCCGATCGGTGTGCTGGCTGCGTTCATCGTCATGCGTTATCAAGGGGTGAACGCGAATCTCATGTCGCTTGGCGGCATCGCGATCGCGATCGGCGCGATGGTCGACGCGGCGATTGTCATGATCGAAAACACGCACAAGCATCTGGAGGCCTATGAGCATGAGCATCCGGATACGCCGATGTCGACGGCGCGCCGTTGGACGCTTGTCGCAACCTCTGCCGCGGAAGTCGGCCCGGCGCTGTTCTTCTCGCTGCTCATCATCACGCTCTCGTTCATTCCCGTCTTCTCGCTCGAAGGACAGGAAGGCAAGCTCTTTTCGCCGCTCGCCTTTACGAAGACCTATACGATCGCCGCGGCCGCCGGCCTTTCCGTGACGCTCGTACCGGTGCTGATGGGCTATCTCATCCGTGGGCGCATTCCGCCCGAAAACGCCAATCCCATCAACCGCGTGCTGATCCGCCTGTACAAGCCGCTTCTCGAGCTCACGCTGCGGCGCCCATGGCTCGCCATCGCCCTGGCCGGCGTGGTCTTGGTGGTCACCGCGCTTCCGATCTCCCGGCTCGGAGGTGAGTTCCTGCCGCCGCTCGACGAGGGCGACCTGCTGTATATGCCCACCGCCCTGCCCGGTATTTCCGCGGAAAAGGCATCCGAATTGCTGCAGCAGACCGACCGGCTCATCAAGACCGTGCCCGAGGTGGCGACCGTATTCGGCAAGTCCGGTCGCGCCGATACCGCAACCGATCCCGCACCGCTCGAGATGTTCGAGACGACGATACAGTTCAAGCCGCGCAGCCAGTGGCGACCCGGCATGACACCGGAGAAACTCGTGGACGAACTGGACCGGACCGTCAAGGTGCCGGGGCTGTCGAACGTCTGGGTGCCACCTATCCGGAATCGCCTCGACATGCTCTCCACCGGCATCAAGACACCGGTCGGGGTCAAGATTTCGGGCCCGGACATCAAGCAGATCGACGGCATCGCGACCCAGGTGGAAGCCGTGGTGAAGGGCGTGCCTGGCGTGACGTCCGCACTGGCCGAGCGACTGAATGGGGGCCGATATATCGACGTCGACATCGACCGGCTCGCCGCCGCGCGGTATGGCCTTTCGGTTGCGGACGTGCAGTCGGTCGTATCGTCGGCTATCGGCGGAGAGAACGTCGGCGAGGTGATTGCCGGGCGGGAGCGCTTTCCTATCAGCATCCGCTATCCGCGCGAAACAAGGGACTCGCTCGAGCGGCTTCGGCAACTGCCCGTCGTCACGGACCGTGGCGCGCAAATCCTGCTCGGCGACGTTGCACGCATCGCGATTGCCGACGGCCCACCGATGATTCGCAGCGAAAGCGCGCGGCTCTCCGGCTATGTGTACGTCGATATCCGGAACACGGACCTGAGCTCCGCCGTACAGGCGATGCAAAAAGCCGTAGCGCAGCAGGTCAAGCTCCCTCCTGGCTATTCGATCGCGTGGTCCGGACAATTCGAATATCTCGAGCGAGCGGCGGCGAAGCTTCGAACGGTCATTCCGGTGACGCTCGCCGTCATCTTCGTGCTGCTCTTCCTGACGTTCAACTCCGCAGCGGACGCGTTGCTGCTGATGTCGACCGTGCCGTTTGCGCTCGTTGGCGGAT
Source organism: Trinickia caryophylli (assembly GCF_034424545.1). NCBI lineage: Bacteria > Pseudomonadati > Pseudomonadota > Betaproteobacteria > Burkholderiales > Burkholderiaceae > Trinickia > Trinickia caryophylli. Next base: position 2,720,017 of record NZ_CP139970.1, on the reverse strand, counting down.
TCTGGCTCATTTGGGCGCTGGGGCACGCAGTGTCTGTCGCGACATCGGTGGGGTTCATTGCGCTTGCCGGCGTGGCCGCCGAATTCGGCGTCGTCATGCTGCTTTACCTGAAGGGTGCGCTGAACAAGCGGCTGGAGGCAGGAGAGCCGTTCACCGAGGCATTGCTGCTCGACGCGATCCGTGAAGGCGCCGTGCAGCGCGTACGGCCCAAGGCAATGACGGTCGCCGTGGTCCTGGCCGGCCTGATTCCTATCATGATCGGGCACGGCGCCGGCTCGGAAGTCATGCAGCGTATCGCGGCGCCCATGGTCGGCGGCATGGTGACCGCGCCACTGCTCTCCATGTTCGTCATTCCCGCCGCCTGGTTCGTGCTGCAGCGCCGCCGCGCGAAACAGGCTTGCGATGCCGTCATGTCCAACGCGGTTCGGTCCGGTACGAAAGTGCCGCTGCGGAATCAACCCTCGAGCGACGAGCCCTGCGATACTCGGAACGGGCCAGCCGTGATTGCCAAGGAGCGTCAAAATGAGCGATGAAGACAGCAAAGGCGGGGCGCATCACGAGCGGGCGCGCGGGCATTCGCCGTCGAGCGCGTCCCATGCACATGGCGCGGGCCCGCACGGAGGGCACGGGGAGCACGGGGAGCACGAGGGGCATGACCACCGGTCTCGCGATTCGGCGCCTCCCGGGCCGGCCGGAACCATTTATACGTGCCCGATGCACCCGGAGATACGGCAGGACCACCCCGGTCAATGCCCCAAGTGCGGGATGACCCTGGAGCCGATGCTGCCCAGCGTCGATGAAGGCGAGAACCCGGAGCTCGTCGATTTTCGGCGCCGGTTCTGGTGGACGCTGCCGCTCACAGCCATTGTGTTCGTACTGGCAATGTTCAGTCATCGCATCGAACTGATGCCGGCATCGACGGAGAGTTGGATCGAGTTAGCCCTCTCGACACCCGTGGTCCTCTGGGCGGGGTTTCCGTTTTTCGAGCGGTGCGTACGCTCTTTTCTGAACCGCAGCCCGAACATGTGGACGCTGATCGGGCTCGGCACGGGTGCCGCCTACCTGTATAGCGTCGTTGCCACGGTCTACCCGGGCGCGTTTCCGCAGACGTACAGCGCGCACGGTCGGGTGAGCGTCTATTTCGAAGCGGCGGCTGTCATCATTTCGCTGACGTTGCTTGGGCAACTGCTCGAACTGAAGGCGCGTTCGGAAACTTCCGCTGCGATCAAAGCGCTATTGGGGCTCGCGCCGAAAACCGCGCGACGGATCAATCCGGATGGTTCCGAGGAGGATGTTCCGCTGTCTCATGTGCACGAGGGCGAGCTGCTTCGAGTCCGGCCCGGCGAGAAAGTCCCCGTGGATGGCGTCGTGACCGATGGCTCCAGTTCGCTCGACGAGTCCATGATTACCGGGGAGCCCATTCCCGTGACGAAACGCGTTGGCGACCATGTCATCGGCGCGACGATGAATGCGACCGGCAGTTTGATCATCCGGTCGGAAAGAGTTGGATCGCAGACCGTGCTGGCGCAGATCGTTCAGATGGTTGCGCAGGCACAGCGCTCCAGAGCGCCGATGCAGCGTATGGCCGACAAAGTGGCGGGCGTGTTCGTCGTTGTCGTCGTCGGCATCGCGCTACTGACCTTCGCGGTGTGGGGGACGTTCGGGCCCGAGCCGAGTTGGGTGTTCGGCCTCATCAATGCCGTGGCCGTGCTCATTATCGCGTGCCCTTGCGCGCTCGGCCTTGCGACACCGATGTCCATCATGGTCGCCAGTGGGAAGGGTGCATCGAACGGCGTGCTCTTTCGCGATGCCGCAGCCATCGAAAATCTGCGCAAGGTCGACGTATTGATCGTCGACAAGACGGGAACGTTGACCGAAGGCCACCCGGCCTTCGAGCGCGCGGTGGGCGCCAACGGTTATACGGCGGACGAAGTGCTCCGCCTCGCGGCCACGCTGGACCAGGGCAGCGAGCATCCGCTTGCTGCAGCCATTGTCGCGGCGGCCAAAAAGAAGAATCTGCCGCTGGATCGTACCGAGAACTTTGAATCCGCGACCGGCATCGGAGTGCGAGGGACTATTGCCGGCCGCCGATTGGCATTGGGCAACACGGCGTTGATGCAGGCAGATTCCGTATCGGTGGAGTCGCTCGCCCAGGAAGCGGATGGCATGCGGGCACAGGGCGCGAGCGTCATGTACCTGGCGGTGGAAGGGCACCTGGCCGGACTGCTGGCTGTCGCGGATCCGATCAAAGGCACCACGCCCGAAGCGCTTGCAACGTTGAAGGAAAACGGCATTCGTGTGGTGATGGCAACGGGCGACGGTGTGGTGACGGCCAAGGCTGTCGCCGAGAAACTCGGCGTTGACGAATTTCATGGCGAGGTCAAGCCGGCCGACAAACTCGACTTGGTGACGAAGCTCCAGGAAGCGCGGCATGTCGTGGCCATGGCGGGCGACGGTATCAACGATGCACCCGCGCTTGCGAAGGCGGACGTGGGGGTTGCCATGGGCACGGGCACGGACGTCGCCATGAGCAGCGCGCAAATCACGCTCGTGAAGGGGGACTTGCGGGGTATCGCACGTGCTCGCGAGCTGTCGGAAGCGACCGTCGCGAATATGAAGCAGAACCTGGGTTTTGCGTTTGTCTATAACGCGCTCGGCGTGCCGCTCGCGGCTGGAGTGCTTTACCCCGTCACCGGTCTGCTGCTTTCGCCGATGATCGCGGCGCTGGCGATGAGCCTGAGTTCCGCTTCGGTCATCTCGAACGCGCTGCGGCTGCGCAATGCCAGGATTTAGAAGTCAATGACGGAAGGACCGGTGAATACGGCCCTTCGCTGCGTTGTATAAAAAACAACCGAGGTTGTACGATCGACTCGGTGTTTTTCTGCGCATGGGCAGTCCTTGCGAGCCAGTCGGTTCGAGTGTCGTCAAAGCCGGGCCACCATCAGACGGCGTTGGAGAACACATGTGGGTAAAGAAAAAGCCCGCCTTCACGAGGGAAAGCGGGCGCTTATCAACAAAAAATACTCTTTTTCTGTTTTAGAACGGAATATCGTCATCCATCTCATCGAGCCCACCGCCGGCCGGCGCACTCGGACGGCTCGAACCACCGCCGCCGCCACTCCGCGCGCCACCGCCCGCCGCGCGGCCACCGCCACCACCACCGCGTTCCATCGGCTCGCCACGGCTATACCCACCGTCATCGCCCATACCGCCGCCGCCGCCCGAACCGCCGCGGCCGCCGAGCATCTGCATCTGATCGGCCACGATCTCGGTGGAGTACCGATCCTGCCCATCCTGCCCCTGCCACTTGCGCGTGCGCAGGCGGCCTTCGACATAAACCGACGAGCCTTTCTTCAGATACTCGTTGACGATTTCGGCGAGCCGGCCAAAGAACACCACGCGGTGCCATTCGGTCGCTTCCTTGAATTCGCCAGACGTCTTGTCCTTGTACCGGTCAGTCGTCGCGAGGCGGATGTTCGCTATTGCGTCTCCGCTCGGCAGGTAGCGCACTTCGGGATCGGCGCCGAGGTTGCCGACGAGAATGACCTTGTTCACGGATGCCATGTGTTTCTCCAATAAATACAGTCGGCCGGAACCTCACGCGGGCGAGCGCCCCGGCTGCGATGCGTATGCGCTCAAGCCTTGCGCGGCGGCTTCATATTGGCGGCGATTATAAGCCAGGCCAAAACGAGGCCGGAACACGCAAAGAACACGGCATTCTGGCCCGCCAGCTTCACGAGCCAGCCGCCGGCCACGCCGCCGAGTGCGAGCCCGATCGATTGCGTGGTGTTGTACACGCCCGCGGCCGCGCCCTTGCGCGTTCCGGGAGCCAGCTTCGACACGAGCGACGGCTGCGACGCCTCGAGAATGTTGAAGCCGAGGAAGTACACGAAGAGAATCGCCGCCACCGTCAGAATGGTATGTGGCGCCGCGCCCAACAACAACTGGCCGATCAGGATAGCCGCGATCGCGCCAAGCAATACGGGCTTCATTTTCCCGCGCTTCTCCGCCGCGATGATCGCCGGCACCATCATCACGAACGACAAGCCCATCACGGGCAGATAAACCTTCCAGTGCGACGCCACCGGCAACCCGGCCGCCTCGAGAATGCGCGGCACGACGAGAAAGAGGGCCGTTTGCGTGGCATGCAGCACGAGCACGCCGAAATTGAGCCGCAACAGCTCGACGTTGTGCAACACCTCCGCAAACGGGGCCCGCACGTGCACGGGCTTCGGCGCATCCGGCACCACCCAGAGCACGATGCCGATCGCCGCGATCGACAGCGCGCCGACGAGCGCAAAAAGCCCGTTCATGCCCACCCAATGGAAGACGATCGGCGCGCCCACGATCGCCACCGCGAACGACACCCCGATACTGCCCCCCACCATCGCCATCGCTTTGGTCCGGTGCTCGTCGGTAGTCAGATCGGCAATGAAAGCGATGACGGCCGACGAAACGGCGCCCATGCCCTGAATCACGCGCCCGGCGATGATCCACGTCATCGAATGGCCGGCAGCCGCCACGAAGCTGCCGAGCGCGAAAATGGCAAGTCCTGTCGCGATCACCGGCTTGCGCCCGAGCTTGTCGGAGGCCCACCCGTAGAAGATATAAAGCATCGACTGCGTCACGCCGTACGCGCCGAGCGCAATACCGACGAGCAGTACGTTGTCGCCGCCCGGGATCGTCTTCGCGTACACGGAGAAGACCGGCATGATCATGAACAGACCGAGCATGCGCAGCGCGAATATGCTCGCGAGCGAGACGGTTGCGCGCATTTCCGGCGCGCTCATGCGGGAAGAAGTGACGGAGGGGTTCGACATCGCGGGGAGGCCAGGGTCTCAGATTGGACCGTAGCGACGCCGTTCACGCCTGCCGCGCGCTGTAAGGTCGCCGTAACGGCGGTCTGGAAAAGTCGTTATAGTAGCAGGTTTGGCACCCCTGGCCCCCTCTTCTCCCGTCAGGTTCATGGAACAGATTCGCATTCGTGGGGCTCGCACCCACAACCTGAAAAACGTCAATCTCGACCTGCCGCGCCACCAGCTCATCGTCATCACGGGGTTGTCGGGCTCCGGCAAATCGTCGCTCGCGTTCGACACGCTTTACGCCGAAGGGCAGCGCCGCTACGTCGAGAGCCTGTCGGCCTACGCGCGCCAGTTCCTGCAGTTGATGGAGAAGCCCGACGTCGATCTGATCGAAGGCCTCTCGCCCGCGATCTCGATCGAGCAAAAGGCCACCTCGCACAATCCGCGCTCGACCGTCGGCACCGTCACCGAGATTCACGACTACCTGCGCCTGCTCTACGCGCGCGTGGGCACGCCCTACTGCCCCGATCACGACATCGCGCTCGAAGCGCAAAGCGTCTCGCAGATGGTCGACACGGTGCTCGCGCTGCCCGAGGACACGAAGCTCATGATCCTCGCGCCCGTGGTCGCGAACCGCAAGGGGGAACATGCGGAACTCTTCGAGCAGATGCAGGCCCAGGGCTTCATCCGCTTTCGGATCCGCTCGGGCGGCGGCGCCGCCAACGAAGGCACGGCGCAGATCTGCGATGTCGAGTCGCTGCCCAAGCTCAAGAAGAACGACAAGCATTCGATCGACGTGGTGGTCGACCGCCTGAAGGTGCGCCCCGACGTGAAGCAGCGTCTGGCCGAATCGTTCGAAACCGCGCTGCGTCTGGCCGACGGCCGCGCCGTCGCACTCGAGATGGACACCGGGCACGAGCACCTCTTCAGCTCGAAATTCGCGTGCCCCGTGTGCTCCTATTCGCTGTCCGAGCTCGAGCCACGCCTCTTCTCGTTCAACAACCCGATGGGCGCCTGCCCCGATTGCGACGGGCTCGGCCAGATCACGTTCTTCGATCCGAAGCGCGTCGTCGCGCACCCGTCGATCTCGCTCGCCGCCGGCGCCGTCAAGGGCTGGGACCGCCGCAATCAGTTCTACTTCCAGATGCTGCAAAGCCTGGCGGCCTATTACGACTTCGACATCGATACGCCGTTCGAGGACCTGCCGGAGAAGATCAAGAAGCTGATCCTGCTCGGCTCGGGCAAGGAAACGATCCCGTTCTCCTACATCAACGAGCGCGGCCGCACCACCGTGCGCGAGCACGTGTTCGAAGGCATCATTCCCAATCTCGAGCGACGCTATCGCGAAACCGATTCGGCCGCGGTGCGCGAAGAGCTCGCCAAATATCAGAACAATCAGCCCTGCCCCTCGTGCGACGGCTCGCGGCTGCGCCGCGAAGCGCGTTTCGTGCGGCTCGGCGCGGGCGAGAACGCGCGCGCGATCTTCGAGGTCAGCGCATGGCCCCTGCGCGACGCACTCGGCTACTTTCAGACGCTGATCCTCGAAGGCGCCAAGCGCGAGATCGGCGAGAAGGTCGTGAAGGAAATCGTCGCCCGGCTCATGTTCCTCAACAACGTCGGGCTCGACTACCTCTCGCTCGAGCGCAGCGCGGATACCCTCTCGGGCGGCGAGGCCCAGCGCATCCGGCTCGCCTCGCAGATCGGCTCGGGGCTCACGGGCGTCATGTACGTGCTCGACGAGCCCTCGATCGGCCTGCATCAGCGCGACAACGACCGCCTCATCGCCACGCTCAAGCACCTGCGCGATCTCGGCAACTCCGTCATCGTCGTCGAACACGACGAGGACATGATCCGCATGGCGGACTACATCGTCGACATGGGCCCCGGTGCCGGCGAGCACGGCGGCATGATCATCGCCCAGGGCACGCCGCCCCAGGTCGAAGCGGATCCGGCGTCGCTCACGGGCCGCTACCTCGCCGGTGCGCTGCGCATCCAGTTCCCCGACGAGCGCAAGGATCCGGAAGACCGGCGGCTGCGCATTGTCGAGGCGCACGGCAACAATCTGAAGCGCGTCACGCTGGACCTGCCGGTCGGCCTGCTCACCTGCGTGACGGGCGTCTCGGGCTCGGGCAAGTCCACGCTCATCAACGACACGCTCTACAACGCCGTGGCGCAGCACCTTTACGGCTCGTCGGCGGAGCCGGCCCCCTACGAGTCGATCGAGGGCCTCGAACACTTCGACAAGGTCATCAACGTCGATCAATCGCCGATCGGCCGCACGCCGCGCTCGAACCCGGCCACCTATACGGGGCTCTTCACGCCGATCCGCGAACTCTTCGCGGGCGTGCCGGCGGCGAAGGAGCGCGGCTACGACCCCGGCCGCTTCTCGTTCAACGTGAAGGGCGGCCGCTGCGAGTCCTGCCAGGGCGACGGCGTGCTCAAAGTCGAAATGCATTTCCTGCCCGATGTCTACGTGCCTTGCGACGTCTGCCACGGAAAACGCTACAACCGCGAAACGCTCGACATCCAATACAAGGGCAAGAACATCAGCGAGGTGCTCGACATGACCGTCGAGCAGGCGCATGAATTTTTCAACGCCGTACCTGTCATATCCCGCAAGCTCAAGACGCTGCTCGATGTGGGCCTCGGCTACATCCGGCTCGGCCAGTCGGCCACGACGCTTTCGGGCGGCGAGGCCCAGCGCGTCAAGCTTTCGCTCGAACTGTCGAAACGCGACACCGGCAGAACGCTCTATATACTGGACGAGCCGACCACCGGATTGCACTTTCATGACATCGCACTGTTGCTCGAAGTCATCCACCGGTTACGCGATCATGGCAATACGGTCGTGATCATCGAGCATAATCTCGATGTAATCAAAACCGCCGACTGGGTGATCGACCTCGGTCCGGAAGGCGGCGCGGGCGGCGGCCAGATCATCGCGCAAGGCACGCCCGAACAGATTGCAAAGGCAAAGGCGAGCTTCACGGGGAAATACCTTGCGCCGCTGCTCGAGCGCCGCTGAAGCGGCGGTTCGTGCTGCATAGCACAAGAATGGAGCTCCGCCGAGCAACCGGCTGGAGACAATAGGCGTCATGGTCAAGCGTACCGAAGCACAGCAAGAACCACCCGTCCGGGGGCAGCCGCCAAGGCCCGTGCGGCTGACGAGCGACATGAGCCTGCCGCGCTTTTCCGCCGTCGAGATCTGCAGCTATGCGGCCGCGCTCGCCGGCATGTGGGCCGTGCTGCATCTGAAGCTGCTCGGCGCACTGCTCGCGGGCATGCTCGTCTTTCAGCTCGTGCACATGATCGCGCCCGCAATCGAGCGCCACATGTCGAGCCAGCGTGCCCGCTGGGTGGCCGTCGTCCTGCTTGCCTGCGTGGTCGTAGGCGGCCTCGCGAGCCTCGCGATCAGGCTCATCGAGCACTTCCAGCACGCCGTGCCGAACATCCAGAACCTGCTCGGGCAGGTCATGCAAATCGTCGAGCAGGCGCGCAATCGCACGCCCGAATGGATTTCGGCGATGCTGCCCGTCGATGCGGCGCAAATGAAGGAAAAAGCCGGCATGCTCGTGCATTCGCACATGGACCAGTTGCAGCAGGGCGGCAAGAACGTCGCCCGCGGCTTCGGTCACGTGCTTTTCGGCATGATCATCGGCGCCATGATCGCGATCACGACCGAGCGGCACGTTCAGCGCCTGCCGCTCGCCCGCGCGTTCGCGATGCGCGTCACGCGTTTTGCCGATGCATTCAGGCGCATCGTGTTCGCCCAGATCAAGATCTCGGCGATCAACGCGGTGTTCACGGCGCTTTACCTGCTCATCGCGCTACCGATCTTTCACCAGCGCCTGCCGCTCTCGAAAACGCTCGTGATGATCACGTTCATCGCGGGCCTGCTGCCCGTGATCGGCAACCTGATCTCGAACACGCTGATCGTCGCCGTGTCGCTCTCGGTGAGCTTGCCGACGGCCGTGGCCTCGCTCGTCTTTCTCATTGCGATCCACAAGCTCGAATACTTCCTGAACGCGCGCATCGTGGGCGGACAGATCGAGGCCCGCGCCTGGGAACTGCTGCTCGCCATGCTCGTCATGGAAGCCGCGTTCGGCATACCGGGGCTCGTTGCCGCCCCGATCTTCTACGCCTACATCAAGCGCGAACTCATCTACCTCCGGTTGATCTGAGGCCTGCGCCTCGGGCCTCCCGCAGGCCCGTGCCTCGTGCCTCGCGCGGGCGCTAGCGGAACACCACCGTTTTCGTGCCGTTGAGCACGATGCGGTGCTCGACGTGCCACTTCACGGCACGCGCGAGCGTCACGCATTCGACGTCGCGCCCGATTGCCGTGAGCTGATCGGGCGTCATGCTGTGATCCACGCGCTCGACTTCCTGCTCGATGATCGGACCTTCGTCGAGATCGGTCGTCACGTAGTGCGCAGTCGCGCCGATGAGCTTCACGCCGCGGTCGAACGCCTGGTAATACGGCTTTGCGCCCTTGAAGCTCGGCAAGAACGAGTGGTGAATGTTGATCGCGCGCCCTTGAAGCTTGGCACAAAGCGCCGGCGAGAGAATCTGCATATAGCGCGCGAGCACGACGAGGTCGGCACCGCTTTGCTCGATGATCTCGAGTACGCGCGCCTCCTGCGCCGCCTTGGCCGCCGCACTCGACTCGGTCAGCGCGAAGTGGTGGAACGGAATGTCGTAGCCGGCCGCCAGCTGATAAAAATCCTTGTGGTTCGAGATGATCGCGGGAATCTCGATCGGCAATTGGCCCGTACGGTAGCGGAAAAGCAGATCGTTCAGGCAGTGGCCGATCTTCGAGACCATGATGACGACACGCGGCTTCACCGACGCGTCGTGCATCTCCCAGCGCATCGAAAACTGCTCGGCGAGCGGCGCGAACACGTCACGCAGCGCATCGAGGCCCGGATCGCCGCCGACTTGCTGGAAATGCACGCGCATGAAGAACTCGCCCGTGTGACTGTCACCGAACTGTGCGGAATCGAGGATGTTGCTGCCGCGCTCGAAAAGAAAGCCGGAGACCGCGTGCACGATACCGGGCCGGTCAGGGCACGACAGTTTGAGGATAAAGCTGTGTTCGGTCGACATGACCAGAAAACTCCTTTCGTTTTATTCGGTAGCGCGCGAAACCGGTGCCGGCACCGCCGGCTGCCAAAGCGCGTCGATCCCCGTGCAGGACGCTTCGTCGATCCAACGACGGCGGAGCATGGTTTCGAGCGTAGCGAGGCTCGCATCGACGGTCATCGCGCCTTCTTCGATCCAGCGCGCCACCTCGTCGATGCGCGCGAGCCGGTGCTCGCCGACTTCGCCGTCCTGGTTATGCGGCGTGAAATCTTCCGGAAGCATCAGATCGTAGACGAATATCTGCTCGGCCTGCGTACCTTCGGGAAGCGATTGCAGCACGTGGAAAGGGCGCCCGGCCCGCGCCTGCGACGCCAGACCGGCCTCGATGCCCGCCTCTTCCCAGCACTCCTTCACGAGCGTTGCCTCGATGCCGAAACCCCAGGCGATGCCGCCGGCCACGACGTTATCGAGCATGCCCGGGTCCGTCGCCTTCGTTTCGCTGCGCCGGGCGATCCAGAGCTGCGGTGCGCGATCCGCGTATTTTACGATGCCGTTCAGGTGCACCGCGTAAGTCATCGTGCCGAAGAAGCGGGCGGCCGCGCGCTCGATATAGGCAAGCGGTGCATCGTCGAAGGCGTTGCGCACCGCATAGATCTCGTCGCGCCAGCCGTGGATGAGGCCGTCGGCCGCCAGCGCGCCGACGACGGCGGCGAGCGCCGCCGAGCGGGTATCGACGTTGCCGTCGAAGCGCTCCGCCAGCACGACGCGTTCGGCCTCGATGACGAATACGTCCGGCCAGCGCGCGAGCTGCGCAAGGTCGCGCTCGCGGATCCAGCCGACTGCTTGCCGCGCGAGCCAGAACGGACGATGTGCGCGCTCGTCGAAGCGGCGCGCGGCGGTAATGCAGGGCAGACTCATCTGGGTGTCTCCGGTTCGTCGATCGTGCGGCCGGCCGGCATCAGTCGCGCAGCGCGACGCGCAGGCCGAGCGCGATGAACGTCGCGCCGGCGAGCCTGTCGAGCCATACGCCGATGCGAGGCCGCCGCCGCAGCCACGAGCCGATCGCGCCCGCGCAAAGGCCGAATGCCGAAAAAATGGCCACGGTCTGCAGCATGAACAGGAGGCCGAAGCCGACCATCTGCAGCGCGACGCTCGTCTTCGACGACACATCCACGAACTGGGGCAGGAAGACGATGAAAAAAAGCGTGACCTTGGGATTGAGCATGTTGCCCACCACGCTTTGCCGGAACACGGTCACGAGCGGCTGCGGCGGGCGCTCGTGCGCGGCGCTCAAACCACGGCTTCGCAGCGCTTTCACGCCGATCCAGATCAGGTAGGCCCCGCCCGCGACCTTGACGACCTGAAACGCCAGCGGCGAGGCGCGCAGGAGCGCGGCCACGCCGAGCGCCGCGAGCGTGGTATGGAACAGCACCCCGGCCGCGAAGCCGAGCGCGGCGACGAGCCCCGCCGCCCGCCCCTGCGAGATGCCGCGCGCGATCACCTGAAGATTGTCGGGCCCGGGCGCGATCGTGATCGCGGCCGAAGCCAGCAAGAAGAGCACAGCGTGGTTCGTCATGTTCGGGATTCCGTCACCTTCGGGCGTCAATGGCCGCCGAATTCGGCGATCGTATAGAGCGGCAGACCGTTCCCGCGCAACAGTGTCGAGCCGCCGAGATCGGGCAGGTCGATGATGGCCGCGCCTTCCACGACCTCGGCGCCGAGCCGCTCGAGCAGCTTCTTGCCAGCCATCATCGTGCCGCCCGTGGCGATCAGATCGTCGACGATGACGACACGCTCGCCCGCACGGCACGCGTCTTCATGGATCTCGACGGTCGCGGTGCCGTACTCGAGCGAATACGATTCGGACACCGTCCGGTATGGGAGCTTGCCGATCTTGCGGATCGGAATGAAGCCCAGATTCAGTTCGTAGGCGACGATCGGCGCGATGATGAACCCGCGCGCGTCGAGGCCCGCGATGTAATCGAGCTTTGCTTCCACGTAGCGCTCGATGAAGAGGTCGATCAGCACGCGCAGCGTCTTCGGCCGCTGCAGCAGCGGCGTAATGTCGCGAAACTGAACGCCCGGCACCGGCCAGTCGGGAACGGTGCGGACCTGGCTCTTGATGAACGCGGCCGCGTCGTGCGGCACATCCGCGGGCTCGAAAGACATGGGGGCTTCTCCGAAGGGGGCCCGCGCGCGGCGAGCCTGTCGATCAATAACGTCGGGCGGCGGGCCGATATGCCGCGGCTAAGCCGTGGCGGCCCCGGCCCGGCGGCTCCTGGCGAGGCGCTCCTCGGCAAGCGCGAGCGCCTCGGGCAAGCCGCGCAGCACGACGATGTCGGCGGCGCGCAGCTTGGTTTCCGGCCCCGGCTGCACGCCGCGGATTCCATGCCGGCGGATCGCCGTCACTTCCACGCCGAGCTCGGCGAGGCCCAGCTCCTCGATCGTGCGGCCGACGGCCTCGGCGTTGCCGTCGACCGGCACCGATTGTAGCCGGACCTGGTCGTGGCCGTCGTCGTCGCCCAGATCGTCGGCGCCGTGGAAATAGCCGCGCAGCAGGCTGTAGCGCGCATCGCGCAACTCCTCCACACGCCGCACGACCCGCCGCATCGGCACACCCATCAGCACGAGCGTGTGCGACGCGAGCATCAGGCTGCCCTCGACGATCTCGGGGATCACCTCGGTCGCGCCGGCCGCAAGCAGCTTTTCGAGGTCGGCATCGTCGACGGTGCGCACGATCACGGGCAGCGCGGGTTCCAATTCGTGCACATTGTGCAACACGCGCAGTGCCGACGGCGTGTTCGCATAGGTGATGGCGAGCGCCGCCGCGCGGTGGATGCCGGCCGCGACGAGCGACTCGCGTCGCGCGGCGTCGCCGAACACGACCGATTCGCCGGCCGAGGCCGCCGCGCTGACGCGGTCGGGATCGAGATCGAGCGCGACATACGACAGGCCCTCATGCTCGAGCATGCGCGCGAGGTTCTGGCCCGAGCGGCCGTAGCCGCAGATGATGACGTGCGCCTGCTGGCGCAGGCTTTGCGTCGCGATCCGCGTCATCTGCAGCGCCTGCTGCATCCATTCCGTGGACGACAGCCGCAGCACGATGCGATCCGCATTCTGGATGATGAGCGGCGCGGCCAGCATGGAGAGCAGCATCGACGCGAGAATCGCCTGGAGCAGGGTCGGATCGACGAGGTGCTTGTCTCCGATCAGATTGAGCAACACGAAGCCGAACTCGCCCGCCTGAGCGAGGCCCAGCCCCGTGCGCATCGCCACGCCGGGCGTCGCGCCGAATGCCCTGGTCAAGCCCGTGATCGTGATGGCCTTGAAGAGGACGGGGCCGAGCAGGAACGCGAGCACCATCAGCGGATGCTCGATGAGCACGCGCGGATCGAGCAGCATGCCCGTGGTCACGAAGAAAAGCCCGAGCAACACGTCGCGAAAGGGCTTGATGTCCTCCTCGACCTGATGGCGGTACGGCGTTTCGGCGATCAGCATGCCCGCGATGAAAGCCCCGAGCGCAAGCGACAGGCCGAACTTTTCCGTGATGTAGGCCGCGCCAAGCGTAACGAGCAGAAGGTTCAGGACGAAGAGCTCCTGCGAGCGGCGGCGCGCGACCACATTGAACCAGCGCGTCATGAGCCGCTGCCCGACGATGAGCAGCACCGCCAGCGCGACGACGATTTTCAGTGCCGCCATGCCGAGCGTGGCCGCCAGATCGCGCGAATCGCCGCCGAACGCCGCGATCACGATCAGCAGCGGCACGACGGCCAGATCCTGGAACAGCAGCACGCCGAAAATGTTGCGTCCATGCTCGGTTTCTATCTCGAGCCGCTCGGCGAGCATCTTGCTGACGATGGCCGTCGACGACATCGCGAGCGCGCCGCCGAGCGCGATGCAGCCTTGCCACGGCACGTGCATCCAGCGCTCGAACGCGAGGCCGAGCAGCAGCGCCACGGCGATGGTGCCGATCACCTGCAGCAGTCCGAGCCCGAAGACGAGCCGCTTCATGGCGCGCAGCTTGGCGAGCGAGAACTCGAGCCCGATCGAGAACATCAGAAACACGACGCCGAACTCGGCCAAGTTCTGCGCGCGCTCCGAACTGGGGGCGATGCCGAGCGCATGCGGCCCGACGAGGATGCCGACCGACAGGTAGCCGAGCATCGGCGGCAAGTTCAGGTAACGAAAGAGCACGACACCCGCCACCGATGCGAGCAGCAGCAGGAGCGTCATCTCGAGGGGGGATATCACGTGCGAAGCGTCCTCGTTGATCTGCGGGTAAGCGCCGCGCGTCGGGGTTGCGAGAAAGGCGCCGGAGGCATCGGCCGGGCCGCCCGCCCGGCGGCTCGCCGGCCGTCGCACCGAGGGTGGCGGGCACAGGCTCGCGCGAACGCCTTTGTTATACTCAGCGAATGATAGCGAAAATCAATGGCGACCGGGCGCTGGCGCTCGCCCGGGATGTGCTCGACATCGAAGCCGACGCCGTGCGCGCCCTTCGCGAGCGCATCGACGCGAGCTTCGTCGCAGCGGTGGATCTGCTGCTCGGCTGCCGCGGCCGCGTGGTCGTCTCTGGCATCGGAAAATCGGGCCATGTCGCGCGCAAGCTCGCCGCCACGCTCGCGAGCACCGGTACCCCGGCGTTCTTCGTGCATCCGGCGGAAGCGAGCCATGGCGATCTCGGCATGGTGGCCGCGGACGACGTCTTCATCGCGTTGTCGAATTCGGGCGAATCGGAAGAACTCGTGGCGATCCTGCCGCTCGTCAAACGGATCGGCGCCAAGCTGATCGCGATGACGGGCCGGCCCGAATCGAGTCTCGCCAAACTCTCGGACGTGCACCTCGATGCCGGCGTCGAGAAGGAGGCCTGCCCGCTCAACCTCGCCCCGACGGCCAGCACAACGGCCGCGCTCGCGCTCGGCGACGCACTGGCCGTGGCGGTGCTCGACGCGCGCGGGTTCGGCGCGGACGATTTCGCGCGCTCGCACCCGGGCGGCGCCCTCGGCCGTCGCCTGCTCACCTATGTGCGCGACGTCATGCGCACGGGCGAGCAGATGCCGAAGGTGGCGACGACGGCCACGGTGCGCGATGCACTCTTCCAACTGACGGCCAAGCGCATGGGGATGACGGCGATCGTCGACGACAGCAACCGCGTCGCGGGCATTTTCACCGACGGCGACTTGCGGCGCGTGCTGGAGCGCACGGGCGACTTTCGCGATCTGCCGATCGCCGAGGTGATGACGCGCGCGCCGCGCACGATCGGCGCGGACCACCTGGCCGTGGAAGCGGTCGAACTGATGGAGCGGCACCGGATCAATCAGATGCTGGTCGTGGACGACGCGGGCACGCTGATCGGCGCACTCAATATGCATGACCTGTTCTCGAAGAAGGTGATTTGATGGTTGCAGCGCCCATGACGGCTGGCGAACGCGCGCGCCGCGTGCGACTGATGATTTTCGACGTCGACGGCGTGCTGACCGACGGCAGCCTGCTCTTCACGGCGGAGGGCGACCGCATGAAGTCGTTCAATTCGCTCGACGGTCACGGGGTGAAGCTCTTGCGCGAAGCAGGCATCGTAACGGCGATCATCACCGGGCGGCGCTCGGAAATCGTCGCGCGGCGTGCCGAGGAGATGCGCATCACGCATCTGCATCAAGGCGCGGAGGACAAAACAGCCGTATTCTCGCAACTGTTGCGCGAGACGTGCGTGAGCGCCGAGGCGTGCGGCTACATGGGCGACGATTGGCCCGATCTGCCCGTCATGACCCGCTGCGGCTTCGCTGCGGCACCGGCCAATGCCCACCCGGAGGTAATCGCACGCGCGCACTGGGTGGCGAAAGCGCGCGGCGGACACGGCGCGGTGCGCGAGGTCTGCGACGCGATCCTGCGCGCGCAGCAGCACTATGACGCCATGCTGGCGGCGGCCTGCGGAGTGCCGGACGCATGAACGTCTCCCGCTTCACCTCGCTGCTCTCGCTCGTCGCGATGGCGGCCCTCGCGGGCGGCACGTACTGGCTGCTGCAAGCCACGCGCCCCCCTGTGTCGAACGGCACCGAATCGACCAAGACGCACACGCCCGATTACTTCGCCGACAATTTTTCGGTGTCGGAACTTGATCAATCCGGCACGACGCAGTACCGCCTGACGGCCGTGAAGATGGTGCATTACGAGGACGACGAGCAAAGCGACCTCACGCGCCCCGCCATCCGAGCTTTCCAGCCGGGCAAGCCCGTGGTCACGGCCACAGGCGATCGCGGCAAGGTCAACGCGGATGTCTCGATCGTCGATCTCTACGACAATGCACGCATCTTGCGCGCGGCCGGCGCGGGAGACCCCGAGATGCAGGCCGACTCGTCGCACTTTCGCGTGCTTGTGAACGACGATGTGATCGAGACGGAAAAGCCGGTTAAACTGCGGCGCGGCCAGTCGGTCATGACGGCCAGCGCGATGAATTACAACAACGTCACCCGGGTGATGCAGCTCTTCGGCAACGTGCGCGGCGCGATCGCCGCGTCCGAGATGTCGGGCGGCGGGTCGAAATGAGCAGCCCCCTGGTGATTCAACGTAGCGTGACTGCATGAACGAATTGCTCTTCCTTTCCGGGCATCGGCGTATACGCGCATTGGCCGTGGCCCTGCTTGCCGCGCTGACATGCATCGGCGGGCCGGCGCACGCGGAACGCGCCGATCGCGACAAGCCGCTCAACCTCGAAGCGGACACCATGACGTACGACGACCTGAAGCAGATCAACATCTTCACGGGGCACGTCGTCGCCACGAAAGGCACCATCATCATCAAGGCCGACCGCGTCGAAGTCAGGCAGGATCCGCAAGGCTACCAATACGCCACGGGCACGATGACCGGGCACGGCCTTGCCTATTTCCGGCAGAAGCGCGACGGCGTGGACGAGTACATCGACGGCACGGCTGAGCGCATCGACTACGACGGCAAGCAGGACTTGACGACGCTGACGACGAATGCGACCGTGCGCCGCCTGCAGGGCCTCTCGACGGTGATGGACCAGGTCCACGGCAGCGTCATCACCTACGACGGTCAGAAAGATTTCTACACGGCCAGGGCCGGCAAGGATGTGGCCGGGCCGGGCAACCCCGGCGGGCGCGTGCGCGCCACGCTCGCGCCGCGCAATGGCGCGCCTGCGCCGCTCGACGGCGCACCGGCCACGCTCGCACCGGCCACCGGAATTCAAGGAACGCCACAGCAGTGAACCCGCTTTCCAGCCATGCGGCCGCGCCCAGCGGCGCCGACGACCGCGCCGCGACGCGCGCGGACAGCTCGCTCGTCGTACGTAACCTGCGCAAACGCTACGGCTCGCGCACCGTCGTCAAGGACGTCTCGCTCGACGTCAAGAGCGGCGAAGTGGTGGGCCTGCTGGGCCCGAACGGCGCAGGCAAGACGACTTCGTTCTACATGATCGTAGGCCTCGTGCCGCTCGACGCGGGGGAAATCGTGCTCGACGGCAGCTCGATCAGCCTGCTGCCGATCCACAAGCGCGCCGCGCTCGGCCTCTCGTATCTGCCTCAGGAAGCGTCCGTCTTCCGCAAACTGTCGGTCGAACAGAACATCCGCGCGGTGCTCGAGCTGCAAACGGGCGAAAACGGCAAGCGGCTTGCCAAGTCCGCTATCGACGCGCGCACGGAAGCGCTGCTCGACGAGTTGCAAATCGCTCATCTGCGTGAAAACCCTGCACTGTCGTTGTCGGGCGGCGAGCGACGGCGCGTCGAAATTGCTCGGGCGCTGGCGACGAGCCCAAGCTTCATCCTGCTCGACGAACCGTTTGCGGGCGTCGATCCGATCGCGGTGCTGGAAATTCAGAAGATCGTGAAATTCCTCAAGCAGCGCAACATCGGCGTGCTCATTACCGACCACAATGTCCGCGAGACGCTCGGCATCTGCGATCACGCCTACATCATCAGCGACGGAACGGTGCTCGCCGCCGGCGCCCCGAGCGACATCATCGAAAACGAAAGCGTCCGCCGCGTGTACCTCGGCGAGCACTTCCGCATGTAGCGCCGACTAGCGCGCGATCGGGCTGCCGCCGATCAGCAATTTTTACGACGTTCGTCCTTTGTGCAAGCTGGCGCCCGCTGCCTCCGTCCTAAGCGGGTTTCGCGCACGTGGCAAAGTCTCTACAATGAATGCCAACTTGCCATGAAAGCCAGCCTCCAACTCCGCCTATCGCAGCATCTTGCGCTGACACCGCAGCTTCAGCAGTCGATCCGGCTGCTGCAGCTGTCCACGCTCGAACTTCAGCAGGAAGTCGCGATGGCTGTCGCGCAAAATCCGCTGCTCGAAAGCGAGGACGAATGGATCGCAAGCCCGCTGCGCGTGGCCGGCGACGGCTCCGTGATCGCCCAGGCGCCCACGTCGTCCGCCCCCGAGCCGATGAGCGGGGCCGCGCCCGCGGAAGGCTCGCGCGCCGAAGGGGCGGAGCCGGCCGGCGTCGACGAATACAACGGTCTGTCGTCGTCCGACAATTCGGATTCGACGCAATGGAACCTCGACGACTACGGCCGAAGCGCCGCGCCGTCCGATGACGACGACCTCCCGCCCCTGCAGATCCACGAATCCACGACGACGCTGCGCGACCACCTGATGGCCCAGTTGCGCGTGACGCAGGCGAGCCCGCGCGACCGCGCGCTCGTAACGTTTCTGATCGAATCGCTCGACGATGACGGCTACCTCACGGCCACGCTCGACGAAGTGCTGGCCGACCTGCCCGACGAGCTCGAAGTCGATCTCGACGAACTCAATGCGGCGCTCGCGCTGCTGCACAGCTTCGATCCGGCCGGTGTCGGCGCCCGCTCGGCATCCGAATGCCTGAAGCTGCAGTTGCTGCGGCTCGACAACTCCCCCACGCGCAAGCTCGCGCTCGACATCGTCGCCAACCATCTCGAGCTTTTGGCCGCGCGCGATTTCACGCGGCTGAAAAAACAGCTGAAGACCACCGACGATGCGCTGCGCGAAGCGCATGCGCTGATCCGCTCGCTCGAGCCGTTTCCGGGCGCGGCCTACGGCAAGGCCGAAGCGGACTACGTCGTGCCTGACATCATGGTCAGGAAGACTGCCCAGGGCTGGCTGGCGGAGCTGAATCCGGAGGTGGTGCCGCGGCTGCGGATCAACCATCTCTACGCGAACATCCTGCGCAACAACCGCGGTGACCCGGGCAGCGGCTCGCTGCGCCAGCAACTGCAGGAAGCCCGTTGGCTCATCAAGAACATCCAGCAGCGTTTCGAGACGATCCTGCGCGTGGCGCAGGCGATCGTCGAGCGGCAGAAGAACTTTTTCGTGCACGGCGAAATCGCCATGCGCCCCTTGGTTTTGCGGGAAATAGCTGATACGCTGGGCTTGCACGAGTCGACGGTCTCTCGCGTGACCACCGGTAAGTACATGCTCACCCCATTCGGGACGCTCGAGTTCAAGTACTTTTTCGGTTCGCACGTTTCCACCGACACGGGGGGAGCGGCCTCGTCGACCGCCATTCGCGCGCTCATCAAGCAACTGATAGGAGCAGAAGACTCTAAAACACCGCTTTCGGACAGCCGCATAGCCGAACTGCTGGCGGAACAAGGGTTCGTGGTGGCGCGCCGCACGGTTGCCAAATACCGCGAAGCTCTCAGGATCCCGGCAGTGAATCTGCGCAAGTCTCTATAGCTCGCCGCACCTTTGCGGGGAGCATTTACCGGCCGCGATGCCCTTGGCGGATTGGCCGGCCGATACGACCCGCCGCTCGTCAGTCACGCGGGGTGATGATTCGAGCGGGCCGCTTTCCGACCGGCGTAGCCGCACCAATCGGTGTTCGGCGGCCATTCGTTTGGAGAGCACTATGAATCTGAAGATCAGTGGACGCCATCTCGAAGTCACGCCAGCCTTGCGAGAATACGTGATCACCAAGCTCGACAAAGTGCTACGACACTTCGATCAGGTGATCGACGGCAACGTGGTCCTCTCGGTCGACAATCAGAAAGAAAAGGACAAGCGGCAAAAGGTGGAAATCAATCTGCATCTGAAGGGCAAGGACATCTTCATCGAAAGCGCCAACGGCGACCTCTACGCAGCGATCGACCTCATGGTCGACCGGCTCGATCGACAGGTCGTTCGCCACAAGGGACGCATCCAGGAACATCAGCACGAGGCCATCAAGCATCAGGAAGTTGCAGCTGGCGAGCAGCCGCAGCCCTGAGCGGCTGCGCGGCTCGCGCGCCGCGCGCCCACCCCGCGAGACCGCCCGCCAGGGGCGGTTTTTTTCGTGCCGCGAAAACCCGGCGACCGGCCCGAACGCAACCGCGCCCACGCGCTTTTTGCGCGGTGCAACACCGGTTGCGCCTGATCTATAATGTGTCAGTTACATAAAGGGCAGCCGGCCGAGTCGCCGCTTAGGCTCGAACTCCGAGTCCGACCGGCAGGGCCGAAGATGGGACAATCACTCAAGTTGCCGCGAGGAGCGCCCAGGCGACGCGTTAGCCTGCCAACATGAATCGTTTAGCCAAATTCCTTCCGCTCGAAAACGTCGTCATCGGACTTTCCGTTACCAGCAAGAAGCGCGTATTCGAGCAAGCCGGACTCATTTTCGAAAACCAGAACGGCATCGGCCGCAGCGCGGTCACCGACAATCTCTTCGCCCGCGAGCGCCTTGGCTCGACCGGGCTCGGCGAGGGCGTGGCGATCCCGCACGGCCGCATCAAGGGGCTCAAGCAGCCGCTCGCGGCTTTCGTGCGGCTCGAGCAGCCGATCCCGTTCGAGGCGCCCGACGGGCAGCCCGTTTCCCTGCTCATCTTCCTGCTCGTGCCCGAGCAGGCCACGCAGCAGCATCTCGAAATCCTCTCCGAGATCGCGCAGCTCCTGTCCGATCGCGAAACGCGCGAACGGCTTCACACGGAGCAAAGCCGCGAGGAGTTGCATCGCCTGCTCACACAGTGGCACCCTTGATACTGTCGTGGCCGCGCCGTTTGCGCGAGGGCCATGCACCACGATGCGGCACGCACGCTCATGGCGGGCGGCGCGCGATCGACTGCGCCTGAGCCCGACGGCTCGGGCCCTGCCCGCCTGCGGTCCGCGGGCAACTTGGAGCCACGGATTCATGGATACGTCCAGCATCAACGCCCAGAGCATCTTCGACGACAACGCCGCCGCGCTCAAATTGAGCTGGCTGACGGGGCATGAGGGCTGGGAACGCGGTTTTTCGGCCGAGACGGTCGCCAATGCAACGTCGAGCGCGGATCTCGTCGGCCACTTGAACCTGATCCACCCGAACCGGATCCAGGTGCTCGGCGAAGCCGAAATCAACTACTACCAGCGGCAGACCGAAGAGGACCGCTCGCGCCACATGGCCGAGCTGATCGCCCTCGAGCCACCGTTTCTCGTTGTCGCCGGCGGGCTCGCGGCGCCGCCCGAACTCGTGCTGCGCTGCACGCGCTCGTCGACGCCGCTCTTCACCACACCGATATCGGCTGCCGCCGTCATCGACAATCTGCGGCTGTACATGTCGCGCATCCTCGCTCCGCGCGCGACGCTGCACGGCGTGTTCCTCGACATTCTCGGCATGGGGGTACTGCTCACGGGCGACTCGGGCCTCGGCAAGAGCGAACTCGGCCTCGAGCTGATCAGCCGGGGGCATGGGCTCGTCGCGGATGATGCGGTCGACTTCGTCCGGCTGGGCCCCGATTTCGTGGAAGGACGCTGCCCGCCACTGCTGCAGAACCTGCTCGAGGTGCGCGGCCTCGGCCTGCTCGACATCAAAACGATCTTCGGTGAGACGGCCGTGCGACGGAAGATGAAGCTCAAGCTCATCGTGCAGCTCGTGCGCCGGCCCGACGGCGAATTCCAGCGCCTGCCGCTCGAAAGCCAGACCGTCGACGTGCTCGGCCTGCCGATCAGCAAGGTCACGATCCAGGTGGCCGCGGGCCGCAACCTCGCCGTGCTCGTGGAAGCCGCCGTGCGCAACACGATTCTTCAGCTGCGCGGCATCGACACGCTGCGTGACTTCATGGACCGCCAGCGTCTCGCGATGCAGGACCCTGACAGCCAACTGCCCGGCAAGCTCATGTGACGCGGTGCCGCGGCGCGATCGGCGCCCGCTCGTTGCCACGCGGCACGGATCGGAGCGCGGCGCCGAAGCGCCAACACCGGTCCCCGCTGGCACGTGGAGACGAAGAAAAACGAGGTGCTATGATGAAACGAACGGGCTTCCTTTCATGCGCATTGTTCTGATCACCGGCATATCCGGCTCCGGCAAATCGGTCGCGTTGAACGCGCTCGCCGATGCGGGCTATTACTGCGTCGACAACCTGCCGCCGCGCTTTTTGCCCGCACTCGCCCAATACCTCGCATCGGGCGACGCGGGTGACGAGCGGCAAGCCTTTCCGCCCGGCACCACCGAGCCCGGCCGAGAGCCAGGCTGTGACCGGCCGGGCCGCGATCGCCTCGCAGTCGCGATCGACGCGCGCTCCAGCGCTTCGCTCGACGAGATGCCCGGCATCATTCGCGATCTGTCGAGCGGGCACGACGTGCGCGTGCTCTTTCTCAACGCGAGCACCCAGTCCCTGATTCAGCGCTTTTCCGAAACACGCCGGCGGCATCCGCTTTCGGGCTCGCCCGCCCACGATGCCGACGTCGGCCTGCTCGTCTCGCTCGAGGAGGCCATCGAGCGCGAGCGCGAACTCGTCGCACCGCTGGCTGAGTTCGGCCACCAGATCGACACCAGCAATCTGCGCGCAAACGTGCTGCGCGCCTGGGTCACGCGCTTCATCGAGGAGCAGCGCGAAGGGCTCATGCTGATGTTCGAATCGTTCGGCTTCAAGCGTGGGCTGCCGCTCGATGCCGACTTCGTCTTCGACGTGCGCGCGCTGCCGAACCCGCACTACGATCACCGCCTGCGCCCGCTCACGGGGCGCGATCAGCCCGTGATCGATTACCTCGATGCCTTGCCGATCGTTCACGAAATGATCGATGACATCTATTCTTTCGTCATGAAGTGGCTGCCGCGTTTTCGCGACGACAATCGCAGCTATCTGACCGTCGCGATCGGATGCACCGGCGGGCAGCATCGCTCGGTTTTCATCGCCGAAACGCTCGCTTCACGGCTTGCCCGCGAAGCCACCGTCATCGTGCGACATCGCGACGCGCCGGTCGCCCCCGGCGATTCGTCGAGACTCGTGGCTTAGCCTCAGCTCATTTACGCCGCGCGAAAGTGCGCGGCATATCGGAAACGTTGCGCCATGTCCTCTCATCCTGTCGTCTACGCCGATTTGCCGCTCTTTCCCCTGCATGCCGTCCTGTTTCCCGACGGCCTGCTCCCGCTGAAGATCTTCGAAGCGCGCTATCTCGACATGGCGCGCAACTGCCTGCGCGAAAACACGCCGTTCGGTGTGTGCATGCTCAAAAGCGGGGCCGAAGTGGCTCAGCCCGACGAGCCGGCAGTGCCCGAATCGATCGGTTGCCTCGCGGTCATCGAGCAGTGCGATGTCGATCAATACGGCATGCTGCTCGTCAAGGCGCGAGGCACGAGCCGTTTCAAGCTGCGCACGCACCGCGTCGAGCAGAGCGGGCTGCTCGTCGGAGAGGCCGAGCCGCTGCCGGAAGACATCCCGCTGGAAGGCTCCGAGGCACTCGCGAAGTTCGGAGCCTGCGCCGAAGTGCTCGAGCGCATCATCGAAACCATCCGTGAGCGCGACCCGGAGAGCGTGCCGTTCGCCGAGCCGTTGCGCTTCGACGATCCGAGCTGGGTATCGAATCGGCTCTCCGAAATCCTGCAGATCCCGCTGCGCGCGAGGCAGCAACTCATGGCACTCGACGATGCCGGCGCGCGGATCGACTGCGTTCACCACTACATGCAGCAGCATCAGTTGCTTTGATCGGCGGTGCCCGTCAGCTGCGCAGGCGTTACAGCAGCGAGCCCTTGAGCGCGTCGAGCAGTTTGCGTACGGGCGCAGGCACGCCGTAAGCCTCGATTTGCGCGAGCGGCACCCAGGCGCTCGCCTCGTCGCGCAGTTCGCCGGCCGGGCTCGGCGGCGCGCCGCCGAATTCGGCGAGCCGGGGTTCGATGTCGAGCCGAAAGTGCGTGAACGTATGCGTGAGCGGTGCGAGGCGGCTGGGCACGCCGGCCGCCCCCAATGCGTTCGCGCAGGCGGCGAGCGCATCTTCGTCGGCCGCCTCCGGCAAGCTCCATAATCCGCCCCAGATGCCCGCTGGCGGCCGCCGCTCGAGCAGCACGGCATCCGCGTTACGCAGCACGAGCATCCACGTGCGGCGCGTGGGGACGGTTTTCCTGGGGCGGGCGCCCGGCAATTCGCGCTGGCGGCCCGTTGCATTGGCCACGCAGTCGGCCGCGAACGGGCAGCGCGGGCATTCGGGCCGGCTGCGCACGCAAAGCGTGGCACCAAGGTCCATGAGGCCTTGCGTGTAAGCACTCACGTCGTCATCGTTTGCGCCGCTCGGCAGCAACGACTCCGCCAGTGCCCACATCGCATTCTCCACGCGCTTTTCACCCGGAAAACCCTCGATGCCGAATACGCGTGCGAGCACCCGCTTCACGTTGCCGTCGAGGATGGTCGCACGCGCGCCGAACGCGAACGACGCGATCGCGGCCGCTGTCGAGCGGCCGATGCCGGGCAGGTCGGCCAGGGCCTCCGGCGAGGCCGGGAACACGCCGCCATGCAATTCGACGACCGCCTGCGCGCAGCGATGCAGATTGCGCGCGCGCGAGTAGTAGCCAAGGCCTGCCCAAAGCGCCATCACCTCGTCGATCGGGGCCGCGGCGAGCGCGCCCACATCGGGGAAGCGCTCGAGAAACCGGGCGTAGTAGGGGATCACCGTCGAGACTTGCGTCTGCTGCAGCATGATCTCGGAAAGCCAGATCCGATACGGATCGCGCGTGTTCTGCCAGGGCAGGTCGTGGCGCCCGTGGCGGCGCTGCCAGTCGATCAGCCTCGGCGCGAAGAACGACGCAGAGGATGCGGGCGAGGCGGCAGGCACCGATTCGTTCGGGGGCGGGATGAACTCGGCAACGGGCTCGACGTCGGTCTCGGGCATGAAATCAGGCGCTCAGCGCTGGCAGTGCGGGCAGAAATAGGTGGACCGCTGGCCCTGGACGAGCTGGCGGACGGGTGTGCCGCAAACGCGGCAAGGCAGGCCGGCGCGATCGTACACGAAGCAGTCGAGTTGAAAGTACCCGGACTCGCCGTTGCTGCCGACGAAATCGCGCAACGTGCTGCCGCCGCGCTCGATCGCGGCCGCAAGCGTCGCGCGCACGGCATCGGCCAGCCGCTCGCAGCGCGCGGGCGACAGCCGTCCGGCCGCGGTCGTCGGTCGAATGCCGGCACGAAAAAGGCTTTCGGACGCATAAATGTTGCCCACGCCAACGACGATATCGCCTGCGAGCAGTGCCTGTTTGATCGAAGCCGTTCTGCCCCGCGTGCGTCGATGGATGAGCTCGCCCGTGAAGGGCGGAGAAAACGGTTCGACACCGAGCTTCGCCAGCAGCGGATGAGCCTCCGGCTCGCCGGCCGCGCGCGGGTGCCAGAGTACGGCGCCGAAACGGCGCGGGTCGCGAAAGCGCAGCAGGAAATCGTCGAAGATCCAGTCGATGTGATCGTGCTTGGCGGGTGCCGGCGCGCTTTCCTGCGGCAGAACCCGCAGCGTGCCCGTCATCCCGAGATGGACGATGAACCAGCCCGCGTCCGTCTCGAACAGCAGATACTTGCCGCGCCGGCCCACCTCGTGCACTTTCTGGAGTGCAAGGGTTTGCGGCAGCTCGGGCGGAACGGGCCAGCGCAGCGCGCCGGTGCGCACGTCGACGCGCTCGACCCGGCGGCCGCGGACGTACGGCTCGATACCGCGTCGCGTAACTTCAACTTCTGGCAGTTCAGGCATGTCAAATGGCGGACGAAGACCCGCGTTTCGCCGCTACATGCGGCGAATGGGTGTGTAAGTTGCATGGTGCAAACTGCGTGTATTGTAGCGAGCGCGTTACAATCGACCGAAACCCCTGAACGGATTTCCATGATTTTGTCCCTGAAGCAGCTTTTGACGCGCGCGGCCGGCGTGCCCCGTGCCCGCCACGCGCCCGTGGGCCGGCTCGTCGGCGCCGCCCTTTGCGTCTTCACGCTCGCGGCAAACCCCGCGTGGGCTCAGGATCCCGCATCGGCGGACGATGCCTCGGCCGCCGATACCTTCTCGTCGTCGCTTCCCGAGGAGACGAAAGGCCTGCCCAACATCGCGTTGACGAGCCAGATCGTCTTCCAGGTTCTCGCGGCCGAAATCGCGCTGCAGCGCAATCAGCCGGCGCCGGCTTACCAGACCTATCTCGCGCTTGCGCGCGATACGCACGATCCACGCATGGCGCAGCGCGCCGCCGAAATCGCGATCGCGGCGCAAAGCCCGGCCGACGCGCTCACGGCGGCCCAGCTCTGGCGCCAGTACGCGCCCGGCTCCGAGCGCGCGGCGCAGCTCGATGCGTCGTTGCTCGTGCTCTCGGGCAAACCCGAGGACGCGGCGCCGCTTCTCGCCGCCGAGCTCGCCAAGGTGCCGGCCGACGAGCGGGGCAACTCGATCCTCGCGCTGCAAGTGCTGCTCTCGCGCGGGCCCAACCGGGTCGGCGGGTTGCACGTGTTGCAGGACCTGCTCAAGAACGACATGGACCGGCCCGAAGCGCAGGTCGCGATCGGCCGCCAGCAACTGCTCGCCGACGATCAACCGGGTGCGCGCGCATCGTTCGACCGGGCCCTCAAACTCAAGCCCGACTACCTGCCGGCCGCGCTCGCACTCGCCCAAATGGGGCCCGACGCTCGCAACGACGCCATTGCATCGTTCGAGTCGTATGTGAAGCAAAACCCGAAATCGCACGATGCACGGCTCGCGCTCGCACAGCTTTACCTCGCGAGCGAGCGCATCGACGACGCGCAAAAGCAGTTCGAGGCGCTGCGCGGCCTCGATTCGCGCGATCCGACGCCGCTCATGGCGCTCGGTCTCATCAAGATCCAGCAAAAGCAGTACGACGCGGCGCAGAAGTATCTGAAACAGTATGCCGATCTGACCGAGAGGACCCCCGGCGCGGACGCCGGCCAGGCGTACATCTTCCTCGCCCAGCTCGCCCTGGAGCAAAAGGACGAAGGGCAGGCTGCCAAGTGGCTCGACAAGGTACCGCCCGACAGCCCTCGCTACGTCGCCGCGCGCGTGACGCGGGCGCAGTTGCTCGCGAAGAACGGCAAGCTCGACGAAGCGCGCAAGATGCTCGCCGGCCTGCAGAGCGCAGACCCGCACGCCGGCGCGCTGATCGCCCGCACCGATGCCGCGATCCTCTTCGACGCGAAGCGCTACCCGGAGGCCGAAGCGCGGCTTTCCGCGGCCAATGACGCCTATCCCGACAATCCGGAGATTCTCTACGATTACGCGATGGCGGCCGAAAAGAACGGCCATTTCGATCTGATGGAGTCGAAACTGCGCCAGTTGATCAAGGACCAGCCCGACAACCCGCAGGCCTACAACGCACTCGGCTACTCGCTGGCCGACCGGAACCAGCACCTCGACGAGGCCGAAAAACTGATCGAAAAGGCATCCGCGCTCGCGCCGAACGACGCCTTCATCATGGACAGCCTCGGCTGGGTCAAGTACCGGCGCGGCGACACGAACGACGCGGCCCGTGTCCTGCGCAAGGCATACGACCTGCAACCGAACGCGGAGATCGGCGCGCACCTGGGCGAAGTGCTCTGGAAAAGCGGCGATCAGGTCAAGGCGATCGCGGCGTGGCGCGACGCACGCAAGCTCGAGCCCGATAACGAAACGCTCGTGAAAACGCTCAAGCGCTTCCAGGTCAACACCAACGATCTCTGATGCAAGTTTCGCAATTTTTCACGCCGCGCCTGGCGCTTGGCCGCCTGGCGCTTGCCGCTTCGCTCGCAGCCGCGCTCGCCGGCTGCTCGGTCACGCCCACTCGCGGGCCATCCACGTCCAACGCGGCCACCGCGCTGTCGACGCAAACGGTGCGCGCCTATCACGGGCGCTTCTCGGTGCGGTATCTGGACGTGCGAGGCCAGCCGCGCAACGCCTACGGCAATTTCGACTGGCGGGAGCAGGGTGACACGGTCACGCTGCAACTGCTCGACCCGCTGGGCCAGACGCTTGCGATCGTGACGTCCTCGCCCGCCGCAGCCTCGCTCGAGCTGCCCAACCGCCAGCCTGTCACGGCCGGAGATGTGGGCTCGCTGATGCAGAACACGCTCGGCTTTTCGCTGCCGGTGGAAGGCCTGCGCTATTGGCTGCAACCTTCGCCGGCGCCGACCTCTCACGCGAAGACGATCCCCGACCCGCAGATCGAAACTCGCTTGAAGGAGATCGATCAGGATGGCTGGAAGATTCAGTACCAGAGCTATGCCGATGCCCCGCAAACGGGGGTGAAGCGTGTCGATCTCTCCCGTTACGACCCGCCGCTCGACATCAAGCTCGTCCTCGACCGATAACCCGATGGCAAGCCGCCTGCGCGGCGCACCAGCATGACCGAAACGAACGAAACGCTGCGGGATTGCCCCGCTCCAGCCAAACTCAACCTGTTCCTGCACATCACCGGCCGCCGGAGCGACGGCTATCACATGCTGCAGACGGTGTTCCAGCTCGTCGACTGGGGCGATACGCTGCATTTCACGGTGCGCCACGACGGCGCGGTGCACCGCAAGACCGACGTGCAGGGCGTGCCCGAGCGGGCCGACCTCGTCGTGCGGGCCGCGTGCCTGCTCAAGGCGCATACGGGCACGACGCTCGGCGTCGACATCGAGATCGACAAGCGCCTGCCGATGGGCGCGGGCCTGGGCGGCGGCAGCTCGGATGCGGCCACGACGCTGCTCGCGCTCAATCGCCTCTGGAAGCTGGATCTGCCACGTGCGCAGCTACAGGCGCTCGGGCTTCAGCTGGGTGCCGATGTGCCGTTCTTCATTTTCGGCAAGAATGCGTTCGCCGAGGGGGTTGGCGAAGCGCTGCAGCCCGTAGCGCTGCCTTCGCGGGCGTTCCTCGTGGTGTGTCCGAACGCGCACGTGCCGACCGCCGAGATTTTTTCGGACGAACTGTTGACACGTGACTCGAAAGTCATCACAATTACGGACTTTCTTGCACAACAAAGTTGCAGCGCAAGATGGCCAGATAGTTACGGCCGGAATGACATGCAGCCTGTTGTCGTGGGAAAATACGCGGAAGTCGCGCAGGTGCTGAAGTGGTTTGAAAATGTCGCGCCGGCGCGGATGACTGGGTCGGGTTCAAGCGTATTTGCTGCCTTCTCCAGCGTCGCCGAAGCGAAAGCGGCACAATCCGAACTCGCTGTTCTGGGTAAGGGTTGGGCGAGCGCTGTGGCACCGAGTCTGGATACACATCCTCTCTTCGGCTTCGCGTCATGAGGTTTCGCATCGCAGGGTATGTCCCGCACACCCTGTGAAGCTCAAAGTTAGTGTAGGGGAGTCGCCAAGTTGGTCAAGGCACCGGATTTTGATTCCGGCATGCGAGGGTTCGAGTCCTTCCTCCCCTGCCAAAATTCCCGCAGTCCCCGCCTCCAGCAGCAGGTGCATGATGAGCAGCCATGACGGCCTGATGGTTTTTACTGGCAACGCTAATCCGGCGCTTGCGCAGGAAGTCGTCAGAATCCTCGGCATTCCTCTCGGCAAAGCAATGGTGAGCCGCTTTTCCGACGGCGAGATCCAAGTCGAGATTCAGGAAAATGTGCGCGGCAAGGACGTCTTCGTCCTCCAATCGACCTGCGCGCCGACGAACGACAATCTGATGGAGCTGATGATCATGGTCGACGCGCTCAAGCGCGCCTCGGCCGGCCGCATCACCGCCGCCATCCCCTACTTCGGCTACGCCCGCCAGGATCGGCGCCCGCGCTCGGCGCGGGTCGCGATTTCGGCCAAGGTCGTGGCAAACATGCTGGAGATCGCCGGCGTCGAGCGGATCATCACGATGGATCTCCACGCCGATCAGATCCAGGGCTTCTTCGACATTCCCGTCGACAACATCTATGCGACACCGGTGCTGCTCGGCGATCTGCGCAAGCAGAACTACGAGAATCTGCTGGTGGTGTCGCCCGACGTCGGCGGCGTGGTCCGCGCCCGCGCACTGGCCAAGCAGCTCAACTGCGATCTGGCGATCATCGACAAGCGTCGTCCGAAGGCGAACGTCGCCGAGGTGATGAACATCATCGGTGAAGTCGAAGGCCGTACCTGCGTGATCATGGACGACATGGTCGATACGGCCGGCACGCTCTGCAAGGCGGCTCAAGTACTGAAAGAGCGCGGTGCGAAGCAGGTCGTGGCGTACGCCACGCACCCGGTGCTGTCGGGCGGCGCCGGTGAGCGCGTTGCCAACTCGGCGCTCGACGAGCTCGTCGTCACCGATACGATCTCGCTCAGCGAGGAAGCGCGGGCCTGCAAGGCAATCCGCTCGCTGTCGTGCGCAGGCCTGCTTGCCGAGACCTTCTCGCGCATCCGCCGCGGCGATTCCGTGATGTCGCTCTTCGCCGAAGGCTGAGCCGCAGTAAAAAGAGTTTCACCGAAGGCGCCGCAGCATGTGGCGCCTTCGGCTTAATGGGCGCGCTTCACTGCAGGCGCGTCGTTTTTCAGGGGGCCGAAAGCGCAGCATGCGCGGCAGGCCCCCAGCTTCGCTGCCTGGTCGCGGGCAGCCCATGGAGAATGAATATGAAAGTCGTCGCCTTCGAGCGCAACAAGCAAGGTACGGGTGCGAGCCGCCGCCTGCGCAACTCCGGCAAGACGCCCGGAATCGTGTATGGCGCCAACGTCGAGCCGCAATTGATCGAACTCGATCACAATGCCCTCTGGCACGCCCTGAAGAAGGAAGTCTTCCACTCGTCGATCCTCGATCTCGAAGTGGCCGGCAAGTCGCAGCCCGTGCTGCTGCGTGACGTGCAATACCATCCGTTCCGTCAGATCGTGCTGCACGTGGACTTCCAGCGCGTCGATCCGAACAAGAAGCTGCACACGAAGGTGCCCGTGCACTTCATGAACCAGGAAACGAACCCGGCCGTGAAGCTCGGCGGTGCCGTGATCTCGCACGTCGTGACCGAAGTCGAAATCGAATGCCTGCCGGGCGACCTACCCGAGTTCATCGAGCTCGACCTCGCCAAGATCGAAGCCGGCCAGTCGCTGCATGCGAAGGACCTGGCGCTGCCGAAGGGCGTTTCGCTCGTGGCGCACGTCGAGGCGGAAAACCCGGTGGTCGCGTCGGCCACGGTGCCGGCCGGTGCCGTGTCGAGCGATGCCGCTGCCGAAGGCGAAGCCCCGGCAGCCTGAGGATCCGGATCGACCGATATCCTCTCGATCCGTTTCGATGCGAAACGGACGACGTGACCCGCCGTGGCATGCCCGGCGGGTTTTTTTTCGTCCCTCATGACAATGAAGCTGGAACGACCATGGTCAAGCTGATCGTCGGGCTCGGGAATCCGGGCGCCGAGTACACCGCGACGCGCCACAACGCCGGATTCTGGCTCGTCGATCAACTTGCCCGCGAAGCGGGCGCCACGCTGCGTGACGAGCGGCGCTTTCATGGCTTCTACGCCAAGGCACGGCTTTATGGCGAGGAGGTACATCTGCTCGAGCCGCAGACCTATATGAACCGCTCGGGGCAATCGGTCGTCGCGCTCGCGCATTTCTTCAAGATCCTGCCCGATCAGATTCTTGTCGCGCACGACGAACTCGATCTGCCTCCGGGCGCCGTGAAGCTGAAGCTGGGCGGCGGCAGCGGCGGGCACAACGGGCTCAAGGACATCAGTGCCCATCTTTCGTCGCAGCAGTACTGGCGGCTGCGCATTGGCATCGGGCACCCGCGCGACTTGATTCCCGAATCGGCGCGCGCCGGAGCAAAGCCCGACGTCGCCAATTTCGTCCTCAAGCCGCCCCGCAAGGAAGAGCAGGATGTCATCGATGCCGCCATCGAGCGTGCGCTCGCCGTCATGCCGCAAGTGGTCAAAGGGGAGCTCGATCGTGCAACGATGCAGCTTCACCGCAGCGCATAGGGGCCCCTGGTTCACCGCGTCGTCGGCCACCGAGCCGGCCTGCCATTCGAGGAGAATGCTTTGAGTCAGTACTGGAGCGACATCGTTCGTCAGTTGAAGCCGTACGTGCCCGGCGAGCAGCCGGCGCGGCAAGACATCGTCAAGCTCAATACGAACGAGAACCCCTACCCACCCTCCCCGCGCGTGCCCGATGCGATCCGTGCGGCGCTCGGCGAGTCCGCGCAGGCGCTGCGCCTTTATCCGGAGCCGACGTCCCTGCGCCTGCGCGAAGTGCTCGCGGCCCGATACGGACTGACCGCGGAAAACGTCTTCGTCGGCAACGGCTCCGACGAAGTCCTGGCTCACACGTTTCAGGCCTTGCTCAAGCATGAGCGGCCGATTCGTTTTCCCGACATCACATACAGCTTCTATCCCACCTACGCGCGGCTATACGGCGTCGCCTATGAAACGGTGCCCGTCGACGACGAATTCGCGATCCGCGTCGACGACTACCTTGCGCCGTCCGGCGGCGTGCTGTTCGCCAATCCCAACGCCCCCACGGGGCGGGCGCTGCCGCTCGCCGAGATCGAACGGCTCGTCGCATCGAATCGGGAATCGGTCGTTGTAGTCGACGAAGCCTATGTCGATTTCGGCGCCGATTCGGCGGCTTCGCTGGTGACGCGCTACCCGAACCTGCTTGTCGTTCAGACTTTCTCGAAGGGGCGCTCGCTCGCCGGCATGCGCGTGGGCATGGCATTCGGCGATGCAGCGCTGATCGACGCGCTCACGCGTGTGAAGGACAGCTTCAATTCGTACCCGCTCGATCGGCTGGCGCAGGCGGCCGCGTTGGCCTCGATCGAAGACGAAGCCTGGTTCGAAGACACGCGCGGCAAGGTCATGGCGAGCCGGGAGCACCTGTCTCGCGCACTGATCGCGCTCGGATTCGAAGTGCTGCCGTCACAGGCCAACTTCGTCTTTGCGAAACACCCCGGGCATAGTGGCCGCGAGCTTGCGCAGATGCTGAAAGAAAAGGGGATCTTCGTGCGCCGCTTCGACCTGCCGCGGATCGAGGAGTACCTGCGCATCACCGTTGGCACCGATGCGCAATGCGATGCGCTGGTGGCGGCGTTAAGGCGTCATATCGAGCCGTAGTCCTGATCCGGCCGGCAGCCAGTCACGACCTGGGCCGGCCCTGCTCAGCCGGCCGACTTGGCAGCTTGCAGCGCGCGATACTTGGCGAGCAACTGCTCGGGCGTTTCCGCGTGCTGCGGATCGCGTGGAATGCACTCGACGGGGCAGACCTGCTGGCACTGCGGTTCGTCGAAATGACCGACGCATTCGGTGCACTTCGATGGGTCGATCACGTAGATCTCGGGCCCCATCGAGATTGCGTCGTTCGGGCACTCGGGCTCGCAAACGTCGCAGTTGATGCACTCGTCGGTAATGATCAAGGCCATGCTATCACCGGAAAATCGGTAAAACGGTAAGTGCAGCGTTCCGGCGTTCCTGCGGTGAGCTGGACTGGCTCCGTGGCCGACAAGGGAGCGCAAACGTACTGCGATGCGTCCTGCAATGATGAACGCGCCCCTGACTCCCAGGCGCACCCGCTATTTTACGCCGGAGTAGCGGCGCCGATGCGGCGACGCCGCGCGCAGTAGGGGTATCCGTCGGGTCTCGCTCAGGGCGCCGGGTTGCCCGAGGCCATTTGACCGACCTTCTCCTTCAGCCACTTTTCCACCGAAGGAAAGACGAACTTGCTGACGTCGCCCCCCAGTTGCGCAATCTCGCGCACGATCGTGCCCGAGATGAACTGATACTGATCCGACGGCGTCATGAACATCGTCTCGACGTCGGGCAGCAGATAGCGGTTCATGCCCGCCATCTGAAATTCGTACTCGAAATCGGAGACGGCCCGAAGGCCGCGTACGATCACACGTGCGTTGTTCGCCCGCACAAAATCCTTCAGCAGGCCCTTGAAGCTCTCCACACGCACGTTCGAGTAGTGCCCGAGCACCTCCTGCGCGATGTCGAGCCGCTCCTGCAGCGAAAAAAAGGGCTTCTTGGCACGGCTGTCGGCAACACCGACCACGAGCGTATCGAATATGCTCGACGCGCGGCGTACGAGGTCTTCGTGACCCCGCGTGAGCGGGTCGAACGTCCCCGGATAGACGGCGACTACCATGGACATCTCCTCTCATGATCCGTTCGGCGCGCGCAGCGCGGCCTGCCGCACCGGTCAGATCGCCGGCCCGGCGTCGTTTTCGAAAGGCGCATTATTCATCATTTTCGCGCTGCAGCAAATGGTAATGGACCAAGCCCGCCTTGCCGTGCCTCACGATGGTCCAGCCCGCCAGCAACGGATCGCCGCCGTCCAGCGGCTGCCCGCATTCCACATACAAAAAGCCTTCGTCCGCCACGAGCGGCATCGCCAACTCGATCGCGCGCGGGAGCATTTCGGCTCCGAACGGCGGATCGAGGAAAACAACATCGAAGCCGCGCGGCGGCAGGCTCGCGGCCAGTCGCAGGCCGTCGGCCTCCGCAATTTCGATGGCCCGCGCCGCCAGCCGCGCCTGGTTGGCACGCAACTGGGCGGCTGCCTTCGGATGACGTTCCACCATCACTACGCGCGCCGCGCCCCGCGAAGCGGCTTCGAACCCGAGCGCACCGCTGCCGGCAAACAGATCGAGGCACCGTTGCCCATCAAGACGCTGGCCGAGCCAGTTGAAAACGGTTTCGCGAACGCGGTCAGGCGTAGGCCGCAAGCCGTCGAGGTCGAGCACCGGCAGCGGCGTGCGCTTCCAGTCGCCGCCGATGATGCGAACGGTATGCGGCTTGCCGCGATTTGCACTCGCCACGGCGGTGCGGGAAACATGGGAAGAACGGGGCATGCGTGAAACGACGTCGCTCGGTCGGGAATGTGGGGAAAGGGCGCCGCAGGCAGCGCAAACCGGCCGCGGCAACGGATCGCCAACGTTACCACAGCGCATGGGGCCCCGCGCCGGGTGAGCGCGCGCCTGACGGCCCGCCTGATAAAATAGCGGCCTTCTCCGTGCTCCGCGGGCTCGATGCGACCGCCCCACGGCCCGCTCGCCCGGCGCGCCCGCGCGCCTCCTGCGCACTCTCACCGCTCAAACCATGTTCAGTTTTTTCAAGCGATTCAAGGGCTCGAAGTCGCCCGAAACCGTCGAGGAACAACACTCGCCCGCCGAGGCGCCGGCCGCCGCCCCCACGGCAACGGTGCCCGCCGAGCCGCAGCCGCCGGCTGCACCTGCACCCTCGCCGGCCCCCGCCGCTCAAACCCCTCAAATCCCTCAGGCTCCTGCGCCTGCGCCCGCTTCCACGTCGGTCTCGCAGCAAAGCACAGCACCCGCACAGCCCGCCGCGGCGTCCGGCATCGAGCAAGAGGAAGTCGAGATCGTACCGCCCCCGGCACCCGAGCCGGCTGCCAAGCAGTCGTGGCTCGCGCGTCTGCGCTCGGGGCTCTCGAAAACGAGCGCCGGGATCACAGGCATCTTCGTCGGCACCAAGATCGACGACGCGCTCTATGAAGAACTCGAAACGGCACTGCTGATGTCGGATGCAGGCGTGGAGGCAACCGAATACCTGCTCCGCGCGTTGCGCGAAAAGGTCCGCGAAGACCGGCTGACGGACCCGCAGCAAGTCAAAACGGCGCTGCGCTCGCTGCTCGTCGATCTGCTGAAGCCGCTCGAGAAATCGTTGATGCTGGGCCGCGCCCAGCCGATGGTCATGATGATCGCAGGCGTGAACGGCGCGGGTAAAACCACGAGCATCGGCAAGCTCGCCAAGCATCTGCAGAGCTTTCAGCAGTCGGTGCTGCTCGCGGCCGGTGACACGTTTCGCGCCGCAGCGCGCGAGCAGCTCGCCATCTGGGGCCAGCGCAACAACGTGACGGTCGTCGCGCAGGAAAGCGGCGATCCGGCTGCCGTCATCTTCGACGCGGTCACAGCGGCGCGCGCGCGCGGCATCGACGTGGTGATGGCCGATACGGCGGGGCGCCTGCCCACGCAGTTGCACCTGATGGAAGAGCTACGCAAGGTCAAACGCGTGATCGGCAAGGCCATGGACGACGCCCCGCACGAGGTCCTGCTCGTCATCGATGCCAACACCGGGCAAAACGCGCTCGCACAGGTGAAGGCGTTCGACGATGCGCTCTCGCTTACGGGCCTCATCGTCACGAAGCTCGACGGCACCGCCAAAGGCGGTATTCTCGCCGCCATCGCGCGCCAGCGCCCCGTGCCTGTCTATTTCATCGGCGTGGGCGAAAAAGTCGAAGATCTGCAACCGTTCAGCGCGGAGGAATTTGCCGACGCGCTGCTCGGCTGACGCCTGCCACCCGGCGCCCCGCCGAGCGGGGCGGAGGAAAAGCAAACGAGCAAAGCAAACGAGCCCCGGCAAGCGGCGAAACGCACCTTGCGCCCTATTCGGCGTCGGGCTGCGCGCCGGGCGCCGCACGCACGAACGCATCGAGGCTGCTCGCGTAGTCGTTGATGCGGCGTATCGTCGGATAAGGCGTCAAGTCGATGCCAAACCGGTTCGCGTTGAAAACCTGCGGCACGAGACAGGCATCGGCAAGCGTCGGGGCGTCGCCGAACACGCATGTGCCCGTACGCGAATCGAGCGCCAGCCGCGCTTCGAGCGAGGCGAAACCGCTTTCGATCCAATGCCGATACCACCGGTTCCTGGCTTCGTCGCTTACACCGAGTTCGTGCACGAGATACCGCAGCACGCGCAGGTTGTCGAGCGGATGGATCTCGCAAGCAATCTGCATCGCCACGGCGCGCACGTATGCCCGGTCGAGAGGCGCGCGCGGCAGGAGCGGCGGCTCAGGGTGCGTCTCTTCCAGATACTCGACGATGGCTAGCGATTGTTGGAGCACGGCATCGCCATCGACGAACGTGGGCACGAGCGCATCGGGATGCAGCTTGCGGTAATCGGCGCTGAGCTGCTCTCCGCCCGAGCGCAACAGATGAACGGGCAGATATTCGTAGTCGAGCCCCTTGATGTTGAGCGCGATGCGAACGCGGTATGCCGCCGAACTGCGGAAATAGCTGTATAGCTGCATATACCCTTGCCTGTGCCCCTGGCGTGCTCAGACCACGCGAACGCGAAGCTCGCCGAGACCGTCCACGCCGCCCGTCATCAGATCGCCCTTCACGATTGCGCCGACGCCCTCGGGCGTGCCCGTGAAAATCAGATCTCCCGGCTGCAGCTCGAAAAGCCGCGACAGATGCGCGATCGTCTCGGCCGTCGACCAGATCAATTGCGAGACATCGGAGCGCTGCTTCTCCTCACCGTTCACCTGGAGCCATATCGCGCCCCGCTCGACGTGCCCCACCTTCGCCGCCGGATGAATCGGGCCGAGCGGTGCCGAGTAGTCGAATCCCTTGGCGGTTTCCCAGGGGCGGCCCAGCTTCTTGGCCTCAGCCTGAAGGTCGCGCCGCGTCATGTCCAGGCCAAGGGCGTAGCCGTAGACATGCTCGAGCGCGTTTTCGACCGGGATGTCCTTGCCCGCCTTGCCGATCGCGACGACGAGCTCCATCTCGTAATGGACGTTGTTCGACAGCGACGGATACGGAAACTCGCCGATCGCCCCCGGCGCCACATAGAGCACCGCGTCGGCCGGCTTGGAGAAAAAGAATGGCGGCTCGCGATCGGGATCGTGTCCCATCTCGCGCGCATGCGCCTCGTAGTTGCGGCCGACGCAGTAAATGCGACGCACGGGAAAGCGGCGGCCGCTACCGGCCGTTGCGGTTTCGGCAATGGGCACCGCAACCGCGGGCGCCGGGGGAAATACGTAATCCATCCGTTTCTCCAGGTGGAACCGGTCGAAGCGCCGCGAGCACAGCGACGCGAAGAGCAAGCCACGAGTGTAGCGCGGCTCTCCGTTGCGCGTGCGCGGCGGCGCCCCCGCGCAGCAGCGGGCACGAGGCGAGGCAAGAAGGCCCGCCACGAGTGCCGGCTGTCGGCCGCGCAAGCGCGGCAAGTCCACCACGCCCGACTTGCCAGATCGGGCCGGATGCGGTACTCAGTGGGGTTTCCCAGCCCTTCTCGAGCGTGGCGCCCGCCGCCCGTCCGCATTCATGACCGAATCTGTCGCCGCATCCACCGCGCCTTTCCCGTGCGCCCGCTTCATCAAGGAAATCGGACGCGGGCCGAACGGCGCGCGCGCCCTCTCACCCGAGGATACGCGCGCGCTTTATGGCGCGATGCTCGATGGCCGCGTCTCCGATCTCGAACTCGGCGCGGTGCTGCTCGCCTATCGCCTGAAAGGCGAGACAGCCGAAGAACTCGCAGCCATGCTGGCAGCGGCCCATGCTTCGTTCGAGCCCGTGCGCGTCGCGGGCGGCGGGTGCCGCCCGGTTTCTATCCCGAGCTACAACGGCGCGCGCAAGCAGGCCAATCTCGTGCCGCTGCTCGCGTTGCTGCTCGCGCGCGAGGGTGTACCGACACTCGTGCACGGCGTGAGCACCGATCCGGGGCGCGTGACGAGCGCCGAGATCTTCGCCGAGCTCGGCATCGAACCGGCCGTGTCCCACGCAGCCATCGAGGGCGAACTGCGTTCGCGCCGGCTCGCATTCGCCCCGATCGACACGCTCGCGCCGAAACTCGCGCGCCTGCTCGGGTTGCGCCGGGTGATGGGGGTGCGCAATTCGACGCACACGCTCGTGAAAATCATGCAGCCGTTCTCACCGGCCGGGCTGCGCCTCGTCAACTACACGCACCCTGAATACCGCGAGAGCCTTGCCGCGCTCTTCCTCGCGCACCCCGAGGCGGCTGCCGGCGGTGCCCTGCTTGCGCGCGGCACGGAGGGCGAGGCAGTGGCCGACACACGCCGCCAAGTGCAGATCGACTGGCTGCACGACGGCTTGTCCGAGACGCTGGCCGAGGCCGAGCGCGCCGCAGCGGATGCCACCGCGGTCGAGCTTCCCGAATCGCGCGACGCCGCAACGACGGCCGCCTGGATCGAAAGCGCGCTGTCGGGGAAGACGCCCGTACCGCCCACACTTGCGCGGCAAGTCGAGCTGATCGCGCGCATCGTGCGGGCTTGAGGCACCGGGCCCGAAACCGGGACGGGGCGCCCGAGGCAGGCCGGGCCTGCAACGGCTCGCGTACGGCGCACGCCGCACCGGTTGACACCGCGCGGGGCCGTGTCATACAGTGTGCGACATGCGTTCCTTCCAGAACACCCTCCGAATTACCTTCGGCCGCCTAGCGCGGCCCCTATCGCTACGACTAGCGTAAGCCGGTCGTAGCGCCGCGCGCATCCCGCGCGGTCCTCATCGCAGTTTCCCGCAGTTCCGTTTTACCCAAACCGCAGTTCCTTACAATCCGTAGTCGTCAGCATTCGGCCGGCCATCGCTCGGACGAATCGCGCAAACGCCGGCGCTTTGGCGCCGCAACATGGCTCCCCTGCCCGCGTTGCGCAGACGACCCAACGAA
This sequence comes from Trinickia caryophylli, assembly GCF_034424545.1. Taxonomy (NCBI): domain Bacteria; kingdom Pseudomonadati; phylum Pseudomonadota; class Betaproteobacteria; order Burkholderiales; family Burkholderiaceae; genus Trinickia; species Trinickia caryophylli. The sequence continues at coordinate 2,680,675 of NZ_CP139970.1, read as the reverse complement.
CGAGGTTCGTCATGCTCCGCAACCCTGCCGACAAGTACCGATCGTTTCAGCCCGTCCGTTTGACCACGCGCAAGTGGCCCAACCGCACGATCGACGCCGCCCCGATTTGGATGAGCACCGATCTGCGCGACGGCAATCAGTCGCTGATCGAGCCGATGAGCATCGAGCAGAAGCTGGAGTTCTTCGAAATGCTCGTGGCCATTGGCTTCAAGGAGATCGAAGTCGGCTTTCCGTCGGCGTCGCAAATCGACTTCGACTTCGTACGCAGGCTGATCGACGAGCAGCGGATTCCCGACGACGTCACGATCGAGGTGCTCGTGCAATCGCGCGCGGACCTCATCGCGCGCACCTTCGAGGCGCTCGACGGCGTACCGCGCGCGATCGTGCACCTCTACAACGCGATTTGCCCGTCTTTCAGGCGCATCGTCTTCAATGCGTCGAAGGACGAGGTCAAGGCACTCGCGGTCAAAGGCACGCGGCTCATCAAGGAAGAGGTGGCGCGCCGGCCCGGGACCTGTTGGACGTATCAATACTCGCCCGAAACGTTCACCATGACCGAACTCGCGTTCGCGCGCGAGGTCTGCGATGCCGTGGCCCAGACCTGGCAGCCGACACGCGAGCACAAGATGATCGTCAATCTGCCCGCCACCGTCGAAGCCTCGACGCCGAACGTGTTCGCCGATCAGATCGAGTGGATGGATCGCAACCTCGCCTATCGCGACAGCATTGTTCTCTCGGTCCACCCGCACAACGATCGCGGCACCGCCGTGGCGGCCGCCGAACTCGCACTGCTGGCGGGCGCCGAGCGCATCGAGGGCTGCCTCTTCGGCAACGGCGAGCGCACGGGCAACGTCGACCTCGTCACGCTCGCGTTGAACCTCTACACGCAGGGCATCGATCCGCGGCTCGACTTTTCTGACATCGACGCCGTTCGCCGCGTCGTCGAGCGCTGCAATGCGATTGCCGTGCATCCGCGCCATCCGTATGCGGGCGATCTGGTCTTCACGGCGTTCTCGGGCTCGCATCAGGATGCGATCCGCAAGGGCTTCGCCCAGCAGGCTCCGGACACGCCGTGGGAAGTGCCCTATCTGCCGATCGACCCGGCGGACGTCGGACGCAGCTACGACGCGGTCATCCGCGTGAACAGCCAATCAGGCAAGGGCGGCGCTACTTATCTGCTCGAGCGGGGCCTTGGCTTCGCGCCGCCGCGCCGGCTTCAAATCGAGTTCAGCCATGCCGTTCAGCAGGTTGCCGACGCGTCGGGCGCGGAAGTCAGCGGCGAGGCGATCTGCAAGCGATTCACCGCCGAGTATGTCGACGTAGCCGGCCCCGCCGCGCGCACGGACAGTATGAGCGTGCGCTGGCACCGCCGCGAGATCGCGCGCATCGACGCGGCCGGTATGAGCGCGAGCGGCGAGGCGTTCGTCGAGGCGCTCGCGCGCACACTCTCCAACGCGGCGCCGCACCCGATCGACGTCGCCTCGTACGAGGCGACACGCACCGCAACGGGTGGTTGGGCCGTGTTCGTGAGCTGCCGCGTGGGCGACGCGCCCGCCCGATTCGGCGTGGGCGTGAATGGCGACGAACGCGCCGCGGCCGCCGACGCGCTCGTGAGCGCAGTCAACCGTTTCGAATGGGACGGCGGCGAGCGGCAGGTGGCCGCGTGAGCCCGGGCTAACAAAAGACGCGGGCAAGGCAGGAGGCCCGGCAAAGCGTGGGGTGAAAGCGCAACCGGAAACGTCAGCGCAAAAAACCCGCTGCGCTCTGCCCGCTCATTCGAGCGCGCAACGCGTGGCGTGCCATGCGACGAGCCGCCACCGCCCCTCCTCCTGGGCCTGGATCGCGGTGTAGGCGATCGGATAGAGCAGCGCTCCGCTGTTCGCCTCCATCTCGATCAGCGCGCGGCCGGTGACGACGCAGGTCTCGCTGCCCACGGGCAGCACGTCCTGCGACTGCACCTCGATTTGCCGGTAGCGACGGCGGCCCGCGGAAATGGCATCGATGAACTGCTGCTTCGTCTCGCGCTTGCCGTTCGTGTGAACGAAGCTGACGTGGTCGGACAGCAACTGGTTGAGCACCGGCACATCGCCGTCGACCATCGCACGAAACCGGTCGCGCTCGAGCACGCGAATCGCTTCGATCATCTTTGCCGCCATCGCTCAGCTCCCATGCGCCCGGATGCCGCACGACGGCACCCGCCTCAGAAGTTGTATTGCAGATATAGCTGGCTGAAATTTATACCAGGATTCGGCTCTTTGATACCGCCATTCGATACATGTTGAAAGCGGAAGCCGGCCTGATACTGCTGACGAGCGCCGAACTGCGCTCCGACGCCCACGGTCTCGGTGAACTGAAACGCCGTGCCGAGCGAAAAGCTGTCGCTGATGGCCGCATGCGTGAGGCCGCGCACGCCGGCGCCTGCCTCGATGTAAGGACGGATCGCGCCGCTCGACTTGATGAAGCGGACCATCGGCGAGACACCGATCTCGTAGACGTCGCGACGCGACGCGCCCTGCGTCGGATGCCAATAGGCCACATGCGCTTCGCCGACGAGCGAGAAATGCCAGCCGCCGATTTCCCACCAGTTGATGCCCGGATCCCAGACGAAGCCGAGATCGACGTTGTCGACGTGGTGCTTATCCGATATGCCGCCCGCGACCTGGACGCCGAAGGTGTCGGCGTGCGCGGCGGTTGCCGCCGATAGCGCTGCAGCACCCGCGCACGCAAGCGTCGAGCGAAGGAGCCAATTCCGATTCTTGTTTTGCATTGCTTACTCCGAAAGGCCTCGTCCAACGACGCGCCCCTCCGTCCGGGGACGGACCGCACCGGCGCGCCGCATCCGCATTGTTACGGTACGAATAATCCCGCAACCTTACCGCGTTACAGCCAACTGAGTCGCGAAACCGTGCGCGGGCGCACGCGTCGTGCCGCCGCGGCTTCGCCATGGAAATGATCCAACCCTTTTTAGAGACAACACGCCTTAGCGAAAAGGAGTAGGATGATTTCCTATCGATGAAGCAGTCTCGATAGCCATTCAGGAACTTCTGCGAATGGCATGACTCGAAGACTTAGCACTCGGCTCCCGGGAGTGCTAATATCCCCCGGTGGAGTCGTACTCGTTACGAGCAGTAATCTCTGATTCCAAGGAGTTTCCTACGTGAGCAACGCAATGACCCTTCCGAGTTCCCTCGCCCCGGCGCCCGCCAAGGCTGCCTCGGCGGGTGCTCTGACGCTCGCGCCATCGTCGATGCTGCCCGGGCAACTCGGCAATATCGACGCCTACATCCAGGCGGTCAACCGGATCCCGATGCTCACGGCAGAGCAAGAGCGCCAGTACGCCACGGATTACCGCCAGCACAACAACCTCGACTCGGCTCGCCAGCTCGTGATGTCGCATTTGCGGCTCGTCGTGTCGATCGCACGCAACTACCTGGGCTACGGGCTGCCTCACGCCGACCTCATCCAGGAAGGCAACATCGGCTTGATGAAGGCGGTGAAGCGGTTCGATCCCGAGCAAAACGTGCGCCTGGTGTCGTACGCGATGCACTGGATCAAGGCCGAGATCCACGAGTACATCCTGCGCAACTGGCGCACGGTGAAGGTTGCAACGACGAAAGCGCAGCGCAAGCTGTTTTTCAACCTGCGCAGCCACAAGCAGGGCCTGCATGCGTTCACGCCCGAGGAGATCGAGGGCCTCGCCAAAGAGCTCAACGTGAAGCGCGAAGAAGTCACCGAGATGGAAACGCGCCTCTCGGGCGGTGATGTCGCGCTCGAAAGCCACGTCGAAGACGGTGAAGAGTCGTACGCGCCCATCGCCTATCTGGCCGATCCGGCGAGCGAGCCGACTGCCGTGCTGGCCGCGCGCCAGCGCGACAAGCTCCAGTCCGACGGCATCGCGCAGGCGTTGGAAGCGCTCGACGCACGCAGCCGCCGCATCATCGAGGCGCGCTGGCTCAACGTTGCCGACGACGGTTCGGGCGGCTCGACGCTGCACGAACTCGCCGACGAATTCGGCGTTTCGGCCGAACGCATCCGTCAGATCGAAGCGAGTGCGATGAAGAAAATGCGCAGCGCCCTCGTCGAATACGCGTAATCGCGTCCGGGCCAGGTGCCCGGCAATCCCGCCGCTTGCAACTCTTGCACGCGGCGGGATTTTTTTTCTCCTCTCCCCGCCATTGCGTTGCCATGGTTCCTGCCCTTGGCGGCGCGCGCGGAACACGGGGAGATACAGGCATCGCACGGCGCGCCTGCCAACGAAAAGAGCGGCACGTTGGCCGCTCTCGATCGCAAAGACGCCTCGCGCGCTCAGGCTGGCTGCGGCGCCGGGCCGGCAGGCGGCAGGCGCGTAGCGAGTGCCTTCGCATAACGCTGGGCGGCCGGGCCGCACACGATGTGGAACGTATCGGCCGAGACCCACGCGACATCGAGCGAGGCAAGCCGCTGGCGATCCACGGAAGCCGGATCGCGCACGACGACACGCAGGCGCGTGGCGGCTATCGCATCGAGCGAAACGACATTCGTCGCACCGCCGAATACGGCAAGCCAGCGCATCGGATCCGGGTCGAGCGGTCCGCTCGGGCCATCGGCGGCCCCGGCCAGAGCCTGCGCCGGCTGGGCCGCGCCGGCCGTGCCGGCACCCGCCATCGCCGCGCGGATCTCGTCAGCGATGAGGTCCGCCTCCGGGCCGATGACCACCTGCACATTGCCGGCGCCGCGCTTGAGCACGCCGCGCACGCCGATCGCCTTCAGATCGGGCTCCGATACCTTGTCAGCGTCGACCACCGACAGGCGCAGGCGCGTCGTGCAGGCATCGACCAGCGTCAGGTTCGAGGCACCACCGAGCGCGGCGAGGTAGCGTTGCGCGCGCGGCACGGCGGCGCCGGCTGCCGGAGCGACGTAGCCGCCGGCCGCAAAAGACTCGACCTGCGCTTCGGTGCCGGCCGGCTCGCGGCCCGGCGTGGCCATGTTGAACTTGCGGATGAAAAAGCGAAAGAGCCCATAGTAGACCACGGCGTACACAAGCCCGATCGGGATCGCGAGCCAGCCTTTCGTCGACAGCCCGTAGTTGAGCACGTAGTCGATCGCGCCAGCCGAGAACGTGAAGCCGAGGTGAATGCCGAGCGCCTGACAGATCGCGAGCGCCAAGCCCGTAAGCAACGCATGGATCACGTAGAGCACCGGCGCGAGGAACATGAAGCTGAACTCGACGGGCTCGGTCACGCCGGTCAGAAACGACGTGAGGGCCATCGAAAAGAGCAGCCCCCCCACCATCGCGCGGCGCTCCTTCGGCGCCTCGTGAAACATGGCAAGGCACGCGGCCGGCAGGCCGAACATCATGATCGGGAAAAAGCCCGTCATGAAGCCCCCCGCGGTGGGATCGCCCGCGAAGAAGCGGTGCAGATCCCCCGTGACGGCCGCGCCGCCGCCCGGCGGGGTGAAGGTGCCGAACACGAACCACGCGAGCGAATTGATGATGTGGTGCAGACCCGTGACGAGCAGCAGCCGATTGAGCGTACCGTAGACGAACACGCCGATCGCGCCGGCCGTGGTGAGCCAGTGGCCCGTCGCGTCGATCGCGGCCTGGACCGGCTGCCAGACGTAGCCGAACACGATGCCGAGCACCACGCATACGAGCCCGGTCACGATCGGCACGAATCGCTTGCCGCCGAAGAACGCGAGATAGTCAGGCAGCTTGATGTCCTTGTAGCGGTTGTAGAGCAACCCCGCCACGATGCCCGCGATAATGCCCGACAGTACGCCCATGTTGAGCTTGTCGTTGATGTCCTTCATCACGGCCACTTCGATCAGATACCCGATCGCGCCGGCCAGCGCAGCCACGCCGTTGTTGTCCTTCGCGAAGCCCACCGCCACGCCGATGGCGAACAGCAACGGCAGGTTGTCGAAGATGGTGCCGCCGGCGTCGGCGATCATCTTGATGTTCAGCACGTCCGCCTGGCCGAGCCGCAGCAGGATGCCTGCGACCGGCAACACGGCAATCGGCAGCATCAGCGCCCGTCCCAGGCGCTGTACTTTCAGGAATGGGTTCGCATCCATCAAATCCTCCGTTGCGTTCTCGTCGTCGATGTCTATCTTTGAAACGCGATCTCAGTCGCTTTTTGAAGCGCGTACGCGCGCTACTCGAGCGGCCATATTTCGCGGCTTGCTGCTCTTACCGCCTGGGCCGATTCGAGCTCCAGCGCATCCTGCGCGCGCTGCCGGCACAGTTGATAATCGAGGCGGCGCACACGCGCCTTGATGCCGGGCACGGCAACCGGGTCGACCGAAAGCTCGGTCACGCCAAGGCCGACGAGCAGCGGTACCGCGAGCGGATCGCCCGCCAGCGCACCGCATACGCCAACCCACTTGCCGTGCTTCGCCGCACCGCGCGTGGTCGCATCGATCAGGCGCAGCACGGCGGGGTGGAGCCCGTCCGCCTGCGCGGCCAGATCGGGCTGGCAGCGGTCCATGGCGAGCGTGTACTGCGTGAGGTCGTTCGTGCCGATCGACAGGAAATCGGCATGGCGTGCGAGCTGGTCCGCAAGCAGCGCCGCCGACGGCACCTCGATCATCACGCCCACCTCGACCGGATCCGTGCGGCCCACCGCGCGCGCGAGTTCGTCGATGTGCGCACGCAGGCGCATCAGCTCGTTCGCGTCGGTCACCATCGGCAACAGGATCCGTACGGAGCCGTGCGGCGTCACGCGGATCAAGCCGCGCAGCTGATCGTCGAGCAGATCGGGGCGCAGTTGCGCGAGACGCACGCCGCGCAGGCCGAGAGCCGGGTTCGCTTCGGCCGGCAGCGTCAGGTAGGGCACCTCCTTGTCCGCACCGACGTCGAGCGTGCGGATGATCGCCGTGCGCCCGTTCAGCGCGTCGACGATCGGCTGATAGCTTTCCTGGTGCTCTTGTGCGCTCGGCGCCGTCGCGCGATGAATGAAGAGCAGCTCGGTGCGCAGCAGACCCACCGCATCGGCACCGTTCTCGACCGCGATGCGCGCGTCGTCGAGCGTGGCGATATTCGCGGCGACCTCGATCGCCCGCCCATCCGCCGTTTCGGCCGCCTGCTGCGACAGGCGTCGGTTCGCCTCGCGCACGCCGGCAAGGCGTTGCCGCTCGAGCCGCGCCCGCTCGACGTCGAGCGCCGTCGGGGCATATTCGAGCCGCCCCGCGCTCGCATCGACGACTACCTGCGTGCCGTCCGGTATCGCATGCAGCGCGTCCCCTACCGCCACGAGTGCGGGAATGCCGAGTTGCCGCGCGATGATCGCGGCATGCGACGTCGCGCCGCCGCCCGCCATCACGAGCCCCGCCACGCGCGCCCGGTCGATCGACGAGAGATCGGATGGCGTGAATTCCGCCGCCGCGAGCACCGCGTCAGGAGGGAATTCGCGCGTATCCGCGCGCACGTAGCCGAGTTCCCGCAGCACGCGCTTTTCGATGTCGCGCAGGTCCGCCGCGCGCTCGGCGAGCAGGAGGTCGTCGACGTTCGCGAGCACGGCGATCTGGGCGCGAATTGCCTCGCGCCAGGCGAAGCCGGCGCTCTTGCCGAGGCTGATCAGATCGCGCGCGGTGTCGATCAGCGTCGGATCCTCGAGCAACACGCGATGTACGGCGAAAATGCCCGCTTCGCCCACTGCGCCGCGCTGCGAAGCATCGCGCACGGTCGAATTCAACTGCGCGTCGACGGCGGCGAGCGCCCGATCGAGCAGCCGGCTTTCCGCCGCGGGCGTACCGCCGGCAGCCTCCGGCGGGTCCACGTCGGCGTCGTCCCAGCGCATGAGCAGGCCGACCGCAATGCCGGGCGCGGCGCACACGCCGGCGAGCGTGTTCGGATCGAGCGGCGCGCCGGCCGCGCGGGCCGGCTGACGCGGCGGCGGCGAACTCATGCGGGCGGGCGTCTCTTCGAACTCGCCATGCACCTCGCGCAAGAGTTCGCGTACGACCGCATCGACGGCCTGAACGGCGTCGGGCCCCTCGCCCCGCACTTCGACGGTCGCCCCCTCGCCGGCCCCGAGCGCCATCAACGCAACGACGCTTTCGACGTTGGCCTCGCGGCCGCCGTGCCGCAACTCGACACGCGCATCGAGCCCGCGCACCGCCTCTCTCGCACGCGCGGCCGGCCGTGCATGTAAGCCGCCCGGCTGCGACAGCACGATTTCACGCGCGGTATGCGTCTGCTCCGCCCGCGCCGGTGCCCGGGACGCGCCCACGGCGGCGGCCGTCCTGGCGCGCAGCACCAGCAGCGGCTCGCCGGCCTTGACGATGCCGCGACCCGGCGTACCGGCGCGTTCGATGACCTCGAACGCATCCGAGTTCGCGACCGCCATCACCGATACGAGGCTCGGCGCCTTGCGCGCGACGAAGTCCTGATCGAACTCGATCAGCAGATCGCCCGCCTTGACCTGCGCACCCTGCGCCACTTTCGCGACGAATCCCTGACCATCGAGTTCGACCGTGTCGATGCCGACATGCAGCAGGATCTCGGCGCCTTCGGCGGTTTGCATCGTCACCGCGTGGCCGGTGCGGGCGAGATGCGTGATGACGCCATCGCAGGGGGCGACGAGGCGCCCGTCGAGCGGATCGATGCCGATTCCGTCGCCGAACATCCCGCCCGCGAAGACGGGGTCCGGCACGTCAGCCAGTGCAACGACCGGGCCGGTCAACGGTGCCCGCAAGACGATGCCGTCCAGTGTGATCAATCGGGACTCCTCAGCTCGTTCCATCCGCATTTCTCGCTCAGTGGGTTTCGGTGATCTTGTTCAGATAGCGCGGCTGATCGGGATCGCGACCGCGCGCGGCCGCCAGCTCGGCGGCCATGACATAAAACGACTGAATCGCGGCAATCGGATCGAGCGCCACGTGACGCGTCGCCGCGAGCGGCAGTGACGCTTGCTCCGTACCCGGCGGGGCGGCAAGCAATACCCGCGCACCGCGCGCGCGCATGTCCGATGCCAGACGCACGAGCCCCTCTTGCTCCGGCCCGCGCGGAGCGAAGACGAGCAGCGGGTAATCGCGATCGATCAGTTCCATCGGCCCGTGGCGCACCTCGGCGCTCGAGAACGCCTCGGCTTGAATACCGGACGTTTCCTTGAACTTGAGCGCGGCTTCCTGCGCGATTGCGAGGCCGGGGCCTCGGCCGATCACGAACATGCGCTCGGCGTCGCGCAGCGCGTCGATCGCGGCCGACCAGTCGAGCGACGCAGCCGCATCGAGCGTTGCGGGCAGCGCGCGCACGGCGTCGAGCAATTCGGTGTCGCGCTGCCAGAACGCCACGAGCTGCGCCGACAGCGAAAGCATCGCTATATAGCTCTTGGTCGCGGCCACCGAGCGCTCGGGGCCGGCCATGAGCGGCAAATGCCATTCGCAGGCATCGGCGAGATCCGACCGCGGAGCGTTGACGCACGCCACGGTGAGCGCGCCGGCGCTGCGCAGCGACGCCATCGTGCCCACGAGGTCCGGGCTCTTGCCCGATTGCGAGAAGGCGATCGCGAGTTCGCCCGCCACGCGCAGCGGCGCCGCCTGCAACGTGGCGATCGACATCGGCAGCGATGCCACCGGAATGCCGATGCGGCTCATCGCCAGACTCGCGAAATAGCTTGCCGCATGGTCGGAGCTGCCGCGCGCGACCGTCAGCGCCACATGGCGCGGCTGGCTGGCCAGCACGGCGGCGAGCGCTTCGACACGCGAGGTATCGGCGCATTGCGCGGCAACGGCGGCGCCCGCGGCAAGCGCCTCGCTAAGCATATTCGACAATCATCTCTCCTTCGACGTAGGTGGCCGCCAGTGTTAGATCGCGCTCGAACACGACGATGTCGCCCCATGCGCCGCGCGCAAGGCGGCCGCGATCCTCTATACCGAGGTAATCGGCCGCGTAGCGCGACAGACGGTTCGAGACGTCGGCAAGCGGCAGACCGAGCGAGACCAGATTGCGCAGCGCATCATCCATCGTCAGGGTGCTGCCCGCGAGCGTGCCGTCGGCCAGACGCACGCCACCGAGACACTTGGTCACGTGCTGGCTGCCGAGGCGGTACTCGCCGTCGGGCATGCCCGTGGCGGACGTACTGTCGGTCACCACGTAAAGGCGCGGGATCGCACGCAATGCCGCGCGAATGGCGCCCGGATGAACGTGCAGCAAGTCGGGAATGATCTCGGCGTACTCGGCATGCGCAAACGCCGCGCCGACAAGACCCGGATTGCGGTGATGCATCGGCGACATCGCATTGAACAAATGCGTGAAGCCGCAGGCGCCGTGCTTCAGCGCGGCCACCGCATCGTCATAGGTCGCGAGCGAATGGCCGAGTTGCACGCGCACGCCGCGCGCAGCCATCTCGGAAATGATTTCCATATGGCCCGCGATTTCGGGGGCCAGCGTCACGACGCGGACCGGTGCGATCGACAGGTATTTCAGAACTTCGTCGAGTGCCGCCGAAACGGCTGCGTCAGGCTGTGCGCCGAGCTTGCCGGGGTTGATATACGGGCCCTCGAGGTGAACCCCGAGCACGCGCGAGCCCCCCGGCGCACGCGTGCGCGCGGCATGGCCAAGCCCTGCGACGACAGCCATCAGTTCGTCGCGGGGAGCTGTCATCGTAGTCGCCAGCAGGCTCGTCGTGCCGTGGCGCGCGTGCGTGCGTGCAATCGTCTCGATCGCATCGCCCGCCTCCATGACGTCCGCGCCGCCGCCGCCATGTACATGCAGATCGATGAAACCGGGGAGGATATAGGGACTGTCGTTCTTCGACGGATCGGCGCACTCGCCCTCGATCGAGCGGATACGGCCCGCCTCGAGTTCGAGCGCGCCGTGAATCCAGCCGTCGGGCGTCAGAATGTTTCCTTTGAGCATGGGGGATGTCATTTCAGGGTGATGCGAGGTACCACGGGCAGACGGACTCGATGCGGCGCCTGCGGCGCGCCATGGTCTGAGGGACTATCGCCCTCCCCACCGAATTGGTCCGCAATTTCGGAGCCCATTATATAACCAGATTAGTACCAGTCAATTTACCGGCGTCGCCGCACCCGAAAGCGTCCAATGCCTTGACTGACAAGGGTTTTCGACCTCCCCGCCCTGCTTTTGCGCGCCCGGTTTCAGTCGGGATTTACCCTTATCCCGCGGCCAACGTTTAGAACCAGTGCTAAACGTATGAGAAAACGCCCCGCAACGACGGCGGCTTGGTCGCAAAAAAAAACGCCACAGCGTCATGCTGCGGCGTTTCGATGGCGGAATTGCGTCGGTTCGACAGAACAGCGTCGAGCGCGGCGCTGCCCGCGAGTGCGGTGCCGGGGCGCGATGCCCGATCAGAACGACGGAACGACCGCGCCCTTGAATTCGGTGTTGATGAACTGGCGTACCTGCTCGGACTGGTAAGCCGCCACCAGCTTCTTCACCCAGGGCTTGTCCTTGTCCTGCGCGCGCACCGCGATCAAATTCGCGTAAGGGCTGTGCACGTCCTCGCGCGCGATGGCATCCCTGGCCGGCTGCAGCCCGGCGGACAGCGCGTAGTTGGTGTTGATCGCCGCGGCGTCCACATCGGAGAGCGAGCGCGGCAGTTGCGCGGCGTCGAGCTCGATCAGCTTGATCTTCTTCGGATTCGACTCGATGTCGAGCGGCGTGGCGCTGTTGCCGTTCGTGCCCGCTCCCGCCTTCAGCTTGATGACACCTTGCGCCTGCAGCAACAACAGAGCGCGATTTTCATTCGAGGGATCGTTCGGCAGCGACACTTTCGCGCCTTGCGGCAGATCTTTGAGCGACTTGAGCTTCTTCGAGTAGATGCCCAGCGGCGAAATATAGGTGAGGCCCACGCTCACGAGCTTGTAGCCGCGCTGTTTGATCTGGCTGTCGAGATAGGGCTTGTGCTGAAAAGCGTTAGCGTCGAGATCACCTGCATCGAGCGCGGCGTTCGGCTGCACGTAATCGCTGAACTCGACGATCTTCACGTCGAGGCCTTCCTTCTCTTTGGCCACTTTCTTGACGACGGCCCACGTTTGAGAATCGGGGCCACTGATGACGCCGACCTTGATGGGCTTGTCTTCCGCCCGCGCAGCGGTGCCCGTGATCAATGCGGCACCGGCCGCGGCTGCGAAGAGAACCTTGACGAGCGTATGGGGAAGCGTTTTGAACTGCATGAAGAACTCGCTTTCTTGATGGGAGGAGAACTACGACGGAAAAACAGGGGAAATCATCGTCTCACAGGGGCAAGACGATGAGAAATACGATGATGGCATATCGATATGCTGCGCCGCGGCGCGACGCCTGCAAGGCCCGCCGGCGCTGGGCGGCCGGCCTTCGTGCGGCGAAGCGCCGCGGCCCGGATGCCCGCGGATCAATCGAGCAGTAGTTTCAGGTCGTGGACCCATGGGTCCACGCCTTGCCCATCGCGCGCGAAGAGCCGCAGTTTGCCCGAAGGATCGAAAACGTAGCTCGCCGCCGTGTGATCCATCGTGTAGCTGTCGGGCGTCTTGCCCGGGACCTTCGCGTAATAAACGCGGAAATCCTTCGCGAGCTTCGCCAGTTGCGCGTCGTTCGGCCGGATGGGCACGAACGAGGGATTGAAGGCTGCAACGTACTGCGAAAGCACCTGGGCCGTATCGCGCGCCGGATCGACGGTGACGAAGAGCACCTGCACGCGCCCCGCGTCGGAACCGAGCTGCTGCATCGCTTGCGAGAGCTCGGCCATCGTCGTCGGACAGACGTCGGGACAATGCGTGTAGCCGAAAAAGAGCACGACCGCCTTGCCCTTGAACTCCTCGAGCGTGCGCATCTTGCCGGCCGTGTCCGGCAACGCGAAGGTCGTGCCGAACTGCGAGTTACCCGTGATATCGAGGTTCTGGAATGCCGGCGCCTGCTTGCCGCAGCCGGCCACGGCGAGCACACCGCCTAGCAGGCCGACCGCGAGCAAGGCGCGTGCGCGGCGCACGAGCGGGTTCTTGAGCATGGACGGGAAAACTCTCATGCGCCGATCAGCGCGCGCGCATAGTGATCCACGAGAAGCGCGGCGAACAGCAACGAGAGATAGACGATCGAATAACGGAAAGTCTTGCGCGCCAGCGCGTCGGAGTAGCCGCGGTAGATCTTCCAGGCATAGGCGAGGAAGATCGCGCCGAGGAGCACTGCCGAGACGAGATAGACGATTCCGCTCATGCGCGAGATAAAGGGCATGAGCGAGACGACGAAGAGAATGATCGTATAGAGCAGGATGTGCAGCCGCGTGAACTGCTCGCCATGCGTATTCGGCAACATCGGCAGGCCGGCGTTCTCGTAATCCTGGCGCCGGTAGAGCGCGAGCGCCCAGAAATGCGGCGGCGTCCAGACGAAAATGATGAGCACGAGGATCCAGGCGTCGCCGGGTACCGCGCCCGTCACCGCGGCCCAGCCCAGCGCGGGCGGCATGGCGCCCGATGCGCCGCCGATCACGATGTTCTGCGGCGTGGCCGGCTTGAGCAGCAGCGTGTAGATGACGGCGTAGCCCACGAACGTCGCGAGCGTGAGCCACATCGTCAGCGCATTCGTGAACGTGTAGAGCGTCCACATGCCGAGACCGCCGAGTACAGCCGAAAAGACGAGGATCTGGGCCGTGGTGATCTCGCCGCGCGCGGAAGGCCGCCACGCGGTGCGCCTCATCATGGCGTCGACCTTCTGTTCGACGAGGCAGTTGATCGCGAATGCGGCGCCGGCGAGCAGCCAGATGCCGATCGTGCCGCCGAGCAACACCGTCCACGGCACCATGCCGGGCGTGGACAGGAACATGCCGATGACGGCGCAAAAGACCGCGAGTTGCGTCACGCGCGGCTTCGTCAGCGCGAAATACTGCGAAAACCGGGAGCCGAGGCTGTGGGGGAGCGTTGTGCTGTCCATGGGGGAATCACTCGGAATCACGCGGGCGCGGTGTCGCGAGCCATGACGCCAGCGGGGCGGGGGCGATGCTGCCTTCAGCTCGCGCAGCGGTGCGAAAGTTTAGCACAACGAGCAAAACGAGCAGGACCGCGGCTCCGCCGTTGTGAGCCACCGCGATCGGCAGCGGCCATTGCAGCACGATGTTCGAGAGGCCCGTGGCGAACTGAAGCGCGAGCACGGCCAGCATGCCGAGCGCCGGCCGCCGCAGCGACGGGAAACGGCGCAGTTGCAGCGCGAGCCAGGCGAGATAGGCCGCGACGACAAACGCGAAGCTGCGGTGCGTCCAGTGGATCGCCACGAGCGCGTCCTGTGTGATCACGTCGCCATCGCCGGTCATGCCGAGCGCGCGCCAGAGGTGAAAACCCTGCGCGAAATCCATCGGCGGCAGCCACTGGCCGTTGCAGGTCGGAAAATCCGTACATGCGAGCACCGCGTAGTTGGTACTGACCCAACCGCCCAACGCGATCTGCACGGCGAGCAGCGCGAGGCCGGCGAACGCGGCTGCGCGATAGCGGGCGGTGCCCGGCTCGAGCGCCGGGATCGGCGTCATGCGGGCCGCGAGCCAGGCAAGCGCCCCGAGCAGGGCAAGACCGAGCAACAGATGGGTTGTGACGATCACGGGCTGCAGCTTCATCGTGACCGTGAACGCACCGAAAGCGCCCTGTACGCCGATCAGAGCGAGCAGCGCGGTCGGCCACCATGGCGAGACGTGCAGCGGCCGCCGCTTGATACGCGCCACCCAGGCGATGAGCGTCTGCGCGATGATCAGCACGCCGATCGCCATCGCGAAGTAGCGGTGGATCATCTCGATCCAGGCCTTCGTCATGCTGACGGGCCCGCTCGGCAGCGCTGCGTGAGCAGCCGCGATCTGGGCGTGGGCGACGAAAGGCGACGCCGTGCCGTAGCACCCCGGCCAGTCCGGGCACCCGAGTCCCGAGTCGGTGAGCCGCGTGAAGCCCCCGAACATGACGAGATCGAGCGTGAGAAACGTCGTGACCCAGACGAGCTTGCGAAATTTGTCGTCGCTCGCCTTCACCCAGACGTAGCTGAGCGGCAAGAGCGCGATGCAAAGACCGATCAACCCCAATTGCACTAAAAACATGTCGGACCTCTAACGAAGCGCTGGCACGCGGCTTAGCCGATGCTCGACCACTTCAGCAGTTTCGTGATGTCGCCTTTCACCTTGCTCGGATTCGGATCCTTGGGGAAACGCATCATGAGGTTGCCGTTCGGATCGACGAGATAGATGTGATCGGCCACGCGCGTGCCGCTATCCGCGGGCATCCAGGCCGCGACGGCCGCCGGGTCCGCCACGAACATCTGCGTGCCCGCATAGGCAGTCTTGATCACGTCGGGCACCGGCTGCGCGTCCGTGCGCAGCCAGACCGTGAGCATCCGCTCGCGCTCGCCGCCCTGCGTTGCGCGAATCTGGCGCATGAAATAAAGCTTCGTCGCACAGGCCTTGTCACAAGCGCTCGCATCCACGGCGATCATGATCCATCGGCCGCGCAAGGCGCTGAAGCTCATCGGCTTGCCGGCCTCGTCCGTGACGACGAGGCTCTCGGGAATCGGGCGCTGCGGCTCGATGAGCGTGCCGTAGTTGGTTGTGCCGTGGCTCGGCTTGAAGACGTAATAGGCAAGATACGACGCGATGACGGGCGCCGCGCACACGAGCGCGAGCAGCAGCACCATCCACCGGCCGCGCTGCCAGGAGCCGCGAGCCGGAGCACCGGGGGCGCCCGGGGCTTCTTGTCTGCCGCGGCCGGCTCGGGCCGGGCCGTCATCGGCTCGGCTGGCGCCATCGGAGCGGTTGGAGCGATCGGGGTTCGGAGATGACATCGGCAAAACGGGAGCCCTCTTCAAATCGTTGGTTTCCTTGCGGCGCGGCGCGCCGCGTACAGGCCGAACACGAGCGCCGCGGCGGCCATGCCCCACCACTGCAGCATATAGCCGTAGTTGCGCTCGACGCCCAGGGTCGGCGCAGGCCAGTCGCGCACCAGCGCATCGCCAGTGTCGTTCGTCTGCTGGATCACGAACGATTGCAGCTGCAAGTGCGTTTCGGCGGAGAACGCATCGACGTCGAGATTCTGACGAATGGCCTGTCGCGGCGCCGACCCGCCCTCGCCGAGCTCGAATGCGCGCGAAGCATTGGTCCGCGCGATGCCCTCCACCCAGACATCGCCGGTGGGCGTCCGGTAGGGCGCGATGGCCGTGCGCACGTCGGCATTGCGCGGCAGCCAGCCGCGATTGACGAGCACATGGCCGCCGTCGGTCAGCGCGAGCGGCATGACGACGTAAAAGCCCGGCTGGTCGCGATAGGGCCGATTGTCGAGGTAGACGACGTGCTCCGGCATGAAGCGCCCATACGCCCGCACACGGTGATATTCGATCGCGCCGGCCGCAATCGGCGCTTTCGTCACCGTCTGCGGCGGTGCATGCTCGAACTGCTCGATGCGGGCCTCGATCGCCTCCTTCTGATGCGCGCGGTCGCGCTGCCAGAAACCAAGCCGGATCGTAATGGCCATGGCGACCAGAATCAGCAGCGCGGGAACGAGACGAAACTTCATGCCCGCCCCCGGGCGCCCGCCACACCAGAGGCAAACGGCGCCCGCCCGGCCGGCTGCGCATGGTCGGCGGGCATCCGGCAAGGGCCTGCGGGTGCGATAATTGCGGATATCGTCATTGTTCCGGTTTCGGTTTCCCGACCTTTCGTTGATTCCATGCACTTCATCGTAGCTATCGCCTTCATCCTCATCGTCGCCAGCATGGTATCCGCGCTGTACTTCATGATGCACGACCGTGGCAGAACGAAGCGGATGGTCTGGTCGCTCGCGACACGCGTCGGCCTGTCGATCACGCTGTTCCTCTTCCTTCTGATCGCTCACTGGCTCGGCTGGATTCAGTACAGCCAGGTACCGCTCGGCCACTGAGCACAGAAACGCAAACGCCGCCTCGATCGACTCGAAGGCGGCGCCGCGCTGAAATCCGACATTCGGGCACCCGGCATGCCGCGACATTTCGCCGCACGCCGGCATTCCCGCATCCGCATCGACGAGGGGGGGAGCGCCCCCCTCGTCGTCACAGCCAGTAGACGACGACGTAAAGGCCAAGCCAGACAACGTCGACGAAGTGCCAGTACCACGCAGCGCCTTCGAACGCGAAGTGGTGCTCAGCCGTGAAGTGGCCGCGGATCAGACGCACGAGCACGACGGTGAGCATCGTGCCGCCGAGGAACACGTGGAAGCCGTGGAAACCCGTCAGCAGGAAGAACGTCGAGCCGTAGATGCCCGACGAGAGCGTGAGGTTCAGCTCGTTATAGGCGTGGAAGTACTCGAAGCCCTGCATGAACAGGAACACGATACCGAGCAAAACCGTCGCGGCCAGCCAGACGATCGCCTTCGTCCGATGATTGTCGCGCAGCGCATGGTGGGAAACGGTCAGCGTCGCACCGGAACTGAGCAGCAGTGCCGTGTTGATCGTCGGTACCGGCCAGGGCGTCATCGACTTGAAGTGACCGGCCAGTGCCGCCGGGCCCATGTTCGGCCATACGGCGCTGAAGTCCGGCCAGATCAGCTTGTAGTCCAGGCTGCCGAGTTCATGCATCGCGATCTGGCGCGCGTAGAAGAGCGCCCCAAAGAACGCGGCGAAGAACATGACTTCCGAGAAGATGAACCAGCTCATGCTCCAGCGGAACGACGTATCGACACGCTTGCCGTACATGCCGCCTTCCGATTCGGAAATGGCATCGCCGAACCAATGCCACAGCACGAACAGCACCCAGAGCAGCCCGATCAGCATCGTAAAGGGGGCCCAGGGCGTCGCATTGAGCCAAAGCCCAAGCGAGCCGAGCATGATCAAGAGGCCAACGGCCGCCGTGACCGGGTGCCGCGATGGATTCGGCACGAAGTAATACGGGCTCTCGTTTTGACCGCTCATTGTTGAATTCTCCACTTCAGTCCAATTGTTCTGACATCCAGCTTGCCGCCAGCGCATCGATGCCGGCGCCGCGTCGCTTTCAAGCTTCGATTCGCCGCCTGGAACATGCCCTGCGGCCACCACCCTTCACACCCCGCGAGCCGGTCAGTCAGCCCACCACCACATGCACGATCGCGATCAGCAGCGCGATGAACACGGCCGCCGCAATCACCGCCGCCGCGATCACGTGCAGCGGGTTGAGCTGCGACGCGTCAGCCGCATGGTCGCGTCCTCTGCGCACGCCGAAGAACGACCACAGCACCGCTTTCATCGTTCTGGCGAAACTGCTTTTGCCTTCGTCTTGCACGCCGCGCGCTCCCATCAGCCGAACAGCCACTGCCTTACGACGGCGCCCACAAAAAAGACGGCGACGATACCGATCAGAATGGTGGCGAGTCGCAGGTTCCGAGCCCGCATCCGCGCGAGGGTACGTCTTTTTTGTGAGTCGTCTGTCATGCTCGTCATATGTTTCGTGGCAGGGCGGGCACTGCCGCCCACCCTGCGCCTCGCAACTGCCTGTTACTCCACCGTCGGCGGATTCTCGAAGGTGTGGAACGGAGCCGGGCTCGGCACCGTCCATTCCAGACCCGTCGCGCCATCCCACGGCTTGTCGGCGGCCTTCTCGAGCTCGCCGCCGCTGCGGTAACACGGCAGCACGACGGCGAACAGGAAGTACACCTGCGCCAGGCCGAAGCCGAACGCGCCGATCGTCGCCACCTGGTTCCAGTCGGTGAACTGCGCCGGATAGTCCGCATAGCGGCGCGGCATGCCCGCCAGACCGACGAAGTGCATCGGGAAGAACGTCAGGTTGAAGAAGATCATCGACGCCCAGAAGTGAATCTTGCCGCGCGTCTCGTTATACATCCAGCCCGTCCACTTCGGTGCCCAGTAATACCAGCCCGCGAAGAGCGCGAATAACGAACCGGCCACGAGCACATAGTGGAAGTGCGCGACGACGAAGTAGGTACCGTGGTACTGGATGTCGAGCGGCGCCATTGCGAGCATCAGGCCCGTGAAGCCGCCCATCGTGAACACGAACAGGAAGCCGATAGCGAACAGCATCGGCGTCTCGAACGTCAGCGAGCCGCGCCACATCGTGGCCATCCAGTTGAACACCTTCACGCCCGTCGGCACGGCGATCAGCATGGTCGCGTACATGAAGAAGAGCTGGCCCGTGACCGGCATGCCGGTCACGAACATGTGGTGCGCCCAGACCATGAACGAGAGGATCGCGATCGAGGCCGTGGCATAGACCATCGAGCTATAGCCGAAAAGCGGCTTGCGCGAGAACGCCGGGATTACCTGCGACACGATGCCGAACGCAGGCAGGATCATGATGTACACCTCGGGGTGCCCGAAGAACCAGAAGATGTGCTGGTACATCACCGGATCGCCGCCGCCTGCCGCGTTGAAGAACGACGTGCCGAAGTGGCGGTCGAACAGCACCATCGTGATCGCGCCGGCGAGCACCGGCATCACCGCGATCAGCAGGTACGCCGTGATGAGCCACGTCCAGACGAACATCGGCATCTTCATCAGCGTCATGCCCGGTGCGCGCATGTTCAGGATCGTCACGATGATGTTGATGCTGCCCATGATCGACGACGCGCCCATGATGTGCACCGCGAAGATCGCGAAGTCCATGCCCGGGCCCATCTGCGTCGAAAGCGGCGCATAGAGCGTCCAGCCCGCGGCCGTCGCGCCGCCCGGCGCGAAGAACGAGCCGACGAGCAGCACCGCGGCCACCGGCAGCAGCCAGAAGCTGAAGTTGTTCATCCGCGCGAAGGCCATGTCGGCCGCGCCGATCTGCAGCGGAATCATCCAGTTCGCGAAGCCCACGAATGCCGGCATGATCGCGCCGAACACCATGATGAGCCCGTGCATGGTGGTGAGCTGGTTGAAGAACTCGGGGCGCATGATCTGCAGGCCCGGCTCGAAGAGCTCGGCGCGGATCATCAGCGCCGCAACGCCGCCCGACAGGAACATCGTGAACGAGAACAACAGGTACATCGTCCCGATGTCCTTGTGATTGGTGGCGAAGAGCCACCGACGCCAGCCATGCGGCGTCGCATGAGCGTGGTCGTCATGCGCGTGGCCGTGACCCGCGGCTACATCGTGTCCGATGCTAGACATGAAAATCTCCTAGAGCGAATAGTGCATGCACCGACTGTGCGACACGTCAAGCCGCCGGGGCCACGGCAGCACGGCGGGCGGCTTGCGCGCTCGCGTGGGCTGCCGCCGCTTCCGGCTGATGCTGCGAAGGGGCGACGCTGGCCTGCGGCGCGCTCGCTTGCGGCGCGCCCTCGGCCGGTGCGCCCGCCTGTGTCCCGCCGCCTTGCGGCAACTTACCGTTGCGGGCGTCGGCCACTTGGCGCGGCTGCAGGATATCGCCGGTGTGGTTGCCCCATGCATTGCGTTCGAACGTGACGACCGAGGCGATTTCGACGTCGTTGAGCGTCTTGCCCCAGTTCGGCATCGCGTTCTTGCCGTTGAGGACGATGCTCACATGTTCGGCGATCGGGCCGTTGACGATCTTGCTGCCATCGAGCGCCGGGAACGTGCCCGCGCCCTTGCCGGTCGGCTGGTGGCAGGCGGCGCAGTTGGCCGCGTACACCTTCTCGCCGCGCGCCTTCAGTTCGGCAAGCGTATAGGTCTTGTTCGGATCGTCGCTGGCCGCGGCCATTTTCTTTTTCTGGTCGTCGACCCACTTCGCGTAGTCTTCGTCCGACTTCACTTCCACGACGACGGGCATGTACGCGTGCTCCTTGCCGCACAGCTCCGTACAAAAGCCGCGGAACGTGCCGGTCTTTTCCGCCTTGAACCAGGTGTCGCGCACGAAACCGGGAATCGCATCCTGCTTCACGCCGAACGCGGGCACGTACCACGAGTGGACGACGTCGTCGGCCGTCGTGATGATGCGCACTTTCTTGCCGACCGGCACCACGAGGGGGTTGTCGACTTCCTGCAGGTAAGTGTCGCTGATCGGCGTGGTGCCGTTCACGGCGCTGCGCGGCGTCGTGAGCGTCGAAACGAAGCTGATGCCCTCGCCCGGCCCCTTCACGTAGTCGTAGCCCCACTTCCACTGGTAGCCGGTGACCTTGATCGTGACGTCGGCGTTGCTCGTGTCCTTCATCGCGACGACGGTACGGGTGGCCGGCAGCGCCATCAGCACGACGATGATGAACGGCACGATGGTCCAGATGATTTCGACCGTCGTGCTTTCATGGAAATTGGCGGCCTTGTGGCCCTTCGACTTGCGGTGCGCGAAGATCGAATAGAACATCACCCCGAACACGCCGACGAAGATCAGCGTGCAGAGGATCAGCATCATCGTATGGAGGTGATACAGCTCCTCGGCGATTTTCGTCACGGGCGGTTGGAGGTTGATCTCGTTGACGGCCGGGCCGCCCGGGCTGTCGCCGACTGCCCATGCGGCGCCGGCAACGATGAGCCCGCTTGCGGCCAGCACGCCCGCGAGGGCTCGCTTGATTGTTTTCATAGCTTCCTTACCCAAAATTTCCATTCAAACCCCCTCGCCCCCGCTACCCGCATCTGCGCAGCGCAGTGCGCAGTTCGTCCGCGAACTGCGCGCGCCGATAAAACGCGAGATGCTGCCCGACGGCGACCGCCTGTCCGCGCGACACCAGGGTGATCGGATCGCGCGGCGATGCTCCCGGCTCGACCCGCACCCAGCGCGGATTGAATTCGAATTGCGTCAACCGGTCTGCACTCACCTGCTCGATCACGAGCCGGCTCGGGAAGAGACGGATGCGTTCGTAATCGACCGCGTGACGTGCATAAATCAAAAACGCGGCGCCCACCGCCAGCAGCTCGATGCCCGTGAACGGCAAAACGAGCCAGGCGCCGCATACGACCAGCAACATCGCGATCGCCAGCGAGCAGATGGCCAGCGACGCGTAGAACCATACGAACTGCCGCGGCGATACCGAGCAGTTGCGCCTCATCAACCAGTCCTCCAGGACCGGCTCCGCATTCGTCAGCAGGGTCGTTGCTTCCAATGCTGCCTCCTGCGCATGCCATTCGCATACCGCGCGTCTCGGGGCTCGCCGCCTTGTGTCGTGGGGTTCCCAAGGCGACAAACTGACGCATTATAGGCGCGTTCAATGGCATCCACAAGCAAGCGGCAATCGCCTCGCAACCCAGGCGCGACAAGCCTTTGCGCGCTTTTCACCCCTTCATCTCGAAGCCCTTGCAACGTGCGTTGCGATCCCGACGGAAACAGTATTAACCGCGACAAGAAAGCGCCGAGTCATCCCAGGGCTTTCCCCAATTCGCCGCGCCCGCCACATGCGGCTACGGCGCCGGCCACCGTCAATCCCGTGGCCGACTAGGGCAAGCGCCTGCGGCCGATGTCCTCTATACGCACGATGCCGTGCCCTTCCGGCGTCGTGCGCGGTACCGCCTTCCATGCATGTCCGTAGATGACTTCGAACGTCAGCGCGATCGTGCCGTCGGCTCCCCTTCTCGCGTCGAGCGCCGCAAGCAAGGCCCGATGCAGCCGCCGCGAGGCGCGCCCGGCACGCTCGCGCTCGAACGGGTAGGCGCCCCAGCGGCGCACGTCCGCGAGCAGCGACTCGGGCGACTTGTAGGTGACCGTCAGCGTTTCCTGATCCATGACCGGGATCTCGAACCCGGATTCGACGAGCATGTCGCCGAGGTCGTGCATATCGACGAAATCGATCACGTGCGCGCGACTCGCGATGCCGTGCGCCGCCTCGACCTCGGCATACGCGCCGCGCAGCTCGCGCAGCGTATCCGGGCCGAGCGTGCTGAACATCAGCAGCCCGCCCACGCTGAGCACGCGCTGCCATTCGGGGAAGACGAGATCGGGCCGCGCATGCCAATGCAGCGCAAGGTTGGACCAGATGAAATCGAAAGCGCCGGGCGCGAACGGCAACGCGGCGAAGTCGGCTTGCGCAAGGCGCGCGCCGGGCGCACCGAGCGCGCGCTGGAGCGGCGCTGGCAACAGGCGCCGCCAGTTCGTCTCGCCGCGGCCTTGCTGCGCGGCGCGCGCCAGCATCGCATGCGAGAGATCGGTGCCGAACACCGGGACCTCGGGAAAGCGCGCGCGCAGGAGCGGCATATCGTCACCGCTGCCGCACCCCGCATCGAGCACGCTCGTGGGCTTCATCTTGATGTAATCGAGCCGCTCCCGCATGCGATCCGCTATCTCGCGAGGCAGGAACGACACCTCGCCGAACGTCTCGGCGCGACGATCGAAGATTCGCCGCACAAGCCTGGAATCATAGGCCGGACGGCCAGACTTAGCGGGTGTGGAGGACATGTCGGTCGATCTGGCGAAGAGCCCGAAGTATACTCGCTCGCTCCAGCGAGTCCAGCGAGGAAAAAGCCGATGCGCGCGCGCCGTCCGGCATCGTTCGAAGCGCCGGCCGGCGATGCCCCGCGACGTGCCGGCGGCCCTATGCCACTTGCGTTTCCGGCACGGATGCTCTTGTGCGTTGCTCGTCTTGCGCTGCCCCAGGCCTGCGCGCTGTGCGGCGCATTATGCGGCAATATGTCGCAATGGGCGTTGTGTCGCGGATGCGACGCTGCGTACTGGAACGAGCCAAGGCAGCGCTGCCGTGTCTGCGCGCTCCCCCTCGCGGCCGCGCACGCCGGCGGACGCGCCGGGATACGCGGCAGGCCGCACTACGTGTGCGTGCGCTGCGAGCGGCTGCCGCCGCCTTTCGACGCCACGCTCGCGCTTGCGGATTATCGTCCGCCGCTCGACCGGCTGGCGCTCGCGCTAAAGTTCAGGCGGCGCCTGTTCGTGGCACGCGAGCTCGCCGCGCGGCTCGCGCAACGAGCACAAGACGAGTTCGATCGCGAGCCGAACCCCGAGGTGGTCGCGCCGGTGCCGCTCGCGCACGAGCGACTCGTCGAGCGCGGTTACAACCAGGCGTGGGAGATCGCGAAGCCGCTCGCGCGCCTGCTCGGCGTGCGCGCCGATGCCACGCTCCTGCGCCGCGTCGCGCATACGGCGCCGCAGTCGAAGCTCGACCTCGACGCGAGGCGGCGCAACGTCGGCGATGCGTTCGCGGTGACGCGGCCGGTCGCGGGCGCGCACGTTGCGCTCGTCGACGATGTGATGACCTCGGGCTCGACCCTCGAGGCCGCCGCGCGGGCGCTCAAGGCGGCCGGCGCGCAGCGCGTCACGAACTTCGTCGCGCTGCGCACGCCGAGAGATTGAGCGGATCCGCACGCGAACCGCGAACGGTCCGAACATTCACGCGGGCGAAGCCTGCACCTTCATTTGGCACTCTGAGCACACATGTTCAACGTCGTTCTCGTCGAACCCGAAATCCCGCCAAACACCGGCAACGTCATCCGGCTTTGCGCCAACACCGGGGCACGGCTGCATCTTGTCGAGCCGCTAGGCTTCCCGCTCGACGACGCGAAAATGCGGCGTGCCGGGCTCGATTATCACGAATACGCACAGATGCGCGTGCATCGAAACTGGGAAGCACTTTTAGCCGACGAGTCGCCCGATCCGCAACGGATGTTCGCTTTCACGACACGCGGCGCGAGCCGCTTTCACGGCCATCGCTTCGAGCCAGGCGACTGGTTCGTGTTCGGCGCGGAGACGCGTGGCCTGCCCGCCTCCGTGCTCGAGCAGTTCCAAGCCGAGCGGCGCGTGCGGTTGCCGATGCGCCCGGACAACCGCAGTCTCAATCTGTCGAATACGGTGGCAGTCGTCGTATTCGAAGCATGGCGTCAGGCCGGCTTCGAAGGGGGCGATTGAATGAAGCCGAACGAGCGGACCATACAGGTACGGGGGCCCGTTCGGCTGGACGATGCGGCGCCACCCGCGCTCAGGACGCGGGACGGGACTCCGAGCGCGCATCGCGCTTGAGCAGCGCGCTCACGGCGTCGCACGGTGCGACGCCTTCGAACAGCACGCGGCAGACGGCTTCCGTGATCGGCACATCCACGCCATGCTCACGCGCGATCGCGAGTACCGCTTGCGCGCATCGCACGCCCTCGGCCACATGGCCGAGTTGCCCGAGGATATCGTCGAGCGTGCGCCCCGCGGCGAGTTGCACGCCGACGGTACGGTTGCGCGAAAGATCGCCCGTTGCGGTGAGAATCAGATCGCCAAGGCCCGTGAGCCCCATGAACGTTTCCGGCCGCCCGCCGAGGGCGACGCCGAGCCGCGTCATCTCGGCCAGGCCGCGCGTAATGAGCGCGGCACGCGCGTTCAGGCCGAGCGCGAGGCCGTCGGATATGCCCGTGGCAATGGCCAGCACGTTCTTCACGGCTCCGCCCACCTCCACGCCTACGATGTCGTCGCCCGTGTAGATGCGCATCGCGCCATGGTGAAACGCCGCGAGCGTGAGATCGCGGCACGCGGCCGATGCGCTCGCAACGGTCAACGCGACGGGCAGGCCGAGCGCGACCTCGCGCGCGAAGCTCGGCCCCGAGAGCACGCCGTTGCTCCGATGCCCCACGAGTTCGGCCGCAACGACCTGGTGCGGCAGCATCTGCGTATCGGCTTCGAAACCTTTGCACACCCACACGATGTGGGCGGGCACCGCATGCAGCGCGCGCATCGAACGGCAAAGCGCGCGCAGACCCGCGACCGGCGTGGCGACGACGCACAGGGCATCGGCGGCGGCACAATGCGCGAGCGCCGCGGCGAGCTCGGTTTCGTAGCCCAGCGTGGCGGGCAACGTCACGCCGCCGAGGTAGTGCGTGTTTTCGTGCTTGCCGCGCAGCTCGTCGACGAGCGCGCCGTCGCGCGCCCAAAGCAACGTGTCATGGCGCGCGGCGAGGTGCGCGGCGAGCGCGGTGCCCCAGGCGCCCGCACCCAGAACGGCGACTTTCATCGACGGCCGAGTGCGGCGTGTATCAGTGCGTGGCACCGTTCGCGGCTTCGCTTTGCCCGCTCATCTGCGCGAGGCGCTGCTCGTAGAGCGCCTGGAAGTTGATTTCGGCCAGATGGATCGGCGGGAACCCGGCGCGCGTGATCGCATCGGCGATGTTCGAGCGCAGGTACGGAAAAAGGATGGTCGGGCAGGCGATGCCCACGAGCGGGTCGATCTGCTCGTCCGGAATGTTGCGGATATCGAAGATGCCAGCCTGCTTCGCCTCGATCAGAAAGGCGATCTTTTCGGCGATCTTCGCCGTCACGGTGCCGGTCACGGCAATTTCATAGATGCTCTCGGCGAGACGGTCGGCCTTCACGTCGACCTCGACTTCCACCGACGGCATGTCCTGCTCGAGGAAGATCGCCGGCGAGTTCGGCTGCTCGAGCGACAGGTCCTTCAGATAGATGCGCTGAATGTTGAAAAACGGCTGGTTGTTCTGGTCCGACATGGTGACTCCGGTGGATGAATTCGATCCGGCCGGCCGAGGGCCAGCCGCAGTGGCAGAAGGCTCGCGCGACGCGCGCGGCGCCGCGGCTCGAAAACGCCTTGGCGCCGCGCGTCGCGCAGGGGTGAACAACGGGGCGTCAGGCCGCCTCGAGCAGCGGCAGCAGGCCGCCGGCGCGATCGAGCGCCGAGAGGTCGTCGTAGCCGCCGACGTGCGTTTCGCCGATGAAGACCTGCGGCACCGTGCGACGCCCGGTGCGCTGCATCATCTCCTCCCGGCGCTGAGGCTCCTTGTCGACGAAAATTTTCTCGATGTGCTGGACGCCGCGCGATTTGAGCAGGCGCTCGGCCATCTGGCAGTATGGGCAAACCTGCGTGCTGTACATGACGACGTTATTCACGCTCGCGACTCCTTTTACTTGACGACCGGCATGCCGGCCTGCTGCCAGGCGTTCAAGCCGCCTTGCAAGACATGGACTTCGGTGTAGCCGGCCTCGCGCACGACGCGCGACGCCTTCGCGGACTGCTGACCGTTCTGGCAGACGAGCAACACCGGGCTCGCCTTATTCTTCGCGATCTGGCCGATTTTCGCTTGAAGCTCCGCGAACTCGAGATGGCGGGCGGCGGGCAGATGCCCGAGCGCGTAGTCGGCCGCGGGCCGCAGATCGACGACGATGGCGTTGCGGCGGTTGATGAGCTGGGTCGCCTCGGGGGCCGACAGGCCGCCGCGGCCGCCACGGCCCGTGAGCATGGGCCACAGCAGCATGCCCCCGGAAACGAGGAGCGCGGCGATGAGAACGAGGTTCGCGTAATCGGTAAAGAACGTCACGAAGGATCCGCCAAAAAGGAAGAAAACAAAGCAGGCAATCGGACCATTATAAAATATCCGCTTGACGCGATGGCGACCGGGGGCTGGAACGGTCACCGGACGTGCCGTGCGTCGCGCGCTTCCTTACTACCGACCGACAAAGCTCATGCATAAGCTCGTCCTCATCCGCCACGGCGAATCGACGTGGAACAAGGAAAACCGATTCACCGGCTGGGTCGACGTCGACCTGACCGAGCAAGGCATTCGCGAAGCCGAACAGGCAGGCAAGCTGCTCAAGGACGGCGGCTACACGTTCGACATCGCCTACACGTCCGTGCTCAAGCGCGCGATCCGCACGCTCTGGCACGTGCAGGATCAGATGGACCTGATGTACATCCCCGTCGTCCATTCCTGGCGCCTGAACGAGCGTCATTACGGCGCGCTCGCGGGCCTGAACAAGGCGGAAACGGCGGCCAGGTACGGCGACGAGCAGGTGCTCGTCTGGCGCCGCAGCTACGACACGCCGCCCCCGGCGCTCGAGCCGGCGGATCCGCGCGCCTCTTACGGCGACCCGCGTTACGCCAAGGTGGCGCGCGAGGAGCTGCCGCTCACCGAGTGCCTGAAGGACACGGTGGCGCGCGTACTGCCGATCTGGAACGAATCGATCGCGCCGGCCATCAAGGCCAGCAAGAAGGTGCTGATCGCCGCGCACGGCAATTCGTTGCGGGCACTGATCAAGTACCTCGATCAGATCTCCGACGCCGACATCGTCGGCCTCAACATCCCGAACGGCGTGCCGCTCGTCTACGAACTCGACGAAGCGCTCAAGCCGATCCGTCACTACTATCTTGGCGATGCGGAGGCCGTCGCCAAAGCCCAGGCCGCCGTCGCCAGCCAGGGCAAGGCCGGCTGAGGCCGGAATGCCGCAGCATGGGCACGGCCGGCGTGCCGCGCCCGCGCCGCGGCGGCGCCTTCCGCAAAACCGCTCCACCAGTGCCCTTGCGTGCCCGATTCTTGCGCGCGGTGCGAACCGTGCGCCGCCGACCGCTGTCGAAAGTCCAGCGGCGCCGGCCGACGCCAGCCCGCACCCTGGGGGCGACCAGTTATACTTGACCGTCCTTCGCCATCGGCGCTCCTACCCGTTTCCCGAGACGCAACTGACTCTATGCGCACGAAACTCAAGAACATCGGCCTGATCGCCGCGGGCCTCGCCACCGGCGTATTCGCGACGCTGCAATTTTCCGCTGCGGCGCAGCAGGCCACCACGGCGCCGCTGCCGCTCGAGCAGCTCCGTCTTTTCGCCGAGGTTTTCGGGCAGATCAAGCACGATTATGTCGTCCCCGTGGACGACAAAAAGCTGTTGACCGAGGCGATCAAGGGCATGGTTGCGAGCCTCGATCCGCACTCGTCGTATCTCGACAAGACCGATTACCAGGAACTGCAGGAACAGACGAAGGGCCGCTTCGCGGGGCTCGGCATCGAGATCTCGCAGGAAGACGGGCTCATCAAGGTGATCTCCCCGATCGAGGACACGCCGGCATTTCGCGCGGGCATCCGCCCCGGTGACCTCATCACGCGTATCAACGACAAACCCGTGCGCGGCATGACGCTCGATCAGGCCGTCAAGCAGATGCGCGGCGAACCCGGCACGAAGGTGACGCTCACGATCTTCCGCAAGAGCGAAGACCGCACGTTCCCCGTCACGGTCACGCGCGCCGTCATTCGCGTGCAGAGCGTGAAGTCCAAGGTGATTGCCCCGGGCTATGCATACGTGCGCATCACGAGCTTCCAGGAGCGCACCGTACCCGATCTGGCCACGAAGCTCGCCGACATCGCTCGCGAGCAGCCGAACCTGAAGGGCCTCGTCCTCGATCTGCGCAACAACGGCGGCGGCCTGCTGCAAAGCGCCGTGGGCGTGGCCGGCGCGTTCCTGCCGCCCGATTCCGTCGTCGTCTCCACGAACGGCCAGATTCCCGACTCGAAGCAGGTTTATCGCGACACGTACGCGAACTACCGGCTGCCGTCGTTCGACTCCGACCCGCTCAGGTCGCTGCCCGCGATCTACAAGACGGTGCCGATGATCGTTCTGACGAACGCGTACTCGGCGTCGGCCTCGGAGATCGTAGCGGGTGCGCTGCAGGATCAGCACCGCGCGCTGATCATGGGCAAAACCACCTTCGGCAAGGGCTCGGTGCAGACCGTGCGCCCGCTGACCGCCGATACGGCGCTGCGCCTGACCACGGCGTACTACTACACGCCGAGCGGCCGCTCGATCCAGAACAAGGGAATCCGCCCCGACGCTCCGGTCGATCAATACGCGGAAGGCGATCCGGACGACGCCTTCGTCACGCGCGAGGTCGACTACACGAACCACCTTGCGAACACGCAGGATCCGGACGAGAAGAAGGAGCAGGAGCAGCGCGAGAAGGATCGTCTGCAGCAGTTGCAGCAGCTCGAGCAGGACAACGACAAGAAGACGCCCGAGCAGCGTGCGAAGGATCGTGAGCGCAAGCCGATCGAATTCGGCTCGGGCGACGACTTCATGCTGCAGCAGGCCGTGAACAAGCTGCAGGGCAAGCCGGTCCAGGAGTCGAAGTCGATTGCCGAGCGCAACCTCGCGCAACGCAAGGTCGAGCGTTCGGCCTCGGCGCCGGTGGCGACGAAGCCGGCCTCGCCGGTAGCCGTGCCGGGCAAGTAACGGCGCCGCCTTGGGACGCTGCGGGCATCGTTCGCCGATGCCCGCAGCGTCCCGGGCGAAATCCGAAGTTTTCTGTGCGGTGTCAGGCAACGATGCCGCGACACCATGAACGACGATCAACTTCTTCGCTACTCCCGCCACATTCTCGTCGACGAGATAGGCATCGAAGCACAGCAGCGCTTTCTCGACGCGAACGCGATCGTCGTTGGCGCGGGCGGCCTCGGATCGCCGGCCGCGATGTATCTGGCGGTGTCCGGCGTCGGCAGATTGACGCTCGTCGATGCCGACACGGTCGATCTCACGAACCTTCAGCGCCAGATCCTTCACACCACGGCCTCGATCGGCCGCAAGAAGGTGGAATCGGGGCGCGAGACGCTGGCGCGGCTCAATCCCGACGTCACGGTCGAGGCGGTCGACACGCGCATCGACGATGCATGGCTCGATGCGCACGTGCCGGGCGCGAGCGTGGTGCTCGACTGCACCGATAACTTCGCGACACGGCATGCAATCAATCGCGCCTGCGTCGCGCATGGCGTGCCGCTCGTTTCAGGCGCCGCCCTGCGCTTCGACGGGCAGATCAGCACGTTCGATTTCCGCGATCCTGCGTCCCCTTGCTACGCGTGCGTTTTCCCCGAGGATCAGCCGTTCGAGGAAGTGGCCTGCTCGACGATGGGTGTATTCGCGCCGACCGTCGGCATCATCGGCGCGATGCAGGCAGCGGAGGCGCTGCGCGTGATCGGCGGAATAGGTCAAACGCTGACCGGCCGGCTGACGATGCTCGATGCGCTGCGGATGGAATGGACGACGATGAAAATCGCCCGGCAGCCCGATTGCCCCGTGTGCATGGGTAGACGCGAGGGCCAGGCGCCGGGTTGAACGGGCCTTGCCGCCCCCGCGCGCGATCACGATGCACGAGCGGCCCTGCAGCCTTCAAGCCGCCGCGACAGTCCTGAGCGCGGCCTGAACCTCTTCCGGCTCGAACGCAGCCAGCACGTCCGCAACGGGCTTTTCGAGCGCACGCAAATCGGCTCGCAGAATTTCCTGCTTCACCACGAGCAACTGGCTCGGATGCATTGAGAACTCGGTGAGGCCCATGCCGAGCAGGAGCCTCGTCAATTGCGGGTCGCCCGCCATCTCGCCGCAGACCGACACGGGCACCCCTGCGCGCTTCGCTTCGCGCAGCGTGAAGGCGATCAGATGCAGTACGGCCGGATGCAGCGGGTCGTACAAATGGGCGACCGCATTGTCGGCGCGATCGATCGCAAGCGTGTATTGGATCAGATCGTTGGTGCCGATCGAGAGAAAATCGACGCGCTTGAGAAAGAGCGGCAACGCAATGGCGGCGGCGGGAATCTCGATCATCGCTCCCACTTCAACGCCCGGATCGTAAGCCAACCCGGCATCGTCGAGCTGGCGCTTCGCCTCGCGAATGAGGTCGAGCGTCTGATCGATCTCCTGAGCATGCGCGAGCATCGGCACGAGAATCTTGACCTTGCCGTAAGCCGAGGCACGCAGAATCGCCCGCAACTGCGTGAGGAACATCTGCGGCTCGGACAGGCTCCAGCGGATCGCGCGCAGGCCCAGCGCCGGATTGGGCGCCGTCTCGTAGCCGTCGCCGCCGCCAAGCGTATCGAGCGGCTTGTCGGCGCCCACGTCGATCGTGCGGATCGTTACAGGCAGCCCGCCCATCAATTCGACCGCGCGGCGATAGGCCTCGAACTGCTCCTCTTCCTCCGGCAACTGGTCCTTGTGATTCATGAACAGGAACTCGGTACGAAAGAGGCCGACGCCCACGGCGCCCGATTCCGTGGCCGCGCGAGCGTCCTCGGGCAATTCGATGTTGGCGCAAAGGGCGATCTTCGTACCGCACAGCGTCTGCGTCGGGGAGAACTTCAGACGCTGCAGCTTCTTCTGTTCGAGCGCCTTTTCGGTTTGCCGGTACGTGTACTCCTCGAGCACGATCGGCGCCGGATCGACGATGACGATGCCTTGATCGCCATCGACGATGATGAGGTCATCCTGCCTGATGAGCGCGCTCGCATGCTGCACGCCCACCGCGGCGGGAATGCCGAGGCTGCGCGCGACGATCGCCGTGTGCGAGGTGCGGCCGCCGAGGTCGGTCACGAACCCCAGAAACGTCTGGTTCTTGAACTGCAGCATGTCGGCGGGCGAGATGTCGTGCGCGACGACGATCATTTCTTCGCTCGATTCGCTCGCGCCGTCGACGAGCGCCGCGGCGGACGGCGCTCCCGCGAGCGCCTTGAGGATCCGCTCGACGACCTGCTCGATGTCGGCCTTGCGCTCGCGCAGATACTCGTCCTCGATATCGTCGAAGTGACGGGAAAGCCGCTCGAGCTGCTCGGTCAACGCCCATTCCACGTTGTAGCGGCGCGTACGGATGAGGTCGATCGTCTCCTGAACGAGCATCGCATCGTTCAGGATCATCGTATGGACATGAATGAAAGCGCCGACCTCGCTCGGGGCATCGGCCGCGAGATCTTCGGAGAGCCGTTCGAGTTCGCTTTGCACGGTCTTCAACGCCGCGCGGAGCCGCTCGACTTCGCCCTCGATCTGAGGCGTATCAACCAGGTAGTGGTCGACGTCGAGCGCGGCCGGCGCGATCAGATAGGCTCGTCCGATCGCGATCCCGCGTGACACCGGAATTCCATGCAGCGAGAACGACACGCGCACCTCCTCGAATTTGCTGCGGCGGGAGTAATACCGCTGCATCGGTCATACGACCCTGATCAGCGATTATAAATTCTGTCCGTGGCGGCTGGCTGCATGCGGCGCAACATGAAATGCCGCGCCGCAGCGTCCGTATATGAAAAAACCGCGGTCGAACCGCGGCTCCTTTCAGCTAGCAGACGAACGCGAAAGACCCGCTTACTGCCCTTCGCCGAATTTATCGGCGATCAGTTGCAAGAGCGCGCGCATTGCGTCCTCTTCGTCGGGCCCCTCGGTTTCGATGATGACCGTGCTGCCAATGCCGGCGGCCAGCA
This sequence comes from Trinickia caryophylli, assembly GCF_034424545.1. Taxonomy (NCBI): domain Bacteria; kingdom Pseudomonadati; phylum Pseudomonadota; class Betaproteobacteria; order Burkholderiales; family Burkholderiaceae; genus Trinickia; species Trinickia caryophylli. Next base: position 2,647,971 of record NZ_CP139970.1, on the reverse strand, counting down.
TCATGACCCCCATGATGCTCTTTGCATTGATGCGGCGCCCGTTCCGGCTCATCCAGATTTCCGCTTGGAAGTTGCCTGCAAGCTGAGTAAGCTTCGCCGACGCGCGGGCGTGCAACCCCAATTTATTGACGATGGTCGTTTCTTCTTGAAGCATGTGCTGTTCCGATGGGCACTCTGGCGAAAGATGACGATGGACGACTTCACGGACCCGCGCGGCGCCCGCCCGCCAGTGGCGCGCCAAGCACGGTGCCCGCTTCCGCACAAGCCGCTGCCGTTGCAGCGGGGGCGCCGGTTGCAGGCAGGCACGGCGCCGGGGAACAGCCCTCGCTCGGCGACATCTGCGGGCCAATGGCATGCACACCGTTCGCCGCACCCGTCAGCGCCTTGTCGACCAGCGCATCGAGCGGCGCGGTGCGATAGCACACGGCTCGCACGAGCATCGGCAGATTGGCGCCCGCGAGCACGCGCACGTCCGGCAGCGACGCGAGCCGGCTGGCAATATTGGCCGGCGTGGCGCCGTACATATCGGTGAGCACGAGCGCGCCGTTCGCTTCGCGCAGCCGTTCGATTTCCGCTTGCGCAAAGGCGATCACCTGCGTGGGATCGCTGTCGGGCAGGACATCGATCACACCGATGTGAGCCGGCACGCCGCCGTAAATATGTGCGACGCAGTCCCTTAGCGCGGAGGCAAAAGGCGCGTGCGCGATGATCAAGATGCCTGCCATGTCAGCCCTGCAACCAAAAAACGGCTTGAGGCGCTTTGAACGCTTGAGGCGACGGCCCCGCCGCCCGCCTCGCTCGCCGCCGTTCGCGCCCGTGCGGTACACCGCTCCGACGCATTGTGCGAGACAGCAATTGTAGCAGGCCATTTACGCGCGGTTTCGATGCCGTTGCCCGGGCTGGCCCACGCTTTCCCGCCCTTTTTTCCCCGACGCGGCGCACCGGAAGCGTCGATGCGCCCGGCTCGGTCAGGCCGCGACACGCTCGAGGGCGTCGACGAACATGCCCGCCACGTCGAAGCCCGTCTGATCCATGATCTCGCGAAAGCAGGTGGGGCTCGTAACGTTGACCTCGGTGAGCCAATCGCCGATCACATCGAGGCCGACCAGCAGTAGCCCGCGCGAGGCGAGCACGGGCGCGAGCGTCTCGGCGATTTCCCGATCGCGCGGGCTGAGCGGCTGCGCCACCCCCACGCCGCCGGCGGCGAGGTTGCCGCGCACCTCGTTGCCCTGAGGAATGCGCGCGAGCGAATAGGGCACCGGTTCGCCGCCGATCAGCAAAATCCGCTTGTCGCCGGCCGTGATATCGGGAATGAACTTCTGCGCCATGACCGAGCGTGCCCCGTCATGGCTCAGCATCTCGATGATCGAGCCGAGGTTCATTCCGTCCTGCTTGACGCGAAACACGCCCATGCCGCCCATTCCGTCGAGCGGCTTCAGGATCACGTCGCCGTGTTCCGCATGAAATGCGCGCAGGCGCGCCGCGTCGCGCGTGACGAGCGTCGGCGCGACGAATTGCGGGAACTCGCCGATGGCGAGCTTTTCCGAATGGTCGCGAATGGTCTGCGGTCGGTTGAACACGCGCGCCCCGGCGCGCTGCGCGAGTTCGAGCAGCCAGGTCGATGTGACGTATTCCATGTCGAACGGCGGATCCTTGCGCATCAGGACCGCGCCGAACGAGGTCAGCGACCGGTGCTCGTGGGCGCCGTTCTCGTGCCACGGATGGCGGTGCAGATCGGCCGGATCGCCAACCATGGTCACGCGCCGCACCGTCGCCTCGACATCGCCCGAGGTCCAGGCGAGATGCTTGGGCTCGCAGGCGAAGATCGTGTGGCCGCGCCGCGCGGCCTCGGCCATCATCGCGTAGGTCGAGTCCTTGTAGATCTTGAAATGCGAAAGCGGATCGGCAATGAAAAGGATGTCCATGAAACTCCTGACGGCCCGTGCCCGGGCTCGATCGTTCGGTCTTCGTTCGTGTTCCCGCCGCGCGCGGGTCAAACCTGAATCGCCTCCGGGTCCGTCTTCTCGAGCTCGACCGACGCCGCGAGCAAGCCGAGGCGCGCGACGACGCCATACATGTAGAACCGGTTGGGTGGTGCCGCGCCGGGCTTGGCGTGGGCATCGGGCAGCGCCGTGTGCTCGAATCCGAGCGGCACGAAGTGCATCCCCGGCGCGTTGAGGTTCTGATCGCGCTCGCGCGAGCCGTGCACGCGGTAAAAGCCGCCCACCACATAGCGATCGATCATATAGACGACGGGTTCCGCCACCTCTTCGCCGATGCGCTCGAACGTGTAGACACCCTCCTGCACGATGACGTCGTGCACCTCGAGCCCGCCTTTGGTCGCCGACATGCGGACCCGCTCGCCTTTCGTCAGACTGGCGACTTCCGAGGCATCGTGCACCGTCATCACGCCGCGCCCGCCCGTACCGGCGTCGGACTTGACCACGACATAGGGCTTTTCGCCGATGCCGTACTCGCGGTATTTGCGCGCGATTTTCTTGATGACGGCGTCGATGGCGTCGGCAAGCGCCTCCTCTCCCGTACGCGCCGTGAAATCGACGCCTTCCACGTGCGCGAAATACGGATTGACCATCCACGGGTCGATTTCGACGAGCTTCGCGAACTTTTTCGCCACGTCGTCATAACAGGCGAAATGCGTCGACTTGCGGCGCACGGCCCAGCCGGCATGAAGCGGCGGCAGCAGGTACTGCTCGTGCAGATTCTCGAGCACGGCCGGCACGCCGGAGGAGAGGTCGTTGTTGAGCAGGATCGAACAGGGATCGAAATTCTTGAGGCCGAGCCGGCGCGGCGTGCGCTCGAGCGGCTCGAGCACGATCTTCTGCCCATCCGCCAGCGAAATGGTCACGGGGCCGGCGATGTTCTCGTCGAGCGTGCCGAAGCGCACGTTCAGACCGGCCTGCCGCATGATCGTGGCGAGCCGGGCCACGTTTTCGAGGTAAAAAGCGTTGCGCGTCTCATGCTCTGGAATGATCAACAACCCTTTCGCGTCGGGGCAGATCTTCTCGATCGAGGCCATCGCCGCTTGCACGGCGAGCGGCAGCACCTCGGGCGGCAGGTTGTTGAAGCCGCCCGGAAAGAGGTTCGTATCAACGGGCGCCAGCTTGAATCCGGCGTTGCGCAGATCGACCGAGCAATAGAAAGGCGGCGTGTGTTCCTGCCATTCGAGCCGGAACCAGCGCTCGATCGCCGGCGTGGCATCGAGGATCTTCCGCTCGAGGTCGAGCAGCGGACCGTTTAACGCCGTAACAAGGTGCGGAACCATTGAGCACTCGCAGACAGGGTAGAAAAAGATTGTAGAGCAATTGCCCTGGCGATTTGGGGATGATCCGGCGTTTCGCAAGGACAATGAGGCCGCGCCGTTCCTATTGACCCGATTGAGAGAAGGGTCGAACGGCGGCGGGCCGGAGCATGGCCGGAAGCGGCCGAAGAGGGCTGGCGCCGCACGGGGCGCGCCATAAAAAAAAGCCCGCCGTGAAGGCGGGCCAAATCGCTGTGCTCTGTTGCTTGCGGTTTCTGGAGAGGAGGGACGCCTTTATTCGACGTGCTCGCCGTGGAGCACGACGTCGAGACCTTCACGCTCTTCTTCTTCGGCCACACGCAGGCCGATGACCATGTCGATGAGCTTCAGCAGGACGAAGCTGACCACGCCGCTGTAAACGACCGTCGTGAGGACGCCCTTGAGCTGCAGGATCACGCTGCCGTCGAAGCCGCCGATGTCCTTGACCGCGAACACGCCGGTCAGGATAGCGCCGAGGATACCGCCTACGCCGTGCACGCCGAAGCAGTCGAGCGAATCGTCATAGCCAAGCTTGCTCTTGAGCCAGGTAGCAGACCAGAAGCAGACCACGCCAGCGGCAATGCCGATCGCGAGCGAGCCGCCCACGCCAACGAAGCCCGACGCCGGCGTGATCGCCACGAGGCCGGCAACCGCACCCGACGCGATACCGAGCGCCGACGGCTTGCCCTTGGCGATCCATTCGGCAAACATCCAGGCGAGCGCGGCGCAGGCCGTTGCGACCTGCGTCGTCAACATTGCAAAACCGGCGCGGCCGTCGGCCGCCACGGCCGACCCGGCGTTGAAGCCGAACCAGCCCACCCACAGCATTGCGGCGCCCATCAGCGTCAGCACGAGGTTGTGCGGCGCCATGGCTTCACGGCCATAGCCGACACGCTTGCCCAACACGACCGCGCAGACGAGGCCGGCGATACCGGCGTTGATGTGCACGACGGTGCCGCCCGCGAAGTCGAGGACGCCCGCGGACGCGAGCCAGCCGGTCGGTTCCCAGACCATGTGGGCCACCGGCGAGTAGACGATGAGCGACCAGAGCGTCATGAAGACCAGCATCGCCGAGAACTTCATGCGATCGGCGAACGCACCGGTGATGAGAGCCGGCGTGATGATCGCAAACGTCATCTGATAGACGAAGTAGACCGACTCCGGAATCGTCTGTGCCAGATGGCTGACGGTCAGCGTCGTGGCCTTGTCGCCCTTGACGAACGCCATGCCGGAGAGCATCAGGCGCGAGAAGCCGCCAATGAACGCATTGCCGGGCGTGAACGCGAGGCTGTAACCGACGACGGTCCACAGCACGGTCACGAGGCAGGTGATCGCGAAGCTCTGCATCACCGTGGCAAGCACGTTCTTCTTGCGGACCATGCCGCCGTAGAAGAGCGCGAGGCCCGGAATCGTCATGAACAGCACCAACGCCGTGGACGTCAGCATCCAGGCCGTGTCGCCCGAGCTGATTTTCGACGAATCGACGGAGAACGGCGCGGTGGGCGCGGCGGGAGTCGCGTCCGAAGCCGCTGCCGCAGCCGCGGGCGCCGACGCATCGGCGGCTGCGGGAGCCGCAGCCGGTGCCGAGGCGGCAGCCGCCGCGCTCGCATCGGGTGCCGCGCTGGAAGCGGCCTCGGTGGCCGCGGAAGCTGCTGCCGGTGCCGACGCATCGTCTGCCAGGGCGGCGCCGACGCCGCCTGCGAGCAGCGACGCCGCCATCGCCAAGGACATCAGGAATTTGCGCATCTTTCGGTTTCCTCTTATCGCTAACTCTTTGAATTTACAGGGCGTCAGCGCCCGTCTCCCCAGTACGGATACGAATCACCTGCTCGATCGGCGTCACGAAGATCTTCCCGTCGCCGATCTTGCCCGTGCGCGCTGCCCGCTCGATCGCCTCGATCGCCTGATCGACGATGTCGTCCGAGACAGCGGCCTCGATCTTGACCTTCGGCAGGAAGTCGACGACGTATTCGGCGCCGCGGTAGAGCTCGGTGTGACCTTTCTGGCGGCCGAACCCCTTGACCTCCGTCACCGTGATGCCCGAGACGCCGATCGCCGACAACGCTTCGCGCGCCTCATCGAGCTTGAACGGCTTGATGATTGCGGTAATGAGCTTCATGAAAATCCTCTTTTTCGTTGCGAGAACCCGTTGCCGGTGCCGGCCACCCCGGGACGACTGCCGTGGCCTCCGTGCGCCGGCCAGTGCGGGTCCGACAAGAGCAACTTATGTGCCATCACCTCCTTTCGTGCCATGGGCAGGGCACGCGGCGAATCGGCGCGCGGCATCGGCCGGATGGCCAGCATCGGCGTACTGTGCTGGCGCGGCCCATGGATCGTTGCTAGAGTGTTCGCACAACCGACGCGGCGCGCACGCACCAACGGCGTACATCGTCCGGCGCGTGCGGCGCGGCAACGCACCAAACTGGATCATTCGTGCGTTATAGACGGTAGTTCGCAAATCATCCGCACTTTTTATGTGCACCGAAGGGGAACCATCATGAAGCAACCGAACGATTTCTTTCAGGACTTCCAGGCGCGCATGAGCGAGCTGCTCAAGCACTCGCCGGCGAAAGACGTCGAGCGCAACGTGAAGGCGATGCTTTCCCAAGGGTTTTCAAAGCTCGACCTCGTGACGCGCGAGGAATTCGATACGCAGGCGCAGGTACTGCTGCGCACGCGCACGCGCCTCGAGGAACTCGAGCGGCGCGTGGCCGAGCTCGAGCAGAAGCTCGCGGCCGCGCAGGAATCCTGATCGCCGCGAAAGCGCGAACGGCAAGCGAGTCGTGAAGCCGCAGTCATAGACAGGGCCGCCGCCTCGCGCGGCCCGCTTACCCGGAGAACACATGTCGCTTGCCGTGGTGCGCGCGCCGGCGTCCGGCCGCGCGCCCGAAGTATGTCAGCACGTGCGTTTCTCGCCCTTCTGACTGGATCGCCAGCGCCGGCAAGGTCGAGCGGAGATGGCTCCGGCAACGCCTGAGCACCGCGGCGGCGGACTAGACCTCGCCGAAGAGTTCTTCGAAGCCTTCCCTGCACAGCTGTAGCATCGCTCCAGGGTCCCGCTTGTCATCAGGAATCTCTGCCGCTTCGCGGATCACGTCGTTCATCTCCGAGAACAGCTCGCGCACGCCTTTGCGAACCGACTTTCGCTGGTTGGCACGCAGCGTGGCCTCCAGTTCCTTCCAGATTGGAACTAGATCACTCTCGATTGCTCCGTAGAAAATCTTGAGCGTGTCACTTATGTAGAGGACGTCCTGAGCGCGCTTTTTCCCTTCCCGCCTGTCCCTGATCAAGAGCTTCTGGACCATGAAACTCACCGGGTTCGGCACGCGAAGATCGGTCACGGCCTCGTAAAGCCCGGACTCTTCTTTCGGGATCGTCACCAGCCAGGGTTTGAACAGGAGAACTTCGAGGAACCGAAGTTTTTGCGCGACGACACCCGCGTGCAGTTCGGTCGCGTCCTCCTCCCATCCTCCTTTCCCGTCGCGCTTTTTCCCGCTACCGGTGAGCGGCGTAAGAAACTCAGCGTAAAACCCGTTTTCATCGCCACCCAGGTTGTAGCGCATTGCCGGCGGTCTGAAACCGCCAGCAAGGTTCGGTTGCTCAGTGAAGCCAGCGCCTTCCAATGCCGCCTTGATATCGCCTTCGCGCAGCTCGCGCTTGTCGTATGCCACGTCCGCGTCCTGGGTGAAGATCGGCTTGTGGTCCGCCGTGTAAGCACGCGGCTCATAGCCATAGAGCCGGAATGCCCATCCGCCAACGAAGACAATCTGCGTGCGCCACGGCTCCAGGGTCATGGCAAGTTTGCTGAATTCCGCGAAGTCGCTCACATTTTTTCTCCCACTACTTTTGCCAGAACGCCGTGCTCGAGCTCGGCGACCTGCTCCGCACCGCGTGTCGGGTCGGCGGAAACGTCGAGCCAGGTCTGGATGATGTCGGACACCCAGACTCCATCACGCATCACGCGCCCGCGAAGCAGCGATTGCGGATACGGGTGCTGCTTCAGGATCAGATCCGGCCGTTCGCCCTCGCGCGCACGCTTCAGACCCCGCCATCCTTCAGCCGCTGCGAGATCGAGCACCCAGAGGGTCGGTATTGCGCCATGAACGTGCCCTACGCGCAGAGCGTTGGCCGCCGCAAACTGGCCCAGCGTCGCCGCTTCTTCGCGCTTGAGCGTCTTTCGTAACTGCTGCTCCTCGGGCACGCCCCCCGCGAGATATTTCATCGGCACGCCGGCGGCCGGTTTCACGTACGCTGCCTTCCAACGTTGCGCAAGCTTGCGTCGCTGCACGATCCGCAGATGGGGCGCCAATTCGACCAAACCTTCTTCTTTCAGGGCATTGATGAGCCGAGTGGCACTCATGACAGATACGCGAGCTTCCCGCGCAAGCCCGGTCGCCGTCATGTACGTCTTTCCCGGGGCACTTATCAGGCCCTCGCGCTTGATGTCGGCCGCCAGCAGGAGCTTGAGCATCCATTGGGCGAGGTCGGAGAAAACGAGCGTCGGCGGTGCCGAATGGCCGCTGCGCCGCACGCTCGGCGGCGGCTCTTCGGCCTCCAGTTCGGGGAAATCAGCGTACAGCGGCACGTCTGAGAGGATGGCGAACGGTTCACCGCTCCCATACTCCTTCTGGAAGTCCACGAGCTTTCTGATGAGAGCGTGCGATGCGACTCCCACCCAGAGGATGACAGCCGGGTAGGATCGGTCGTGCCGTTCGTTCGCGCGTGCGCGCGACTCCAGCAGAGCCTGCGAGAATAGCGGGATCGCGCGATCGGCACGCCCTTCGGTCAGCGCCTTCAATACGACGTGATACGTCTGGCCACGGGGGCTCGTCAGAATGAAATCCGCCCCCTTGCCGTCCTCGCCCTTCTCAATGACATCCCATCCCTGGCCCCGGAAAAGCGCATGCACGGAGTGGCGCGCGAGGCGGTCGGCGGCTCCGGGCGCAAAGTGTAGATTGCTCATATCACTTGCCCATGTTATTTCAGTTGGCCATGTTAAATCACACGGCCATGTTAATCGCGCGATCGGTTCGAGGCAAGCAGGAAGCTTTGGCACAACAAGAAGTTCGGATACTTAGGGGCGCATACATGACCTTGCCCCGTTTCACGAATCCCATAGCTGAAGCCAAGAGGCCGTCTGCCCCCTCGCTGAGCAGCGACTCGAGTGAGCCACGGGCTGCCGCACCGGGCATCGGCCTGATGGCCAACATCAGCCCACCGCGCTGGCGGGACCGATTGATCGTTGCTAGAGTGTTTGCACAACTGACGCGGCCGCGCAGGAATCCTGATCGCCGCGAAAGCGCGAACGGCAAGCGAGCCGTGAAGCCGCAGTCATAGACAGGGCCGCCGCCTCGCGCGGCCCGCTTACCCGGAGAACACATGTCGCTTGCCGTGGTGCGCTCGCGCGCGCCGGCGTCCGGCCGCGCGCCCGAAGTAACCGTCGAAGTCCATCTCGCCAACGGGTTGCCGTCGTTTTCGATCGTCGGACTGCCCGATCTCGAAGTCCGCGAAAGCCGCGAGCGCGTACGCGCCGCCCTGCAAAACTGCCGGTTCGACTTTCCCGTCCGGCGTATCACCGTCAATCTCGCACCGGCCGATCTGCCTAAGGAATCGGGGCGTTTCGATCTGCCGATCGCGCTCGGGATTCTCGCGGCGAGCGGGCAGATTCCGGTGGCCTCGCTGGCCGGCCGCGAGTTCGCGGGCGAGTTGTCGCTGACCGGCGCGCTGCGTCCGATGCGCGGGGCCTTCGCGATGGCCTGCGGCACCGCGCGGCGCGCGCCGCGCGAAGCGGATGCGCAGCAGGGTGCCGCCCCGCTGCCCGAACTCTATCTTCCGCTCGCAAGCGCCGACGAAGCCGCGCTCGTACCCGGCGTCGCCGTCTACGGCGCCCCCGACTTGCCCGCTCTTTGTGCGCATCTGGCCGGCGCCACGGACTCGCGGCTCGCACCGCTCGATGCGCCGGCCATCGACCGCCATGAAGCCGGCGCGCCGCCCGATATGGCCGACGTCATCGGCCAGCCCGGCGCGCGGCGCGCGCTCGAAATCGCCGCGGCCGGCGGGCACCATATGTTGATGGTCGGGCCGCCGGGCGCGGGCAAGTCGATGCTTGCCGCACGGCTGCCGGGCCTCCTGCCGCCCATGACCGACGAAGAGGCCCTGGCGTCGGCCGCGCTGCTCTCGGCAAGCGTGCTCGGCTTTTCGCCGGCGCAGTGGCGGCAACGGCCGTTTCGCGCCCCTCATCACTCGTCGAGTGCGGCGGCGCTCGTCGGCGGCCGCAACCCGCCTCAGCCCGGCGAAATCACGCTGGCGCACCTCGGCGTGCTGTTTCTGGACGAGTTGCCGGAATTCGACCGCGACGTGCTCGAAACGCTGCGGGAGCCGCTCGAGGCAGGCCGCATTACGATCTCGCGGGCAGCGCTGCAAACCGATTTTCCGGCGGCCTGCCAACTGGTGGCCGCCATGAACCCCTGCCCTTGCGGCTGGCGCGGCGATCCGTCGGGCCGCTGCCGGTGCACGCCCGAGATCGCCGCGCGTTATTTGCGCAAGCTCTCCGGGCCGCTCGTCGATCGCATCGACATTCAGATCGAACTGCCCGCTCTTACGCCGGCCGAGCTCTCGGCGCGCGCGGCTGGCTCGGGGGAATCCAGTGCGTCGATCGCGCCGCGCATTGCTGCGGCGCGCGAGCGGCAACTGGCGCGGCAAGGGAAGACGAACCGAGAGTTGAGCGGACGCGAAGTGGACGACGTGTGTCGCCTCGACAGCGCCGGCGAGCTGCTGTTGCGCGAAGCGAGCGAGCGCTTTGGATGGTCCGCACGCAGCTATTACCGCGTGCTGAAGGTCGCGCGTTCCATCGCGGACCTGGCTGGCGACGCAATGCCCGATTCGGCGCAGGTGGCCGAGGCCATTCAGTATCGGCGAGCATTGACACCCGCCTGATACCCGCTGCGCATACACAGGTATGGGTTCGTCCCACCTACGCATGCCCGGTTGAAACGCATGTCGTATGGCTCTCCCTTCGCCCGCCCCATATCCTTCAATCGCGGTGTCCGATTCGTCGCAGGCTGTGTTCGTCGCGGGCGATTGCGCCGCCATGCACGTTCATGTTCACGTGCTCGCACAACGAACCAAGGGTAAAGAAAATGAACTTCAAATCAGCACTGCTATGCGGCGCGATGGCTGTTTGCGTGCCCACGTTTGCACTGGCCCAAACCGACGCGGCCACCTCCTCGACGGAAAACAACAGCGCTGCGGTCGCGCCGGCTGCGGGGCACGCAAAAACGACCTCGAAAACGCAACGTCTTGCCAATCGCGCATTGGCAAGACAGGTGCGCAAGCAGCTTTTCAGCACTAAAGGGCTGAAAAGCACGAGCATCACCGTTTTCGCAATGGCCGATACCGGCAAAGTGGTGCTTGCCGGCTTCATCGACGACGCGAGTCAGGATCAGCTCGCAGCCGACGCAGCGAAGAAAGTGCCGGGCGTGAATTCTGTGACGAGCAATCTCAGCATCCGCGAAGAAGGCAGCTGAAGCCGTGCGAATCGCGGGCGCTCGCCTGGCTTCGCGCATCGGCGCCCGCTCGTTTCGTTTTGCGTCGGGCACCGGTGGACGAGCACCTTCGGCGAGCTGCCTTGTCGCGTACATGCGCGATTGCGGCGTGGCGTTCCTGCGTCAATTACCACTTCGATCAACGGGCAATTCTTCGCGTGCCGCCAGCGCGCGAAGAACGACATCGGGAGAAGCCGGCGCTTCGCGAATCCGCACGCCGATCGCATCGTGAATGCCGTTGAGAATGGCGGCGGCGGTCGGCACCAGTGCCGGCTCGCCGATGCCTTTGGCGCCGTAAGGCCCGACCGTCGTCGGCGCCTCGATAAAAATGGAGCGGACTTCCGGCATGTCGTGCACAGTCGGAATCAGGTAGTCGTGCAGATTATTGTGTCGTCCCGGATGGTATTTCTCCATCAACGCCATGCCGATTCCCTGCGCCACCGCACCTTCGACCTGCCCCTCGAGCAGCGTCGGATTCACCATCCGCCCGACGTCGTGCGCCGCCACGACCTTCAGCACGCGGACACGTCCGCTCTCGCAATCCACCGCGACCAGCGCGATTTGCGCGCCGAACGCATACGTTGCGTAAGGGCGCCCCTGGCCCGCGGCATCGAGCGACGTGACGGGCGGATCGAAGCTTTCCTCCGCCGCGAGCACATAACCGTGCTCGTCGACCGGCAGCGAGCGCAAATCGAGTACGCGGCCGTCGACGACGATACCGCGCGCGTCGACACGGATCCGCGCATCGGCCGGCGCGCCCGCGAACGCGAGCAGCCGGTGACGCAAGGCCGTTCCGGCCAGAAAGGCGGCGCGCCCGGTGATGAACGTCTGGCGCGAGGCTGACGTACGCCCGCAATCGGGCGTCACAGCCGTATCGGGCCCGACGAAGCGCAGATGATCGACCGGCACGCCGAGCGCATCGGCCGCGATCTGCGGGATGACTGTGTTGGCACCCTGCCCGGCGTCCACCGCGCCCTGGTGCAAAACGATCGTGCCGTCCGGCCGAACGCCGAAGCGCACGGTGGACGGATTCGGTAACGCCGTATTGCCGCAACCGTAGAAGAACGCGGCGAGGCCGACGCCATGCCGAACATGACGGGGGGCCCGTTCGTTCAACGCGGCAATCCCGGCTCGCATTTCGCGCCAGACGGGACGCAGCGCATCGAGGCAAGCGGTCAGGCCCACGCTATCGTCCAGCACTTGCCCGGTCGGCAGCGTATCGCCCGGCCGCAGTGCGTTCATCGCCCGAAACTCGAGCGGATCGATGCCCGCCTCGATCGCCAGTTCGTCGATCAGCTGTTCCTGCGACATCATCGTTTGCGGCACGCCGAAGCCCCGGAATGCGCCAGCAGGCGTGACATGCGTATGAATCGCACGCGCACGGGCGGCGTAGTGCGCGATGTTGTACGGGCCGCCGGCATGCACAGGCACCCGGTTCGCCACCGCGGTGCCCCAGGACGCGAATGCGCCTGTATTGAAGTCGCCGTCGAACGTCACCGCGCAAAGCCGGCCAGCGGCATCGGCGGCCATACTCGACGTCATGCGGCCCGGATGGCGCTTGGTCGACGTGGCCATCGACTCTTCGCGTGACAAGACCATGACCACGGGCCTGCCGACGTGCCAGGCCGCGATGGCAAGCAATGGCTGGACCGTCATGTCGAGCTTGCCGCCGAAGCCGCCGCCGACGGCCGTCGCCACCACGCGCACCTGTTCCGGCGCGAGCGCAAGGATGCGGGCGAGATCCGCGCGATGTGGATGGGGCGCCTGCGTGGACGAGTGAATTTCGACGGTGTCGTCCACCCGCCGGGCCCAACCGGCCTCGGGTTCGAGGTACGCATGCTCGACGAAACTCGATTGAAACGTGGCGTTCACCACGTAGCGTGCCCGCCGCATCGCGCCCTTCGCGTCGCCGCGGTGCACCACGCCCTCGATCAGAACGTTGCCGGGGCGATCGGCATGCAACCGCGGGCTCAGCGCCTTTACGGCATCGGCGACGCTCAGAACCGCAGGCTGCGGTGCCCATCTGACCGGAAAGCAATTCATGTCGAGCGCCACGACCGCCTCGCGCTCGCCGACGACCAGCGCGACCGCCTCGAGACGATGCCGCGTTTCCGACTCCGGAAGGACCGGTTGGTCGGCATAGGGCGTCGCCACCCCATGCAGATTCAGGCCGGGCACGTCGGCATGGGTCAGTACCCGATGCACCCCCGGATGCGCCTCGACAAAAGCCTGAATATCGCCGAACGTGAAACGCGCGCGATGATGCGGGCATCGAACCGCTCGCACGACGAGGCTGTCGGCCGGGTAATCGTCCGCGCCGAAACGCTGGCTGCCGTCGACCTTTTCGGGCCCATCGAGGCGCGTCAGCGGCACCCCGACCGACGGCCCGTCGGACGGCGCCGTCGTACAGCGCCGTGCAGCGGCGCCGCACCCGACTTCGGCCACGGCACCGACTATTTTCTGGTAGCCCGTGCATCGGCACAGGACGCCATCGATCGCATCGCGCGCACTGGCGAGGTCGGTTACCTGTCCCGCGTCGATCGCCGCCGCGGCGGCGACGAGCATGCCCGGCGTGCAAAAACCGCATTGCACCGCCTGGTTAGCCAGGAACGCCTGCTGCAAGCGGCCGCCGCAGCGCGTGCCGTCGGCCAGCCCTTCGACGGTCACGACGCGGCGCCCCGCCACCTGTGCCAATGGAATCAGACAGGCGTAACGCGGCTCGCCATCGACGAGTACCGTGCAGCTCCCGCAGTCGCCCTGGCGACACCCTTCCTTGGTTCCGAATTGGCGCAGATCGGCGCGCAGATGGTCGATCAGGCGCCGCGACAGATCGGTGGGCAGACGCCGGCGCGCGCCGTTCAGTTCGAACGAGTCGACCAGCGGCGAATCCGCCATGCTGCCGCTGGCGGATTCGCCGCGGACCGACACGGGATCGTCAAGCAGTTGATGCGCCATGGGGCGACTCCTCGATGCAGAATGCGCAAACGCGCCTGATAGCGAGCCGCGCGAGATGCAAGCGGTGGGAGGCCGTCGCGCGGCAATCGTCGATCGGCGCGAGCTCGGAAAGCGACGCAGCTTCAATCGCTTTCGTCAGCCCCTTAAACGGCTGCTCGGCGAGCAAAGTCTCGACGGCATGCATTCGGACGACCCGCTCCGATGCGCCGCCGACGGCAACGGCAGCGGTCTGAATGGCGCCGTCGGCGCGCACGCGCAGACGCGCCGCGGCCGAAACGACGGCGATCGTGGGGCCATCGCGATTCCCGCATTTGATGAACGCCGTCCGATCCTGCTCGCCCGGCAACGCGAACAGAACCGCGACGAGCAGCTCGTCCGATTGCAGCGCGGTTCGGCGGCCGCCGGGAAAGAACTGCGCCAAAGGCAATCGGCGCACGCCCCGCGCGCTCGCCAGTTCCACCTGCGCATCGAGTACGAGCAATGCAGGCACGCCGTCCGCTACCGGCGACGCATGACACAGATTGCCGCCGATCGTGCCCTGAACGCGAATCTGCCGCGATCCAACGCATGCGCTTGCCTGCGTTAGAGCAGCGGGCAACCATGCCACGCGGGCAATCGCCTCCCAGGTACAGGCCGCGCCGATACGCGCTATGCCGCCACGGCGCTCGATGACGCGCAAGGCATCGATGCGGCTGATGTCGAGCCATTCGTAACTCGATGGCACAAGGTCGGCATCCGCAAAGACATCGGTCGCCCCGCAGACGATACGCGGCTGCGGATGCCGCGCCAACCTGGCGAGCGCTTCTTCAACGGTGCGAGCACGAAGGTAGTTCATTGCAAGCGGCGTGCATCCTCATGACGACGAGCGACGAATCGGCGCGAACGGGCCCTATGAGCCGGACGGCGTATCCGCACGAACGACGCGCAGCACGCTATCGATCACGAACGCCTCCCACTCGCGCACCGCCTCCGGAGCGCCCAGTTCCTCGCCCAGAAACACGGATAACGTGTAGCGGTTGGACGTATAGAAATAAGCCGCCGACGCGATCAGCAGGAAAACGTGGCGCGGGTCCAGATCCTTGCGGAACAAGCCCTGTTCGGCGCCGCTCTCGAGAATCCTCGCGATGATCTGCAACGCGTGCGACGAGTACTCTCCCTTGCGCTCGAGCGTCGACACATGCCGGCCCTTGTGGAGGTTTTCCGTGTTGAGCAGCGTCATGAAATCGGGATTACGCCAATAGTAGTCCAGCTTGAAGCGGATCAGGGTCTTGAGCGCTTCCACGGGAACCGAAGGGTCCGGCGCTACCTTGCTTTCCGCCTCGTCCATGCGCCGATAGGCGTCTTCCAGTACGGCAACGAAAAGGCCTTCCTTGCTACCGTAGTAGTAGTAGATCATCCGATCATAGGACTTCGCCAGCCCGGAAATCTTTTCTACGCTGCCGCCGTCATAGCCATAGCGCGCGAAGACCTTCGTTGCAGCACGAAGAATCTTGTCGCGCGTTTCCTGCGCCGCAGCCTCCCGAACTCCCGTTGCGCCCACAACCTTCTTTTTTGCCGCTCGCGTCATACCGCTCCCATGGCAGCACGACCACCCTCGCCCGCGCCACTCAAAAAACTTCCATCCCGCTCTCACCCGACTTTCATACAGTGAGTACTACATGAATGAGCGAATCATACCTCACGCTCGAGACACTCACAACAAAACAGTTATTTCGTTCTCTTTCAACTACTTAACATTGCACCCCCCATCAAATACGGCCCTTCCAGCGCGCTCGGCAGAGCGCATTAATTTTCATTTCCGTCGAGAGTATGCTAACGTTCGTTTGTGGAGTACTCACTACATGAAATGAAGGTTGAGGGCTACCGGAAGTCCGTGGGCCGCCATGCGGGAGAGGATCAATGAACGACCAGCTCGACAATTTCCGCGGCGCCTGCACGGCGCTGGCCGGTTGGAGATCGCACCCCGTGACGAACGACCCTGACATCGCTTCGCCCCTCGAGAGATTCGCTTCGCCGTCGCTGTTGGGCGCCGATATGGACGCATTGCGGCACGTGTGCCGCACGATCGCGAGCGAGGTGGCGCCCGAGGAACGCGTGATGAAACTGCTCGACGCCGCGGCACGGTGCACGAAGGCCACTTGGGGGCTCGTTGCGGTGGTCCGCGAAGGCAACTGGGAAGCCGCCGGCGCTGCGGCATCCGATGCGCCGAATGCGCAAGCCGGTCGGCTTCCCGTATCGATCCTCACGCGCGCCATGCGGCTTCGGAGCGGGCTCACGCTCAACGATGCCCGCGCGGCGGCCGATTGGCGCCATGACGACTACGTGCGCCGCTGGAAACCGCGCTCGGTGATCTGCGTACCGATACGGTTCAACGGCGAATTGACGGGCGCACTCTACCTCGAACACGGGGACACGCCCGGTCTCTTCACATCGGCCCAAGCCGCCATGGTGGAAATCATTGCGCTGCAAGCGGGATTTGCGTTGGAGAACCTCCGTCTTCATGACGAGCTTTGTGCGCAGCACGCGCGCCTGAGCCGCACGGAGGCCAAAATACGCGATACGCTCTCCGAACTGGATCGGGCCAGCCGGCTCCGGGCCTATGGCGAACTGGCGGCTTCGATCGTGCACGAGGTGGCACAACCAGTCACGGCACTGGACACATCTGCTCGCGCCGGCCTGAAGTGGCTCGATCGCAGCGTCCCGAACATCGATGCCGCCCGCGAGATGCTGGCCCATATCTGCGCGTGCGCCATGCGCGCGCGCACCATCATCAGCGCGCTGCGCGCGAAAGCACAACAGACGCAGCCCATGTTCGCTGTGTTCGATCTCGCCGACGCGCTGCGCGAGGCAGCCGAGATCGTGGCGTGCACGCTCGACGCGATGAAGGTACGCCTGCGCCTCGACGGCCTTTCCGGTTACTTTCCGGTGAACGGCGAGCGCATTCAATTGCAGCAAGCTGTCATCAACTTGCTCATGAATGGCGCCGAGTCCATGCTCGCCACGCCCGAAAACGAGCGCGTACTCGCGCTGACGTGCGATGTCGCTTCAGACTGCCTACGCATTCGCATCGATGACCAAGGCGAGGGCATCGATTCGCAACTCGCGCAGCGCATTTTCGAACCCCTGTTCACGACCAAGCCCCACGGTATGGGCATGGGCCTGTACATCTGCAAGTCGATCGTGGACGCGCATTGCGGCCAACTCGAACTGGCGCCGCGAGAACACGGCGGGACACGGGCAACGATTACGCTGCCGCGCGCCCCGATCTGAAGCGCGCTTCAACGGCTTGCCCCGGATCGGGCGTACTTCAACGCACGTCTGATCCATTGCTCGAGCGCCCATGCGTCAACGGGTTTTTCGAGCAGACACAACGGACGAGCGGCGCGGGCCGGCAGAGCAACCGGAGCCGAGCCGGAGGCCGCGATGAAGAGCGTCGGAATGTATAGGCCGCGGCTTTCCAATCGAGCCAGCAACTCGATGCCGTCCAGACCCGGCATCCCGGCGTCGCATATCAGGCAGCGTGTCAGCGGCGGCGCATCGGAATCGAGAAAACATGCCGCGCTCATGAAAACCCGGGCATCCAGCCCGATCGCCTTCGCCAGGCTGCGGGTTGCGGCGCAAACGAACGGGTCGTCGTCGACGATGGACAGCAGCGCGTTGGCGGATCGGAACAAAGGCGCTCCCATTGAATATGGGAAAAAGACAGGCCAGCCCTATCGTTCGCCCGCCATCACGATATAACGCGGGTATACCGGCCGCCATCATCTGTAGGTATCGGACCGCCGTTTTACGCGGCTGCTTTGTTCAGCCGTTTTTTATTGCCCGCTTGCGGGTTTCACGCCGAGCGCGTCGATCCTGCGCACCAGGTCCGCAACAGAGCGCACTTTCATCTTGCGCATTGCATGACCTCGGTGGATTTTCACCGTCACCTCGGCGATGCCCATTCGGGATGCGATCTGCTTGTTCATGAGTCCGGCCGCGACGTTGAAGAGGACCTCACGCTCGCGTGGCGTCAATGAATCCCAGTGCTCGCGCACCTCCACGAGCGAACTATCGTTGGCCATGCGCTGCGCATCGCGCTCCAACGCGGCGAGGACGGCGTCGAGCATGTCCTGCTCGCGAAACGGCTTGGTCAGGAAATCCATCGCGCCCGCTTTCATCGCCTCAACGGTCATTGCGATATCGCCGTGGCCCGTCATGAATACGATGGGCATGGCCGCACATCCCTTTTCGAGCAGGGACTTTTGCAGCGCCAGTCCGCTTTGGCCGCGCAAGCGCACATCCAGCACGAGGCAAGCAGGCCCCGGGCCTTTGGCGGCAGCGAGAAATTCCTCCGCGGAGCGGAACGCCTTGACCTCGAGATCGATCGAGCGAAGCAGGCTCGTCAGCGCACCGCGCAACAGGTCATCGTCGTCTATGACGTAGACGACTCCGGAGACACTACGGTCTGTCGATGCAGCCGGCCGGCCGAGCTCAGTGTTGGACGTCACGTCTTTACGCGCGAACGCGCGTCAAAGGAAAAGGAAGGGCGCTTTTGTCTTCGCCATGGGCGCGATCGAGTTTAGCAAATGCGGATAATGCAGTCCACGCACACGACCCAGACACCGCTCGGATGACGTGGCATTGCCGTGGCAGGCAATCGATCAGTGCGCATCGACCGCATCGGCCGAGCCGCTCCCACCGACCGGATGAACCGGCGAACAGGGCACGCCCCGCGCCTCGATAGCCGCACCGGCTTGCAGACAGAGATCCTCGCGAAAATGCGCCGCCACGATCTGAACACCCACCGGAATGCCGTTCACGAGGTTCGTCGTGACGGTCAGCCCCGGTAGCCCCATGGCAGGCAATGCCCGCATCGTGAGTTGCGACTCCCACACGCGCTCGAACCCCTCCGCCCCTTGCATGTCGAGATCGTCAGGGAAAGGCAGCTCCGCCGATACGGGTAGCAGCAACACCGCGTATTGGTCGAGGAACACGCGCCACTCCCGCATCAAGGACGTACGCGTCACGAGCGCATGCTTCACGACATCGGGAGGCAAGCCCGCCACTCGCGCGCGCGATGCCTCGATCACAGCCGCCGCGCCCCGGTCGCCATCGCTGGCGACGGCCGCGGCCAATGCCTCGAATCCGTCACCGAGCCAGAGCCTTTGCTGGACGTCGGCGGCCGCTCGCATCGGCGGCGTATTGTCGATTTCCTCGACCGTCCAACCGGCGTCGGCGAGCCTTTGCGCCGCATCCCTCAACGCAGCCTCCACCTCGGGCGCGATCCCCCAGCCGTCCGGGCGCAGGCACAGGGCGGCGCGCCGCGGCACCGCGCGGCCTTCGAGCGGCATCGCGACGCACCACGGATCGCGCACGTCCGGCGCGGACAATGCCGCGAAGCCGCGTTGGAGGTCCGCAATCGTGCGGCCGATCGGCCCCGGCGCCGACATCAATTGCGCGCCGATCGGGCGTTCGGGCCAACTGGCGTTATAGGCCGGCACGCGGCCGAGGCTCGGCCTCAGGCCATGCACGCCGCACGCGTACGCGGGATAACGAATCGAGCCGCCAATATCCGTACCCACCGCCAGGTGCCCGATACCCACCGTCACCGCGGCGGCCGCGCCGCCCGAGGATCCGCCGGGCGTCAAAGTCCGATTGCGAGGGTTGAACGTCTTGCCGTGCACGAGATTCGACGTGAACCAGCGCAATGCAAAGGTGGGCGAGTTCGTGCGGCCGAGGAGCACCGCACCGGCTTTCGTGAGGTTGTCCACCAACGGACTGTTGCTCGCCGCGATCAGGCGCTCGCTCGCACGGGCGCCGTTCGTCGTCGCAAAACCCTGCTGATCGATATTGATCTTCACGGTTACCGGCACGCCCGCAAGCGGCCCGGGCTCATCGCCTCGCGCAATGGCGCGATCGATGTCTTCCGCCTGTCGAAGCACCCATTCGGGCCGATGGTCGACGACCGCGTTGATGGCAGGATTGACCGCCTCGAGACGCCGCAGCGCCGAATGCGCAGCCTCCTTCGCCGAGACTTCGCGCCGCCTGATCCGTGCGGCCAGATCCGTTGCCGACAATTGCCAGAGTTCAGACATGAGTTCTCCAATCAGCGATTGCGCCGGCTACTGCGCGTGTTCAGCCGCCTCGACGATCGCGTTCGCAACGGCTTGCGGATGACTGACGAGGGCGACGTGGCTGCCTCGCACACGCGTGATCGTCGCGCCGATGTCCTTCGCCATCTTCTCCTGCAGCCCGGGGGCGATCATCCGATCCTCGGTGCTCACCACGAAATAGGAACGTCGGTCGCGCCAGGCTGGGTGCGTGACCTTCTCGTCGAGGCAGCCAGCGTACCAGGGACCCTGCGTAGCCGCCACGACGCGCTGCTCGGCAGGCGGCAGGTCCGGCGCGAAGAACCGGTGAATCGCCTGATCCGAAAGCGTCAGATAGCCCCCGGAATCCTTGTGCAGTTCCTTTGCCCAGGGCGGCTCGGGCAGACTCTTCGTGAGGTCGGCAATCGACTGGTTGGCATCGGGCGCGAAGGCCGCGACATAGACGAGCGCCTTGACCTTGTCGTCGTTGCCGGCCTCGCTGATGACCACGCCCGCCCACGAATGCCCCACGAGCACGACCCGGCCCGGCTGCTGGTCGATAACGCGCCGGGTTGCGGCAACGTCGTCGTTCAAAGAGCTGAGCGGGTTTTGAACCGCCACCACACGCAGGCCCTTCGCCTCGAGTATCGGAATCACGCGGCTCCAGCTCGAACCATCGGCAAACGCGCCGTGTGTCAGCACGACCGTCGTTCCGGAGAGATTCGTTGTCCCTTCGGCATGCGCCATCTGTCCGATCGCAACGGCGCCAATGAGCAGGATGGACTTGAAAAAGTAGCGGAAAAGTTTGGGCATCGTTTTCGTACCTATATCTTGGAGAAAGTTCGAGGGGCGACCGTCAAGGCGCGAAACGCGTAAAGACGTAATCGCGGCTCTTCACGCGTGCCTCATGACAGGCGAAGCATGTTTGATGTTGTGCCTTGTCGGCAGGCACGCCGTTGATGAAGCGGCCGAACCCCCATCCGCCCGTGGACGCGTACCGCTTCGAGTCCTTGACCATGATCTGCACCGTCGTGGGCTGCCCGGGTACCGTGGCCGAGGGGAATTCGTCGGACTGCTTCTTTTTGTAGGCAAGCTTGACCAGAATGGTGCCGTCCGGAAACGGCAATGTGGCGTTCCTGATTGCCTTCATCGCCACGTCGTTGCCGAGCACGACACGCAACTCGTCGAGCGGCGCCGCTTCGGCGGCGGGTGCGATCATCTGCCATTCGCGATAGCCGTGCGGAATCGCCACGCCGTATATGGGCGACACGGCCGCTGCCGGCTGCGCACCGCCAGCGGTCGCGGCCGCATCCGCACCCATGACCGCCGCGAGCCCGAGCAGACATCCCATCGCCCGGGTACCCACGCTGCGCAATTTCATCCCGCTCCCCCCGCTCATAGATGCTGAACTTGAAGGATGGCGTCGGCGAACGCCTTGGGCGCTTCCTGCGGCAGGTTGTGACCGATGCCTCCGCCGATGTTCCGATGCTGATACTTGCCCGTGAACTTCTTCGCATACGCCGCGGGCTGCGGGTGCGGCGCGCCGTTGGCATCGCCTTCCATCGTGATGGTCGGGACCGAAACATCGGGCGACGCGGCAAGCTTTTTCTCGAGATCGTCGTATCGCGGCTCCCCCTGCGCGAGGCCCAGACGCCAGCGATAGTTGTGGATGACGACGGCCACGTGATCCGGGTTGTCGAACGACTCGGCCGTGCGGGCGAATGTGGCATCGTCGAAATGCCATTGCGGCGAAGCAAGGCGCCAGATCAGCTTGTTGAACGCCGAACGATTCGCCGCATAGCCCGCTTCGCCGCGGGCGGTGGAGAAGTAGAACTGATACCACCACGCAAGCTCCGCCTGCGGCGGCAGCGGCTTCTCGTTCGCCGCCTGGCTGCCGATCAGATAACCGCTCACCGATACGAGCGCCTTGCAACGCTCGGGCCACAGCGCCGCAATGATGTCGGCCGTGCGGGCACCCCAGTCGAACCCGCCGATGACCGCCTGCTTGATCTTCAAGGCGTCCATGAACTCGACGATGTCGACCGCGACGACGGCCTGCTGACCGTTGCGCGGCGTATCGGCCGACAGGAACCGCGTCGGACCGTAGCCGCGCAGGTAAGGCACGAGCACGCGATAGCCGGCCGACACGAGTATCGGCGTGACTTCGGCATAGGCATGGATATCGTAGGGCCATCCATGCAACAGGATAACGACGGGCCCGTTCGCCGGCCCCGCGTCCACGTAACCCACGCTGAGCCCATTGGCATTCACGTGACGCAGCGCGCCGAAAGAAGCGGCACCTGCCCCTGCCGCGGCCGGCGCCGGTTGACCGTACGCCATTTCGCCGAGCCCTGAACCCAGCACCGCAAGGCTCGCTATCGTGGTACCCAACACGCGGCGACGCCGCTCGTTGACCTGGTCAGACATACTCTTATCTCCCGAAAAGGAATGAAGGGTTAAGCCGCGCCACGGCGGCACGCTTTTGTCTTCGAACGGCTCGTATCCGTCCGTGACGCCGCGCCGACGCGCGCCGGCGCGGGCGTCGGCGTGCGATCGCACGGCTCGGCGAGCGACGTGGCCAGAATCATCGCGTTCCAGTTGCGCGGGGCGTCGCGCCTTCGTCCACGGGGGCGGAAAATGGCGTCGCCCTTCCTGACGGGACGGCCCGACAACGCGCATATTCCGGCGCGTCTGGCGGTGGCGAGTCTCCAGATCTGATCTCGAAAGCTGCCGCAAGTCGGATCGATCCACGACAGCGCGATCAGCGTATTCGCCAGCCGCTCTTCCACGATCACCGTATAGCTCGGCGATGCACCGCCAGCCGCGGACTTGCGCTCGCGAGCGGGTGGCGCGGCCGGCACCCAGGGCGGCGCCTCCCTGATCGAAGACGGATAGGCAAGAAGATCGAGCACCACGTGCTTCCACGGATTGGCCTCGCGGCTCGCCCTGCCGCTTTGCGCCGCCAGCGAGACGTCGCACGAATCGATATTCCTCACGGATGACTCCTGTCAGTAGCAGGCACGACCGCCATCAATGGTCGAAGCTTAAGGAGAAGTTCTGATGCGGCCTATCCGTCGAGCGGATATCGCGCTCTCGCCTTCTTATAAGGCTCCGATACCTTGGTATTAGAGACTCGCGTCGAATGCCGCACAGAACGCGGCGACCGCGCTCTCGCACGTGCTTCCATGCACCCGCACGCGCGCCATCACGCCATGGATCGCACCGGCCGCAAGCCGGCGCGGACCTCCTGCGCGAAGAGCAACGGCACCTCCCACGCAGCGAAGTGGCCGCCCTTGTCGACCTTGTTGAAATAAATCAGATTCCGATAGGCGCGCTCGGCCCAACTGCGAGGGGCTTGATAAATCTCGCCGGGGAACACGGTGATTGCGGCCGGCAACGAGATATCCACCGCATTGAAGTTGTTCGAGTGGTCTTCCCAGTAGATCTGGGCCGAGGAGGTCGCGCTGTTGGTCAACCAGTACAGCGAGATGTCGTCGAGGATCTCGTCACGCGTCAGCGACCGCTCGGGAATGCCGCCGCTGTACGTCCATTGGGAAATCTTGTCGTACATCCACGCCGCCTGGCCCGCGGGGGAATCGGCGAGCGCGTAACCAACCGTCTGCGGGCGCGTCACCATCATGGCCGAATAGCCGGAATTGTCGCGATAGAACGCGCTGAGTTTCTCGTACGCGTATTTCTCGTCGGCGGACAGCGTCGCGGGTGCGGGGTCGCCCAGAGCCAGCAGTTTGGCGATATCGGGCGGGACGGTCGCCGGCATGTTCACATGGATGCCGATAAGACCTTTGACGCGCTGCATGGCCATGCGATGCGAGATCACCGAGCCGCAATCGCCTCCCTGGGACACGAAGCGCTCATAGCCCAGCCGCGCCATCAGCACGCCCCATGCACGCGCGATATGATCGGAGCCCCAGCCCGGGGCCGTCGGTTTGCCCGAGAAACCGAAACCCGGCAGGGAAGGCACGACCAGATGGAAAGCGTCGTCGGCGCTGCCGCCGTACGCCGTCGGGTCGGTCAGCGGACCGATCGCCTTGACCAGCTCGAAGACCGAGCCCGGCCAACCATGGGTCATGATCAGGGGCACCGCGTTCTTGTGCCGCGAGCGGACATGGATGAAATGGATATCCAGTCCGTCGATCTCGGTGATGAACATCGGGAAGCCGTTCAGGCGTGCTTCGCCTACGCGCCAGTCGTAGTCGGTGCCCCAGTACGCGAGGAGATTTTGCATACGCGCGAGTCGGACGCCTTGGGATTCATCCACGACTGTCTCTTTGCCGGGCCAGCGAGTGTTCGCGATGCGCCTACGCAAGTCGGCCAGGGCGGCATCCGGAATGCTCGCTTTGAATGGACTGATTTTCGCGTCGTCGGTAGCAGCGTAAATCGCCCCGGGAAATAGCGAAAGCGCCCCGGCAGCGGCTGAAGCGGCGAGCAAATTGCGTCGCGCCGGAGAAAAATCGTTGGAAGGCATTTTTATCTTCCTGTTCATGATGGATGGGAAATCTAATGCATCGAAACGGCACCGCCGGATTCGATCAGTCGGCGCATGGGGCTATTGAAAGCAGCCAATGTATCTGGCGTATTTCCGACCGCGCCGCCGCTTCCGATCACCCGGTGGATTGCATGATACCTGCGCTAAAACGCGTGACTAGATCGATAAGCCCCATACATTGGGCACAAAAAATCGATACTTAGGTTTTAATTCTTCGAGGCACGATCCGATCAAATGTGTACGAATTGTATCCATATACAAAACGCTACAAACATTCAATGCGGCATTAGGAATAAACAGCGCTATCCTTCTATCTCGAGTGAAAGGGCAGACTGCGTGTCCGCCCCGCGCATCGCTCTTTGCGACGGCGCGATGTTCATCGGTTCAACCGGGAGGAATCATGCGGTTTGCAGTTTTGGGCGCCGGTGCAGTGGGCTGCTACTTCGGGGGCATGCTGGCGCTGCACGGCCACGACGTCGCCTTCATCGGTCGCCCCTCGCACGTGGACGCGATGCGCCACGGCGGATTGCGTCTGCAAACGCGCGCATTCGATAAGCGTGTGGCGGTCAGCGCTTCGATCGACATCGATGCGGCAGCGTCTGCCGACGTGGTCTTCGTGTGCGTCAAGTCGATCGACACCGCACAAGCGGCGCGCCAGTTGAGGCACGTGCTTGCGCCACAGGCCATCGTGGTGAGCTTGCAAAATGGCGTCGACAACGCCGCGCTCCTGCGCGCCGAAATTTCGCAACCCGTCATTTGCGCCGCCGTCTACGTTGCAAGTGAAATGGCCAGTCCCGGGCATCTTTTACATCACGGCCGCGGCGATCTCGCGATCGAGGCGTCACCGCACAGCGAGTCGCTGGCGCAAGTGCTGCGCGCAGCAGGCATTCCCACGGAGATCTCGGACGACGTGCGCGCGACGCTCTGGCAAAAGTTCACACTGAACTGCGCTTACAACGCGGTTTCGGCCATCGTGCAGTTACCGCTCGGCGAAATGCCCCACCGGGATGCGCTGAGAGCAACCATGCGCGAGGTCGTCACAGAGTGCGTCGCGGTCGCCGCCGCCGAAGGCATCCGCTTCGCCGACGAGCCGGCACGCATCGTCGAGCGGATCGAAGCGACGATTCCTGCCGGCCAGTATTCGTCCACGGCCCAGGATCTGGCGCGCGGCAAATGGAGCGAAATCGACTACCTGAATGGCGCTGTGGTCCGTCGAGGCCTGGCGGCGGGCATCGGGACGCCCGTCAACCAGACGCTCCACCTGCTCGTGAAGATGCTGGAGGCGAAGCATGCCCGGGACCGGCCCGCGAGCGGCGCTCGACTGGCCCCGTGACGGGGCTTGACTTATACACATCGCCGAGCCCGTGCGCGTGAGCAGGAATTTTCGAGAGATCACACTAATACAAATTCACAACCAATTGATTTTCAATACATTTTGCCGGGCAAACGCAGTATCTACCATTTCCTTGCACAACGCGCAACCGGCGCAGCGTCGCTGGTTGTCCAGGTTTTCAACAAAGTTATCCACAATTGTTGTGGATAGCTTGGCGCTTTCCTCCCTGCCCGATTTGCGCCGGCGCCGCCCCCGCCAGGCCATCGCGCCGCATCGCCGTCAAAAGAGCTTGAACGACCGGAAGAATTGATCGGTCTGCTCCGCCGGCGGTGCCTCGTCCGCGATAATCACCGCTTGATACACGCGCCGCCCGCGCGCCACGAGCCATGCGTGAATGACCTTGTGTTCGTGGGCCGAGCCGGCAACACCGGTCACGGCAACGTCGACCGCGCTCGCATCCCCCCCGGCCGCCAGCGGTACGCGCGCCGGCCGGGCCTCCCCCGGCGCGCCGAGATGACGGCCGAGCGCCGAGCGCAGTGTATCGAGCACTTCGCGCTGAAGCCGCGGATCGTCGCTAGGTAAGTCGACCACGCCAACGGCGAACACGCTGTGCGCCAGATGTGCGGCGCGCACGTGCATCGGCATCGCGGTGCCCGCCAGCGCGATTTGCCGCTCGTCTTGCGTGGGCTTCGCGGGCATATCGATCGTGTAGCCCTGCGACGTATCCGTAACGGTGCGCCAGTCGTACTCGGGCGAACAAGCGGTGAGCGCGACTGCCGTCAACGTCATGCCAAGAAGCCGGACGTTCGCCGCGCGCCGCAACCACCCGATGACAAGACGGCCGAAGGCGGCGGAGGCCCGCACCGGCGAGGAAAAAGACTTTTGCGCAAGCATGGAAGTAAGAGCGCCGCCGCGCGCCGAGCCCCTGACAGGCCCCGCGGCCGCCCGGCGGCTTCGAGAAAAGCCTCGATTATCGGCCATAACCGTCGGCGGCCGGGCGGCGAAACACGCGCGCGCACGATTGGCGGTACAATCGCTGCGCTCCTTCGTGCTCTCACGATTCCGAGGTTGTCCCCATGAGCCAGACCCCAGCATCCGCCACGCGCCGCAGCCCCGTGCGATACGTCGCCATGGCGCTCGCCGCCGTCGCCATCGCCGTTGCGGGCTACTTTACGTTCGGCACCACGCAACGCGTGCCCGACGCCACGTTCACGCTGCTGTCGGGCCAGAAGGTCTCCACCGGGGATCTGAAGGGAAAGGTCTATCTGATCAATTTCTGGGCGACGAGCTGCACGACCTGCATCAAGGAAATGCCGCAGATGGTCCAGACATACAACCGGTTCAAGGACCGGGGGCTCGAATTCGTCGCTGTCGCGATGAGCTATGACGCCCCGATGTACGTCACCAACTACGCGCAAACGCGCCAGCTCCCGTTCAAGGTGGCCATGGACGACGGCAGCGCCGCGAAGGAATTCGGCAACGTGCAGTTGACGCCGACCACCTTCGTCGTGGACAAGAACGGCAAGATCCTCAAGCGCTACGTCGGCGAGCCGCAGTTCGCGGAGCTCGATCAGTTGCTGCAAAAAGCGCTCGGCGCCGCCTGAGCGCACGAAGCGCGCCGGCCCGGTGGGCTCCTGCCCGGCCTGTCGCGCTGCCGATCCGGCGCTTCGTCAGCCCACCTCTTTTCCGGCCTCGCCACGCTCGGCGAGGCCGTATCGTTTGATCTTCTCGTAAAGCGTCGCCTTGCCGATCTCCAGCAGGTCGGCCGCCGCCGCGACGGCTCCGCCCGTCTGCTCGAGCGCGTCGGCAATGACCGTCCGCTCGAACCGTTCGACCCGCTCCTTCAGCGGCATCGACGCGGCCCCCGGCTGCGCCGTCGATGCGGTACCGATCGGGCTGGAAGCGTCCGCAATGCCGAGCACGAACCGCTCGGCCGCATTGCGCAGCTCGCGCACGTTTCCAGGCCAATCGCGCTCCTCGAGGCGGGCGCGCTGGCGTTCGGTCAACACCGGCGCGGCGCACTGGTAGCGCACGGCCGCCTCGAGGACGAAATGTTCGAATAGCGGCACGATGTCCTCGCGACGGTCTGCGAGCGGAGGCAGCGCGATCGTCACGACGTTGAGGCGGTACAGCAGGTCGCGCCTGAACGTGCCCGCCGCAACGTGTTCGGCCATGTCGCCCTTGGCGGCTGCGATCACGCGGCAATCCACGCGAATCGGCTGGTTCGAACCGAGCCGCTCCAGTACGCCGTCCTGCAGCACGCGCAGCAGCTTGACCTGCAGCGCGAGCGGCATGCTTTCGATCTCGTCCAGAAAAAGCGTGCCGCCGGACGCATATTCGAGCTTGCCGATGCGGCGTTTCGCCGCACCCGTGAAAGCGCCGGGCTCGTAGCCGAACATTTCGGATTCGAACATCGGCTCGGGCAGCGCGCCGCAATTGACCGCGACGAACGGTTTCGCCCGGCGCGGCGAAAGCTCGTGCAGGCTGCGGGCGATCAGTTCCTTGCCGGCGCCGGTATCGCCGTTGATCAGCACGGAAGCGTCGGTCTGCGCCACTTTCGCGACGAGCCGGCGCACCTGCTCGATGGCCGGGCTGCGGCCGATGATGCGCGGCACCAGGGCATCGCGCTCGGCGAGCTCGCGCCGCAACGCAACGTTCTCGAGCAGCAGGCGGCGTTTTTCGAGCGCACGGCGCACCGTCTCGATGAGCCGCTCGGACGCAAATGGCTTTTCCACGAAGTCATAGGCGCCGTCGCGCATTGCCTGTACCGCCATCGAGATGTCGCCATGGCCCGTCACCAGAATGACCGGCACGTCGGGGGCGTGCTCGCGGCAATGCTCGAGCAGCGCGAGCCCGCTCGCGCCCGGCAAACGGATGTCGCTCACGATCGCGCCCGGCCCGGCGCTGCCCGATTGGTCCAGGGCCTCGCGCGCGGACTCCACGGAAGGATAGCCAACCACCTCGAAGCCCGCGAGTTGCAGGCTCTGCACACTGGCGCGGCGCACCAGTTCGTCGTCTTCGATGAAGATTACGGGAAGGCTGTCGGTCATCGTTTCTGTCGCTGTCATGCCGGTCGTCCGAACATCGGGAACGGGAAAATGCTGGCTCGCGCGCGAGCCCCCGCTATTTCGATGGCACCTCGGATTGTGCACTCGGCGCGAGCGCGCGGCGCAGCTTCAGCACGAATGCCGCGCCGCCGCCCGGCTCGTTCGATGCGCTGAGCGCACCACCGCAATCGCGCGCGATCGACGAGGCGATCGCGAGCCCGAGGCCCAGCCCCTGCCCCATGCCTTTCGTCGTAAAAAAGGGCTCAAAAAGCCGTGGCAGGACGTCTTCCGGAATGCCGGGTCCATTGTCGCGCACAGTGACCGACAACGTGGCGTACGACGCATCGATATCGATGCCGATGCGCGGGCTTTCCACGCCGCTCACCGCATCGAGGGCATTGCCGATCAGATTGATGAGCGCCTGCTCGAGGCGCAGGTCGTCGCAGTAGGCCACGAGCCCTGGATGCTCGACCGAAACGTCGAGTGCTTCGCGGCCCGCGCCCGAAGCTGTCTCGGAATCGTGGATCGTGACCTCGAGCGCCACCGCCTGCAGCCGTTTTTGCAGCAGATTGAGCGCGTTGCAAACGGCTCGGGCAACCGGTGCTCTGGCAGTGCGCGGCTGGGCGCGCCCGACGAAGAGCTTGAGCTGATTCGTGATCTTGCCCATGCGCTCGGTCAGCGCCGAGATCGCTTCGAGGTTTTCGCGCGCGGCATTCTGATCGCCGCGTTCGAGCAGCACGCGCGTGTTGTCCGAAAACGCGCGCAGCGCCGCGAGCGGCTGATTGAGCTCGTGCGTGATGCCGGCCGCCATCTGACCGAGCGCCGCGAGTTTGCTCGTCTGAACGAGTTCGTCGTGCGCGGCGCGAAGCTCGCTTTCCGCCCTCGTACGCTCGCTCACCTCCGTTTGCAGGCGCGCGTTGGCCGCGGACAGATCGGCCGTACGCTCGGCAACGCGCTGATTGAGTTCCGCATAGGCGTTTTGCAGCATCGCCCGGCTGCGCATCATCTCGCGCAGCCGCGCCTGCCGCGTACGCCAATAGAACGCGAGCAGACACAGCGAGGCGAATCCGAAGCCCACCGCCGCCGTTGCATTACGCGCATCGGCAAACACGGGATCGATCGACGAGAGCGTGACCAAATGCCAGTCCGGCCCACTCAGTGTGCGCCGCGTGGCGAGATAGCGCGTGCCGGCGCGCGGGTCGCCCACGCGCACGATGCGCGCGCCGCCGTCGAGCGTTCGCAGCTCGACGATCGGCAACGGCACGATCGGGCGCCCCGCGTATTGACGTGTCTCGAAGATCGCGGTGCTGACCGAGGCGGGCACGGGCGCAATGGCGCGGTACTTCCACGCCGGCACGGACGAGAGGAAGATGACGCCGTGCTTGTCGGTCACGAGCAGCGGCTCGCCGCTGTCGGTGCCCGGGAACCATTCAAGATTGACTTTGACGACGGCCACGCCGACCATGCGCCCCTCGCGCCGCACCGGTTCCGAGATGAAGTAGCCCGGTACGTGAGAAACCGTGCCAATGCCGAAGAAACGGCCGACCCCGCCTTTCATCGCATCGATGAAATACGGACGGAACTGATAATTGGAGCCGACAAACGTATCCGGGCTTTCCCAGTTGCTGGCCGCGACGCACCAGCCATCGTTGCGAATCACGTAGGTGACCGTCGCATGGGCATGGCGGTTCGCATCTTCGAGATAGCGGTTGGCGCGTTCGCGCGAGCCGGCGCTCGATGTTTCGAGCGCTTCCTCGACGATCGGGTGGCTTGCGAGCAGATAGGACAGCGACTCGTAGCGGTCGAGCGTGTCGGTAAGCGCGCTTGCCGTGCGGTCGGCCCGCACGGCGGCTTGCTGTTGAAGATCCTCGATGCCGCGCTGCCAGGCGATGCGCCAGGTCAGCACGCACACTGCCGCGAGTGCCACGGCGAGCGCGAGGATGACGGTGAGGCGACGCTTCACGGCGGCGGGCTCGCAGCTATGACAATGGTCTATTGTGGCATAGCGCGCGCCGCCCGCCGGCGCGCCATCGGGCGGCTCGGAGCCGTCCGCGGTACTCAAGCTTCGGCAGCCTCGGTCAGCTCTGCGCTTTCGCCGCTCAGCGCGCGAGCGAGCTTGGCGCGATCGAGTTCCTTTTCCCAGGCCGACACGACGACTGCGGCCACGCCGTTGCCGACGATGTTCGTCAGCGCGCGGCACTCGCTCATGAAGCGGTCGATGCCGAGAATCAGCACCATGCCGGCCACGGGGATCGTCGGCACGACGGCGAGCGTCGCCGCG
Source organism: Trinickia caryophylli (assembly GCF_034424545.1). Classification (NCBI taxonomy): domain Bacteria; kingdom Pseudomonadati; phylum Pseudomonadota; class Betaproteobacteria; order Burkholderiales; family Burkholderiaceae; genus Trinickia; species Trinickia caryophylli. The sequence continues at coordinate 2,616,935 of NZ_CP139970.1, read as the reverse complement.
AGCGTGATGAAGCCTGCGCCCGTCACACCGCTCGCGCCCTTCGACGTGAGCATGGCCACGGCGAGCAGCGTGAGCTGCTGCGTGAGCGTGAGGTCGGTGTTGGTTGCCTGAGCGATGAAGAGCACGGCCATCGTCATGTAGATGTTCGTGCCGTCCAGGTTGAACGAGTAGCCGGTCGGCACGACGAGGCCGACAACCGAGCGCGAGCAGCCAAGTTTCTCGAGCTTGATCATCAGTTGCGGCAGCGCCGCTTCCGACGAACTCGTGCCGAGCACGATCAGCATCTCTTCCTTGATGTAGGCGACGAAGCGCACGACGCTGAAGCCGACCACGCGCGCGATCGTGCCGAGCACGACGAGCACGAAGATGATCGACGTCAGATAGAACGTGCCGACAAGCTTGAGCAGCGGCAGCAGCGAACCGATGCCGTACTTGCCGATCGTGAAGGCCATTGCGCCAAACGCGCCGATCGGGGCGAGCTTCGTCACGATGCGAACGATGCCGAACAGCACGTGCGACAGGCTTTCGATGAAGTTCGTAACGGGCTTGCCGCGATCGCCGAGCGTCGCGAGCACGGAGCCGAAGAGCAGCGCCACGAGCAGGATCTGCAGGATTTCGCCCTGCGCGAAAGCATCGACGATGTTTTTCGGGATGATGTGCAGCAGGAAATCGACGGTGGTCTGGCCGTGCGCGGCTTTTTCGGAGTACGAGGCCACGGCTTTCGCGTCGAGCTGCGCCACGTTGGCGCCGAAGCCGGCGCCCGGCTTCAGCAGGTGCGCAGCGCCGAGGCCGATCAGCAGCGCGAAAGTCGAAACGATTTCGAAGTAAAGCAGTGCCTTGCCGCCTACGCGGCCGACCTTCTTCATGTCCTCCATACCCGCGACGCCGGTCACCACTGTGCAGAAGATGATCGGGCCGATCACCATCTTGACGAGCGCGATGAACGCGTCGCCCAAGGGCTTCATGTCGATGGCGAGCTTGCTGGAAAAGTGGCCGAGCAGCACGCCAGCGATGATCGCCGCGATCACCTGAAAGTACAGGACTCGGTAAAAGGGTTTCTTGAGCGGGGGCATCCGGTGTCTCCTTGCTTGGATTAATGAGAAAGGCCGCGTGGGCCCTACTACTGCAAGGTCGATGCCAACTGCATAAATCAGCTTCCCCTTTGATTTAAAAGGGATTTAGCTAGTGGCGATGTCATCGGGATTCCGGAAATCCGGAATCCCGGCCTGGCCGCGTACGACTTTCCGGACCAAGCTGTCTACTTGCCGAGCACGTCGAGCACGTTCAGCGGGAGCGACCGCCGACGCCCCGCCCGCCTCGGCGATGGCCGAGCGGCTCCGGCGCTACAGGGGGTTCAGACGACGCCGGCGTTATGCGCCTGGAGATCTGCGTGGTAGCTCGAACGCACCATCGCGCCGACGGCCGCGTGCGTGAAGCCCGTCTTGTACGCTTCGGCCTCGTACATCTTGAAGACGTCCGGATGCACATACGCACGCACGGGCAGATGGTGCTCGGACGGCTGGAGGTACTGGCCGATCGTCAGCATGTCGACGTCGTGCGCGCGCAGATCCCGCATCACCTGCAGGATTTCCTCCTCGGTTTCGCCAAGGCCGACCATCAGGCCCGATTTCGTCGCCACCTCGGGGTGCAGCGCCTTGAAGTCCTTCAGCAGCTTCAGCGAATGCGCGTAATCGGAACCCGGGCGCGCTTCCTTGTAAAGGCGCGGTACGGTTTCGAGGTTATGGTTCATCACGTCGGGCGGCGCGCTCGTCAGAATCGACAGGGCCCGGTCGAGCCGGCCGCGGAAGTCCGGCGTGAGAATCTCGATGCGCGTTTCGGGCGACAGCTCGCGCACCTTGCGGATGCATTCGACGAAGTGGCCGGCCCCACCGTCGCGCAGATCGTCGCGGTCCACGCTGGTAATCACGACGTACTTGAGCTTGAGCGCCGCGATCGTGCGCGCCAGATTCAGCGGCTCTTCGGTATCGAGCGGGTCGGGACGGCCATGGCCGACGTCGCAAAACGGACAGCGGCGCGTGCACTTGTCGCCCATGATCATGAACGTGGCCGTGCCCTTGCCGAAGCACTCGCCGATGTTCGGGCAGCTCGCTTCCTCGCAGACCGTATGCAGATTGTGCTCACGCAGGATCTGCTTGATCTCGGTGAAGCGAGAGCTTCCCGTCGCCGCCCGGACCCGAATCCATTCGGGCTTTTTCAGCTTCTCGACGGGAACGATCTTGATCGGAATGCGCGCCGTCTTCGCCTGCGATTTCTGCTTGGCGGTGGGGTCGTAGGCAGCAGTTGCCGGCTCGCGCGCATCGGGGGCGGCGGAGCCGGTCGGTTGGGCGGTTACGTCAGTCATTCGGTAGGTCCAGTCGATGAGCGATGCGCGAGCGAGGCGTCGAGGTTGGCAATCAGGCGCTCGGCAAAAGTGGCCGCGACCTCGTTCCAGCCGGCGGCGACGCCCATCGTCGCCATGTCGACTGTCTCGAGCCCCGCGTAGCCGCACGGATTGATCGCGAGAAACGGGCGCAGATCCATGGCGACGTTCAGACTCACGCCGTGGTAGCTGCAGCCGTTGCGGATTTTGAGGCCGAGCGCGGCGATCTTGGCACCGGCGTGGCCGGCATCCGCCGGCCCCGGCGACACGTAGATGCCGGGCGCCCCGGCTTTACGCTCGCCGGGCAGATTATACGCCGCCAGTGTTTCGATCACGGCGTCCTCGATGAGCGTGACGAGTTGACGCACGAACAGGCCCCGCCGCCGAAGATTGACCAGCAAATAGGCGACGACCTGCCCCGGCCCGTGGTAGGTAATCTGCCCGCCACGGTCCACCCTCACCAGCGGAATGGCGGAATCGGCCGCCAGCAGATGCGCGGGGTCGCCCGCCTGGCCGAGCGTGAATACGGGTGGGTGTTCGACGAGCCAGATTTCGTCGGGCGTTTCGTCGGTGCGGGCATCCGTGAACGCGCGCATCGCGGCAAAGCTCGTTTCATAGGGCTCGCGGCCGCGCCAGACGACGGCGACCTTCCCGATTGCCGCCATATCGCACGGGCGGGGCTCGGTCAGCGCCGCCGATGCCTCGGCAGGCGATTCGAGCGAACGTGGGACGGGGATTTCGGAGGACGGCACAGCACACATGATGCTGCGCAGTTTACAGGAATCGGCTCCGGGCCGCCCATCGTGCCAGGTGGCGCGCGGTCCCCGCCTCTCGCCGCCAAGCCCGCTCAAACAGTGCGCCAACCCGCGCGCCAGCGACTGCCGAGCCGCTCGAGCACCGCCGCAACCCAGGCCGCAGCCGCAGCGGGGCGGCGCAGCGGCGCTACGAAGCGCACACGCGCCCGCTGCCGCCCTTCCGCGCTGAGCCAGAGCCGCTCGCCGCGGCGCAGCAGCAAGAACCGCCCGGGCGCCAGCCAGTAGTCCTCCACGTCGTTGCTGCGCGTGACCCAGACGGGACCGCCATCCACGACGAGCCGCGTGGCGTGGCTGATCATCATCGGCACCGTCTCGCCCGGCTCGATTTCGAACGTGACGCTTGAAGAAATCTCTCTCATGACCGTCCCCTGAAAATTCGTTTGGATGGCTACAATCGTAGGTACTGCAAGTCGCGCCGTAAAACGATCGATTCTCACAGTCATGTGAGGAAAATTCACAGATGAACCTTCGAGACCTGCCCCCGCTGAATGCGCTGCGCGCATTCGAGGCCGCGGCGCGCAATGAAAGCTTTTCGCGCGCGGCGGACGAGCTTTTCGTCACGCACGGCGCAGTCAGCCACCAGATCCGCGCGCTCGAGGCAGACCTCGGCGCAACGCTTTTCGTACGCGAGGGCAAGCGTGTGCGGCTCACCGAAACCGGTGAGCGCTATGCGAAGGCGGTGAGGGCGGCGCTGATGGCGCTTGCCGATGCGACGCACGACGTACGCTCGGCCGACCGCGAGCGTCGGCTCGTGGTCTCGTCGGCGGCCTCGTTCACCGCGCGCTGGATCACGCCGCGCATCGGCAGCTTCATCGAGCGCAATCCGCAAATCGATCTCGAACTGCAGTCGAAGAACTCGCTGACCGACTTCACGCGGGAGGATGTGGACGTCGCGATCCGCTACGGGCACGGTGTCTATCCCGATCTGCACGTGGAGCCGCTGCTCGACGAAATTTTCTTTCCCGTCTGCTCACCGACGTTCGCGGGTGGCGCACTCCCGCAAACGCCACGCGACCTCGCCCATGTGCGGCTGCTGCGCACGGACGACGAACTCTGGCGCCCGTGGTTCGATGTGGCGGGTCTCAAAGGGATGAACGAGCCGAAGGGTGGCGTGCTCTACCACGATTCGTCGAATCTGCTGCAGGCGGCCATAGAAGGACAGGGCGTGGCGCTCACGAGGCGTTCCATCGCTACGCACGAGCTCGCCGCCGGACGGCTCGTGCGCCTGTTCGGCATCGATGCCTCCAGCACGTCGGCGTACTACTTCGTCTGTCCACCGTCGCTCGTCGACGCACCGCGCGTGCAGGCTTTTCGCAATTGGATCTTCGAAGAGGTGGAGCGCTTTCGCACGCTCTACGGCCAGATTTGCGTGAACGCCACGCATGCCGCGGCTTGAGGGCGCTCCAGCGATCGCGCGGCGTGGGCGGATCGAAAGAACGGAAAAAAGCGGAAACAACCGAAGAGGCGGAAGAAGCGGGGAAGAAGCGGGGAAGAAGCTGACGATGCTCGAGCCGCTGAAGGGCCCGAGCGTCAATGGGGCCCCATCGACCCCGTACTGCAGGCATGGCGCGCCGGGTGCGACCGACCGTGCGGCAAAGCCGCACGGAAGAACGAAGCCCGCCTGGGACTCAGAGCACCACCGATACCATCGGGTGGCCGGTGAGCGCGCGGTAAATGTCGTCGAGCTGCTCGCGGCTGACCGCGCGCACCGTTACCGTGAGGCCGACGTAGTTGCCGCCGCCCGATTGTCGCGTCTCGACGCGCGAGGCGTCGAACGTGGCATCGAACTGGCGGACAACGGTCACAATCGTCTCGTGGAAATCGGGGTGCGACTTGCCCATCACCTTGATGGGGAAGTCACACGGAAACTCGAACAGCGATTCGTTGACCGGACTCATTTGCTCCACTCCCATCCGCTACTTTACGGTCACTTCTTGCTGAACATCAGCATCAACGAGTCCCAGACGCGGCCCGCGATGCCCGCCTGCGGTACGGCTTGCAGCGCGACCACAGGGAATTGCGTAAGCGTCTTGCCATCCGCGACGATCTGGACGCTGCCGAGCGGCTGACCGTCGGCAATCGGCGCGACCACGGGCGTATTGACGACGACCTGCTGCTTGATCTTGTCGCTCATACCGCGCGGTACGGTGATGTACTGATCGCTCTTCACGCCCACCGGCACGCTGTCGAGCGCACCTTTGTAGACACGCGGCGTCTGCACGGTCTGATTCGCCTTCACGAGGCGCACCGTATCGTAGGCGCTGTAGCCGTAGTTCAGCATTTTCATGCTGTCCTGCACGCGCTCATGCTCCTTTTGCTCGCCCATGATTACGCTCACGAGCCGGCGCGACGCCCCGGACACGCCTTGCAGCGGGCGCTTGGCCGAAGCGATCAGGCAGTAGCCGGCCGCCTGTGTATGCCCGGTTTTCAAACCGTCGACGGTAGGGTCGAGCCAAAGCAGACGATTGCGGTTCGGTTGCTTGATCTTGTTATAGGTGAATTCCTTCACCGCGAAGATGCTGTAGTAATCGGGGTAGTCGCGAATCAGGTGCGTGGACAACGTGGCCAGATCGGCCGCCGTCGTGTAGTGCTGCGGGTCGGGCATGCCGTTCACGTCGGCATAGTGCGTGTTCTTCATCCCCAGCTTTTGCGCTTCGGCGTTCATCATTTCGACGAAGTGCGACTCCGAGCCGCCGACGAGTTCGGCCAGCGCGATGGCCGCGTCGTTGCCCGACTGCACGATCATGCCGTAGACGAGATCGTGCACCGTCACGGGCTTGTCGGCCTCGATGAACATGCGCGATTCGTCGTTGCGCACGCGGCGCACGGCTGCGCTCGGGGTCACGACCTGATCCATCGAGATCTTCTTCGTATGCAGGGCCTCGAATACGAGGTAGGCCGTCATCAGCTTCGTGAGCGACGCGGGCTCGACCCGTTCGTCCGCATTGCCGGAGGCCAGCACCTGGTTCGCCGTCGCATCGACGAGCACCCATGAGCGCGCCGTCACGGCCGGAGGCGGCACCTGTGCCGATGCGACGGACGCATAGCTCGCGGCCGCCAACGTGGCGGCCGTGGCCAGTGCGAGCGGCACGGCGCGAGCGATCGACGGACTGATGAAAGACGAAACAACGGGCGGCATGCCGGAACGAGAGAAGCGCATAGGACGAATTCGTGCGAGTGCGAGAGAGGTCAGCTTTGCTTGCGCGTGGACGCGCAACGGGAAAGCGCCGCAGCCACGCGGCGTGCGTTGGACTGGCGGCAACTCATTCGGTTCGCGGGCACTGGCGGCAACGGTTCGAAGACACGCACCACCGCCCGCGCAAAAAAATTGCGTCCATTATACGCGGCGCGTCACGTCGGATAGGCGATTCGTGCCCACCCGCGTGCGCAAAAGCGATCGGCGCCGGCCATGAAGGGCCACGCGCGCCCTATCGCCAGGCGTCGACGACGATGCGCTTGAGAATGTGCAGCTTGCGATGCAGAAAGTGCTCGGCGCCGGGAACGACCACGACGGGCAGCTCTTGCGGGCGTGCCCAGTCGAACGCCGCGATGAGCGGTACGGTCTCGTCCTGCTCGCCGTGGATGACGAGCGTGTTTTCGGGCACGGGCGCGACGTCCCAGCGGCTCGCCGCGGTGCCGACGAACACCATACGCTCGATCGCCTCCCCGGCCTCGCGCAGCCGCGCGGCCACGTGCGAAAGCACCACGGTGCCGAACGAAAAGCCCGCCAGAACGAGCGGCAGCGACGCTTGCCCGGGCTCGGCGCGCATATGCGCGAGGACGGCCATCAGGTCTTCGCGCTCGCCGATGCCGTTGTCGTGCTCGCCCTCGGTCTGTCCTACGCCCCGGAAATTCGAGCGATAGGTGATGTAGCCCAGTTGCACGAGCGTGCGCGCGAGGGTGACAGCCACCTTGTTGTCCATCGTGCCGCCAAAAAGCGGATGCGGGTGTGCGACCAGGGCCAGCCCGCGCGCCGGCCTATCCGGTGTATCGAGGGCGACTTCGATCCTGCCTGCCGGGCCGTCGATCAGAAATTTCTTCGTTTGAGCGTTCATGCGCGCGTTATCCGGCTAGCGGTCGATCTTGAGCCGCTCGACGACCTTGCCGTCCCTCAGATGCGACTCCACGATTTCGTCGATGTCGGATTCGTCGATGTACGTGTACCAGGTGCCCTCGGGGTAGACGACGACGGTCGGCCCCTGCTCGCAGCGGTCGAGACAGCCGGCCTTGTTGATGCGCACGTTGCCGGGGCCCGCGAGCCCCAGCGCCTTGACGCGCCGTTTCGCGTACTCCTGCATCGCTTCGGCATTGCAGTTGCCGCAGCTCGGACGATCGGCGTCGGGTGCGCGCTGGTTGAGGCAGAAAAAAACGTGGTATTTGAAGAAGGAATCCATGATCGCGTGCAATGAAGGAACCGTCGGGCGACGCATGCCCGAAGACGCGCCCCGCCCGGCCACGGGCGCGCAGTGCCCCGCCAGATCAGCCCGGCCGATTATAGCGAGCGGCGCCAATACCCGCTCGCGAGCCTCTTCACGCCGCTCCCACTTCCGCTCACCTCGAATGAGCCGGCCGGCGCGGGGCCCGCATCACTGAGCGGCAACGAACGTCTGCATGCGCAGCCAGGCCACGAGCTGCGCGATGAACTGATCGCTTGCCGCCGCGAGCGCCCCGACGCCGCCGGCCGCGCTTTGCGCCGCAGCCGGGGCGCGTGCGACGAACGTATGCTGAGCGAGCACCCGTCCCTCTCGCGTGAGCGTCGCGCGAGCGGTGAGCGCCCCATGGCTCTCGTCCTGCCCGTCGAAAACCTGCTCGAACTGCTCGAGATCGACGGTCAAGAGCGGCGCCGCGACGGCCTCCCCGCCCGAGAGCACGGCGCCGCGCGCCGCGAGCGCCGCCCGCAGCCGCTGCGAGAGCAACGCCGCGGGCGCCATCGTCCAGTGACTGTGCGCGTAGGTCGAGGCACGATGCGGATCGACGTAGCTCAGCCGGTAAAGAATCGCATTGCTGTCGAGCGCGTGCATGGCACGAACGTCGAAGAGGCGCACCGGCGGCAGCGGTGCGGCGCTCGCCGGCGCGGCGGGCGCGGGGCCGAGATCGTAGCGTACGTCGGAGACGGCGGCGGGCGGCGCGAGCGAGCAGCCGGCGAGCACCGAGGCGGCCGCGATCGCAAGCAGGGCCGACGCGCGCGGAGCCATCGCCCCGGCCAGATGCCGGCCCGAAGAGAGAAGACGGTCGATGAAGCCTGACATGGGACACATTTCCTTCAAGAAAGCACGTGACTTCAATGGGCGGCGGCGGCCGTACCCGGCCACACGAAGCCCGCTTCGCCCGGGCCGGGCGCGGGCGGCCGCACGCCGAAGAGCACGCTGCTCGGGCTCGAGCTGAACACGCCGGCGGCACGATCGATCGAGCGGGCCGCCCCGCCCACGTCGCCCGCGAGCGTGACCACCCGCGGCAGCATGTCGTACTCGATGCGTGCCGACATCGCCTCGATCGACGTGTCCATCCGCCCGACCGCGGCGCCGGCACGGTCCGCCGCACCGCCGATCTTGTCGAGATTCGTATAGAGCGGACCGCTGCGCGAATTCAGCGCCGTCATGAGCGCGTCGGTCGACGCGAGCGTGCGATGCAGTTGCTCGACTGTCGACGGCAGCGCCTTCGCGGCGGGCCCTGCATCCCGAGCAAGCGCCGTGACCGCATCGGCCGTGCGCTGCAGGCTTTCGGCCGTCGCCATGAGCTGCGCGCTCATTTCCGGCGAGAGCATGGCATTGGCCCGCGCGGCCACGCTCTGCAGTTCGTTGAGCAGCGCGCCGCCGCGCTGCTGCAATTGATCGAGCAGCCCGGGGCGCATCTCCAACTGCGCGACGTGCTTCGACGAGGAAGGCACTGGAGTGGGATCGGTGCCGTCGTCGTCGAGCTGCACGAAAGCGAGGCCCGTTACGCCTTGCAGCGCGAGACTGCCGAAGGTCGAATGCGTAATCGGTGCGCTCTTGTCGACGAGAATGCGAATCACGATCTGCCCCGGATGCTGCGGATCGAAGCGGATCGACTGCACCTTGCCGACGTTGAGCCCCCGATAGCGCACGGCCGCGTCCGTCGTGAGCCCCGTCACGCTCGTGCGCGAAATGAGGTCGTATGGCACGCGCACGGCGCGATCGAGGTTGAACCACAGGACGGCGAGCGCGATAGCGAGCGTCAGCCCTATCGCGAAAATGCCGGCCCAGAACGCATGTGACTTGTTTTCCATTGCCCGTTTCCTTGACGCATCGCGCCGTTACCGCCGAACAGGTACCGCGTGACGCATCGTCATAGCGGCACCTGGGCCGACGCCGCCTCGAGCGCGGCGGCCGGAAGCTTCGCTCGCCGCTCCGGTGGCAGCGCCTGCAGCGCGCGCCGGCCGCGCCGGCCCAGAAAAAATTCACGAATGAACGGGTGATCGACGCCGGCCGCCTCTTCGACAGGAGCCGCCACGAGCACCTTGCGTTCCGCGATGACGGCCACGCGCGTCGAGAGCGCCGTCATCGTATCGAGATCGTGCGTGATCATGACGACCGTCAGCCCGAGCGCCCGATGCAGCGTGGCGATCAGCTCGACGAACTCCTCGGATGCCTGGGGATCCAGGCCCGCGGTGGGCTCGTCGAGAAAGAGCAGCTCGGGCTCGAGCGCGAGTGCGCGCGCAATGCCGACCCGCTTGACCATCCCGCCCGAAAGCGCCGCTGGCATTTTGGACGCGTGCTTGCAGGGTAGCCCCACCATTTCCAGTTTGAGCATGACGAAGTCGTGCAGAAGCGAGGGCGGCACGCGCCCGAGTTCGCGCAACGGCTGCGCCACGTTGTCGAACACGGACAGCGACGAAAAGAGCGCGCCGTGCTGGAACAGCATGCCGACGCGGCTGCGCATGAGCCGCGCCGCTTGCGCGTCGATCGTCGCGAGGTTTTCTCCGAAGAGCGTGATCGTGCCCGCGCTCGGTGCTTCGAGCCCGAGGATCTGACGCACGAGCGTGGTCTTGCCCGAGCCCGAGCCGCCGACGATCGAGATGATCTCGCCGCGCCGGATGTTCAGGTTCAGGTGCTCGTGCACGATATTGCTGCCGTAGCGCTTCGTGAGATCGTGCACCTCGATCACGTTCTCGGCGATCGCCGGTGGCGGGCGATCGCGCACGGCGGCGGTAAGCGGCGCGGTCATCAGAGCCCCACGCTCTGAAAGATGATGGCGAATACCGCATCGGCGAGGATCACCACGGTAATCGACGAGACGACCGACGATGTCGTACCCGTACCGAGACTTTGCGAGTTCGGCTTGACCCGAAACCCGAAATGGCAGGCAACGAGCGCGATCAGCATGCCGAACGCGACCCCCTTGCCGAGCCCGATGTAGAGGTTCGCGATCGGCACGACGTGCGGCAGTGCCCGTGCAAAGTAATTCATGTCGATACCCAGCGCGAATTGCGCCGCGAGTGCGCCTCCCGTCAGCGCGACGATGTTCGTCCACATGACGAGCAAGGGCATGGCCACGGCAAGCGCGACGACGCGCGGCAGGATGATGCGCAGCCCGTGCGGGATGCCCATCACGCTCATCGCGTCGAGCTCTTCGGTCACGCGCATGACGCCGATCTGCGCGGTGATGGCCGAGCCGGAGCGGCCCGCCACGAGAATGGCGGAAAGCACGGGCCCGAGCTCGCGGATCACCGACAACCCGAGGATGTTGACGATGTATTGATTGGCGCCGAAAAGCCGCAACTGCTGCGCGGACAGGTAGCTGAGCACGATGCCGATCAGAAACGCGACGAGCGCGGTAATCGGCAGCGCCTGCGTGCCGGCGTGATAGACATTGGCGGAAATTTCGGTCCAGGGCGCGCTCGCGGGCCGGCGCAACACCGAGAGCGCATCGAGCACGACGCGGCCGAACATCGCGATGCCGCCATAAACGTGGTCGGCAAACGCGAAGATCGCCTCGCCGAGCGCCGTGATCGGATCCACGCGCACGACCGGCTCCGGCTCCTCGCGCTGCGTCTCGAGCAACGCAATGCGCGTGAAGATCTCGTGCTGTGTCTCCGTCAGCGTGACGTGTTCGGGCATGGCTCTGCCCCAGACGCTCCAGAGCGCCTGCGCGCCAACGTGGTCCATGCGGACCACGCCTGACAAATCCCAGTGCGCCGAGGTGTTGCCGCGCAACGCGACGAGCCGCTTCGTCGCACCGGCGCGCGCGCGATCGCGCGCAAGCGCGAGCGCCGTCCACTGGCCCGACAGCGTGATGCGCTGCCCGGCACTGCCGGTCGAGAGCTGCAAGCCGGGCGGAGTGTCGAAGTCCAAGGGCAAACGGTCCTGTCGCTGAAATAAAATGCCCCACGCTCGCAAAGCTCGCCCTCGCAAGGGGGCTCGGTACACTTGGGGCGGCCCGGTATGTACTGAGAGGCCATTGTATCCAGCCCGCACGCGGATCGCAGTAGCATTGGGGAAGCGGCGCCTCGTCGCGGGCGAGGACCACTACAATACGCGTCATGACTGACCCTACCCCTCTCGATTCGCCGCACACGCAGGCCAGCAACTGGGAAATCGATCGCGCACGCGCGCTCGGGCATGTCCAGCCGCCCCTGGCCGCCGATGCGCTGGATATCGCCGCGCAAACCGGTTCGACCAACACCGACCTCATGCAGCGCCTCAAATCGCTGCCCCGCGACCAAGCCGTGCCGGGTTTTTTCGCCGTGCGCGCCGCCTACCGGCAAACGGCCGGCCGCGGCCGCCAGGGGCGGCGTTGGCATGCCACGCCGGGGCACGCACTGATGTTCTCCGTGGCGACGATCGTGCCGCGGCCGCTCGCGGGCCTTGCGGGGCTCAGCCTCGCGGCCGGCACGGTCCTCGCCGAGGCGCTGCGGCAACTGCCTGGGCTCGACGCGCGGCAAGCGAGTCGCATAGGGCTCAAATGGCCGAATGACGTATTGCTCGACGAAGGCAAACTCGCCGGCATCCTCGTCGAGACGGCATGGAGCACGCCGGTGGCCACCGCTACCGTGATCGGCATCGGCATCAACGTGCGGCCCGACGAGGCGCTCGCAGCCGAGCTGGCCGCCGCAAGCACCGATGCGCCCGAGCAGGCACCGCCGAAGACGGCAGCCGCACTCTCGCAGTTGTTGCCCGACGCCAATCTCACGGACACGCTGGCGGCCGTACTGCCCGCGTTGCGCGCCATGCTCGACCGCTTTGGCGCGGAGGGCTTCGCGCCGTTCGCGCAGCGCTGGGCAGCGCTGCATGCCTATGCCGGCCGCGAAGTCGCGCTCATCGAGCAAGGCCGGGTGGTGGCACACGGCATAGCGCTCGGCGTCGATGCGATGGGACAATTGCTGCTCGATACCGGACGAGGCGTGGAAGTCATCGCCACAGGCGACGTTTCGCTGCGGCTGGCGTCAGCGCCGTGCGCACCCTCGTCGCCATGAAGGCCGCACCGTTTCTGCTCGTCGATGCGGGCAACAGCCGAATCAAGTGGGCACTCGTGGACGCCGCCGGCACCACCCTTGCCTCGGGCTCGTTCGCCCACGCCGGCGACGACCAGGACGGCAGTCTCGATGCCGAACCCGATTGGGCGGGGCTGGCTGTCCGGCCCGGCAGCGCCTGGGTCTCGAACGTCGCGGGCGCCGCGGTCGAAGCGCGGCTCGACGCGCTGATCGAACATGTCTGGCCCCGGTTGCCGCGCACGGCGGTGAGCGCGCGGCGCACGCAATGCGGCGTCACCAACTGCTATCCCGAGCCGGCCCGGCTCGGCAGCGATCGATGGTCCGCGCTCATCGGCGCGCGCGCCGCGTTTGCGCGAGAGAACGTGCTCATTGCGACGTTCGGCACCGCGACGACGCTCGAAGCGCTGCGGGCCGACGGCGTTTTCACGGGCGGGCTGATCGCGCCGGGGTGGTCGCTGATGATGCGCTCGCTCGGCGAGCACACGGCGCAATTGCCGACGCTCGCGACCGATTCCGCGCGCGAGCTTGCGAGCGAGGTCTTCGTGCACCAGTGGTTTGCGACGGATACGCGGCATGCGATTTCGGCCGGTGCGCTGCTCGCCCAGACCGGGCTGGTGGAGCGCGCGTGGCACGAACTCAGCCGCAGTTGGAACGCGCCCGTGCGGCTCGTCATCGGTGGCGGCGCGGCACAGGAGGTGGCAAGCGCATTGACGGTACCTTATACGCGGCACGACTCGCTCGTGCTGGCCGGGCTCGCTGTGATCGCCGCGCAGGAGACGGCCCCGGCGGCGCAGTGAGACGCCCTTCTTTCACGAACGACGGAGAACACCGATGTTGCGCTGGCTGATCGTGATTCTATTTCTGGCCAATGCGGTGGCATTCGCGCTGGCAAGCGGCATGTTCGGTCCGTTGCCCGCATCGGGCCAGCGCGAACCGAATCACCTGAACCGCCAGGTCCACCCCGAATGGCTGAAAGCAAAACCGATCTCGGCGGCTGACGCGGGGGAACAGGCCATCGTGGGCAGGCCGGCGCCTACGCCCGACGTCGCGGCCTCGCCGCTTACGCAATAACCGGCCCTGCGGCAGGCCCGCAACCAGCACGTAACCGCCAGGCAACCGGCAGGCAAAGGCAATAAGGAAATAAGCAGGCGACCCGACAAGCCGCCGTGCCCGCGCGAGGTGCGCGGGCCGCTACGCGCCGTGGGCGCGGACTTTCTTCAAGAGCGCCGTGGTCGAGCGTTCATGCTCGAAGGCGATCGCGAGCGCGCGGCCGCCCCAGCTACGCACGAGCGCGGATTCGGGCAGCGCGTCCATGTCGTAATCGCCGCCTTTCACGAGGATGTCGGGGCGCAACGCCTCGATCAAGCCGATCGGCGTCTTTTCCTCGAACCGCACGACCCAATCGACGCTTTCCAGCGCGGCGAGCAGCGCCATGCGGTCTTCGTCGCGGTTGATCGGGCGATCGTCGCCCTTGCCGAGCATGCGCACGGAAGCGTCGCTGTTGACGCCGACGATGAGGCAGGCTCCCATCGCCCTGGCCTGCTCGAGATAGGTGACATGCCCGCGATGGAGGATGTCGAACACGCCGTTCGTGAAGACGACCGGCGCGGGCAGCGAAGCGCGACGCGCGGCGAGCGCGTCACGTGTGACGATCTTGCGTTCGAACGAAACAGACATGAACAGTCGTGATCGGTTGGGCTGGCGTGCCGGCGTACCGGCACGGCGGCGTCACGCAGGCTGGTGTTCGCCGGGACCTTGCTGCGCCTGCAAACGCGCCGCGATTTCCTTGCGGTAGCGATTGAGTTCCTGCGCCGTCGTGAATGTGCGCTCGAACAGCACAGAGAGGTTGTGCAGGATACGCTCGACGACCTTCTTCTCCCAGCCGTCGTCGAAGCGGATCTGCTCGTCGAGCCAGTGCTCGAGCCAGTCCGGGTCGGGCAGGCGCGACTGCACCGTGTCGCGCGGGAAGAGGTCGCGATTGACGTGGAGGTTGGTCGGGTGCAGCGGTTTTTCCGTGCGCCGGGCAGAGGCCATCAACACGCCGATCTTCGCAAAAGCGGCACGCGCGGCATCGCCGCAGTTGACCATCGCCTTCTTCATGTAGCGCAGGTAGGCGCCGCCATGGCGGGCTTCGTCGCGCGAGATCGTTTCGTAGATGTGCTTGATCACGGGCTCGGTATGCCATTCCGCGGCGCGGCGATACCAGTGATTGAGGCGGATTTCGCCGCAAAAGTGCAGCATCAGCGTTTCGAGCGGCGGCGCGGGATCGAACTGGAAGCGCACGGCGTGCAGTTCTTCCTCCGTGGGCACGAGTTCAGGCTTGAAGCGACGCAGGTACTCCATGAGCACGAGCGAGTGCTTCTGCTCCTCGAAGAACCAGACGCTCATGAATGCCGAGAAATCGCTGTCGTGGTGGTTGTCGCGCAGGAACATCTCCGTCGCGGGCAGTGCGGCCCACTCGGTGATCGCGTTCATCTTGATCGTCGTCGCCTGCTCGTGCGTGAGCAGCGAGGCGTCGAACTTGTCCCAGGGGATGTCCTTTTCCATATCCCAGCGGACCGATTCAAGCGACCTGTAAAGTTCCGGATAAAGCATGGTGTTCATCTTCCCACCCCTCGTCTGCCCATTGCGACTGGTATTCGTGTGTCTTCAACTATTGCTGCGAATGCACCAATAGGCGCACCGAAGCAGGGAAATTTGCGATTTTACGCGGTAATTGCCGCGGCGCGATGCCCGGGCCCATGGATCTGGCCGAGCCGTCCGCCCACCCGAGCGGCACGATCGTCGCCGGCCGATGTCGGTTGCGATGGCATTCGGGAAAACCTCGCCCGAGCACCGAACCTCTCTTTCGTGTTCCGGCGGACGGCGGCGCAACGGACTGCCGCGATCATGGTTTTTGTGTTCGCCCACAGATCGGAAGCTTTCGAATGATAGCATGCGAACCTTGACACAAAAACGACGAAAGCAGACCGAAAGATTCGTCTCTCGTCTTCAGCGCGCAGCCCGCGCACCCGGCGCCTCCGCATGCGTCGGCACACGGTCGCCGCCGCTCATGCCCGAGCGGGACCCGAGCGCGATCCAGTGCGACAACCTGTCGCGATGCGTCATGGCGTCGCGGTATCCGAGGTCGATCAGCTCGCGCGCGAACTCCGCCTCGAAGAGCAGATAGCTCGCAAACGAGGCGCCCGCGGCCCGGTTGCCGCCCACCGCCCCAAGAAGCCCGCGCACCGTGAGGGGCAGGCGTTTGAGATGCCGCGCGGCCAGCACCTCGATGCGCTCGGAGGGCGCGACGGGCAGCACGTCCACATGGCGCCAGCCGCTCTCGGGCTCCACCTGCTGCGGCAAATGGTGAATCATCCCGTTGATGTGCTCGATGCGCTCGATATCGGCGCCGATGGCATCGAGAAACACGCTCGCGAGCACCTGCTGGCCGATCTGGGCGAGCGACGGATAGCTGCTGACCGTGTGCGCCGCCACCGGAATCTCCGGCCGCGGCGCGGCCGCGCCCAGCACGACGATACGTTCGGCGCCGAAATGGATGGCCGGACTCAGCGGGGCAATCTGCCGGATCGAGCCGTCGCCGAAGTACTCGGTCTGCCCGTCGAGTTCGAGCGGCACAGCCGGAAAAAGAAGCGGTATCGCCGACGATGCCAGCAGATGCGCGGGCGTGAGCCTCACCATGCGCGCCGTGCGCTGTGCACGCCGCCACGGCTTGATCGGCTCGGCCGCCTGATAGAACGTCAAATGCCGGCCGCTCGAATAACTGAGCGCGGAGATCGACAGCGCATGCAGCGCGCGCGTGTCGAGGACGTCGCCGATTCGCCCGAAGTCGAGCCCGGTTTCGAGCAGATCGCCAAGCGGGCTGTTGTCGAAGAGCGCCCGCGGCGAGCTGCGCACGGCCCAGCCGAACGACATCGCCGCCAGCCAGCGCGCACCGGCGGCAGCCACGCCGCGCCAGTCGGTGCGATAAACCTGACGGGCTTCGATGTTCGACCAGAAATCGACCAGCAGATCGGCGCCGTGCGCAAAATCGTCGGCATGGCTTGCGATCGACGTCGCATTGATCGCACCGGCCGACGTGCCGCAAATGATCGTGAACGGCGACGCGCGCCGGCCCGGCTCGACTTCGCGGGCCAACTCCGCGAGTGCCTTCAACGCCCCCGCCTGATAGGCGGCCCGTGCGCCGCCGCCCATGAAAATCAGCGCCAGTCTCACCTCTACCCGCCCCGCTGCGCTCGCCTCGGCCGTGCGGCCGACGCGGTTTCGCCGTTCGTCTTCGTTTCCGTCTTCGCCACTTCTTTCACCGCTTCTTTCGCCACTTCTTTCGCCGTTACTTGTCGGTGGCTCCGCCCGATTTGCCCGTCTTGCGGGCCGAAGCCGCCTTCTTGTGGGCCGGCCGAGCCTTCGCGGCGGCCGGGCCCGAACTGCCGCCGGCCTTGCCGCGGGCGCCGCCGCCATTGTCATTGCCGGCGCGCCCGGCCTTCGCCGCGCCGCCGCCGTCGGTTTGGGAGCCCGCAACATCCGGGCCCGGCTGGGTCATGGCAAACGCAGCCAGCTGATTGAACTGCGACTGCAGCAGATTCCACCAGGGCGAGGGGTCGAAGCCGGGCGGTGTCGAGGCCGATGCGGTGCCCTGTGCCTCCTGTGCCTCCGGATCGGCCTTCTCGCCTGCCGCCCCGGCCTTGCTGTCCGAGCCGCCCGAGGTGCCGGGCGCCTTCGTATCCGAGCCGGCCCACGCGCCGCCCCACGCACTCGACGTCGACGTCGACGACGATGACGACGCCTCGTCAGCCGGCGGCTGCGTCATCGATGCCTGCGCGAAGGCACCGAATGCCCGCAGCGTGGCGAGCGTCGCGCGCTGCACCTCGAGCGCCTGAATCGCCGACTGCAGCATGTTGAGATTCAGCTTGAGCCATTGCTCGACGGCCCGCATATCGGTGATGCGTTTGTCGAGTTCCTCCACGCTCATGAGCGGCGTCATCATGTCCGACATCGCGGAGAGCGGCGAGGGGAAGCCCTGAGCCGTGCCCGGCTGCATGCCCGGGAAGGCCGAGCCGAACGGCGTCAGGCGCATCATGTCCCACATCTTGTCGAGCATCTCGGCGGGCGGGAAGCCCGGAAAACCTGGGAACGGCTTGTCGCCGGCGGTTTCGGTCATTTGGCTCTAGCCTCCATCGTCCATCGGTTGTTCGGTGATTGATCCGGCACGCGCGCCAGTACAGCCGCGCTGCTCAGAGCGCGCCGGCCTCGTCGGGAAATTCGGGGGCGCGCCGCTCGCGCAGCGAGCGAATTCCCTCCTGCACATCCGGTCCGCAGAACCCCATGAATTCGAGCGCGAGCGACGTGTCGAAGGTTGGCCCGGCCAGCCGCAGCCAGTTGTTCAGCGCATATTTCGTCCAGCGTATCGCGCTTTGCGAGCCGAGCGCCAGCCGTGTTGCGACTTCGAAGGCCTTCGGCAGCAGATCGGCCGGTTCGACCGCGAGCGAGACGAGCCCGATGCGCTCCGCCTCGGCGCCGCTCACGGGCTCGCACAGCAGCAGGTGATACTTCGCCTTGGCCATGCCGCACAGGAGCGGCCAGACGATGGCAGCATGGTCGCCCGCCGCCACGCCGAGCCGCGTATGGCCATCGATGATGCGCGCGTCGACCGCGGCGATCGATACGTCGGCGAGCAGCCCGGCGACGAGTCCGGCCCCCACGGCCGGCCCGTGCATCGCCGAGACGATCGGCTTGCTGCAATTGATGACGTTGTAGACGAGTTCGCGCGCTTCGCGCCACACGCGCGTGCGCACGTCGTGGCTGGCCGCCATCTGCTCGACGAGCGCCAGATCGCCGCCCGCCGAGAAGCCCTTGCCTTCGCCGCGGATGATCGCCACCCGCGTGGCGGGGTCGCGGTCGACGTCGCGCCAGATCTCGGCAAGCTCCCGATGCATGTGTTCGTCGGCCGTGGCGAGGTTGCTGCGGTTGGCGCCCTCGCCGCTCATGACGACCTCGAGCACGCCGTGAGCGTGCCGCTGCACCCGCAGCGACCGGTACCGCGCATAGACGTCGGATCGTGCAAACGCGGCCTGCGCCGCGTCGGCGGGCTGTGTGGCTTCGCCGGCCCGCTCGGCGGCGCCCGTGGACTCAGCGGTCTCGCTCATGCGTGAAGTCTCGTCCATATCGTTCGTGGGGCGGCCGCCGCGCCGCCTGTGCCGCAGCGTGCTGCCGCCGATGTTCGCGCCACCACCAGTGTAGGCCCGCCCGCGCCGCCGGTCATCGGGCGAAACCCGGCGCGATGCCGCTCAGCGGGCCTCGTCGGGCGGTGCGACCGACTGCTCGATGGCGCCGAAGATCGATCGCCCCGCCTCGTCGAACACCTCGATCTTGACGGTATCGCCGTACTTCATGAATTCGGTGCCCGGCGCGCCCGTCGCAATGGTTTCGAGGCAGCGCTTCTCGGCAATGCAGCCATAGCCGCGCTTGTCGTCCTTGTTCGAGACCGTCCCCGAGCCGACGATGGAACCGGCCCGCAAATTGCGCGTCTTCGCCGCATGCGCGATCAGCTGGCCGAAGTGGAACACCATGTCGGTTCCGGCATCGGGCTGACCGACCTTGCGGCCGTTCCAATGAACGATCACGGGCCGATGCAGGCGGGCATCGCGCCAATGCTCGCCCAGTTCGTCGGGCGTCACGGCAACGGGCGAAAAGGAGGTGGCCGGCTTGCTCTGGAAGAAGCCGAAACCCTTCGCGAGTTCGTCCGGAATCAGGTTGCGCAGCGAAACGTCGTTGGCGAGCACGACGAGCCTCACGCTCTTCGCGGCGGCCTCAGGGCTCGCGCCCATCGGCACGTCGCCCGTCACCACGGCCACCTCCGCCTCGAAGTCGATGCCGAACGCCTCGCTAGCGCAAACGATATCGTCGCAAGGGCCGAGGAAATCGTCGCTGCCGCCCTGGTACATGAGCGGATCGGACCAGAACTCGGGCGGCATCTCGGCGCCGCGCGCACGCCTCACGAGTTCCACGTGGTTCACGTAGGCCGAGCCGTCGGCCCATTGGTATGCGCGCGGCAGAGGCGCCATGCAGTCTTTCGGCTCGAAGGCGAAAGCATGGCGCGCGCGGCCGTGGTTCAGGAAATCGGAGAGTTCCGCGAGCTGAGGCGCATAGAACGGCCAATCGTCCAGTGCGCGCTGCAGCGTGGGCGCGATGGCGTCCGCGATCGCGGCCGTGCGCAGATCGCGCGACACGACGATGAGCTGCCCGTCGCGCGAGCCGTCCTTGAGCGTGGCAAGTTTCATGGAGAGTGAAGGCGTTGCTGTGACGATAGAGGGAATCTATTTTACGATGATGGATCGTAGTCTTCGACGCGGCGTCGATACGCTCGCCGGCCGCGCCCGCCGGAGCGTTCGAATCGCGCCCGGCCAGGCGGCCGCCTCACGAGAATTCGTTCGCCATCCTGACTCGGCCGCCCGCGCGTTCGTCGCCCTTCGTCTTTGCTCGTCTTCGCTCGTCTTTGCCTGTCTTCGCTTGCAGCAGCCTCGCCGCCATGACCTTCGCCTACGCCCCGGATGTTCCACTCGCCGACCGCCGTGCAGCACCGCGCGCGTGGCGATGGAGCGTCGTACTCGTCGGCGTGGTGTGCCTCCATCTGGCGCTCGGAATCTGGTTCGCCCGTCAGCGCGACGCGTTCGCCCCCCCGGCTGCCACGCCGCCCGTCGAAGTCGCGCTGCTGCAGCCCGAGCGCGTCGCCCGCGAGCCGTCGACAGGGCACGCCGGCAGCTCGCCGGCGCCACGCCCCGCTCCCGCGCGGCGAGGCGCACCGCACCGGCGCGAAGACTCCGTGCTGCAAGCCCTCGCCCCCGCGAAGCAGGCGCCGGCCGCCCCGGCCACGGCCGCAAGCGCGCCTTCCGCGCAAACGCAAGCCTCGGGCGCCTCCGCAGGCTCGGGAGCGGCGCCGGGCGGCCCGGCAACGGACGGCCACGGCAGTGCAGGCGAAAGCGGCGCCAAGTTCTCGGTCCCGCCGTCCGGCGACCTCAGCTACGACACGTTTTACAACGGCGTGCAAAACCAATCGGGCACGATTCACTGGGCCAGCGACGGGAAAAGCTACGAAATGGAGGTGTCGATACCGCTGCCGTTCGTCGGAACATTCACCTATGCCAGCCGGGGCCGCATCGACGCATTCGGACTCGCACCCGAACGTTACGTCGAGCACCGCGGGCGCCGCGGCGAGAATGTGACAACGTTCGAGCGCGACGCAAAACGCATCGCCTTCACGCGCACGAGCGCGACGCTCGCGTTGCCGGACGGCGCGCAGGATCGCTTCAGCATGGTCATGCAGCTCGCGAGCCTCGTGCGCGGGGATCCCGAGGTCTATCGGCCGGGCGTGACGCGCAATTTTTACGTCGCCGACAGCGACAGCGGCGAGATCTGGCCCATCGAGACGATCGGAGACGAAACCGTCCGGACGTCGAGCGGCTTCGTGAACGCGCGGCATTTCATGCGACTGCCTCGGCGCGCGGGCGATTCGCGGCGCATCGACGTCTGGCTGGCCCCGGCGCTCGGCTGGTTACCCGTACGCATTGCGCAGACCGAACCGAACGGCACCGTGGTGGAGCTCGTCTGGCACGGCCGCCCCGGCCCCTCGGGCTCGGAAAATGCGGACCCGCGGGTGACGCCCCCGGATACGTCAGGCGTTGCACCGGAACAAGCGCCGGTGCGCGAAAAGCCCTAAACCGGCGGCCTGCGCTGCCGTTAAGAGTGATATCGGTGCGCACAATTGCTTACCGATGTTGCACTCGCCGCTCGAACGTTTTGTATGGCCAGGGTCTAAATTTCAGGTCTGCGACGCCGTGTTTGGAATGCGAGGTCGGTTTCTTGCTCGGTTTAAGCGTCGTTTAAGACCCACCCCTTGAAATTCCATACACAACGCTCCAATTACAGGGCGGAAACGGCCAGGAGCCAAACGGAATAAGGAGTGTCGCCATGCAGATGATCTACAACAGCCCCAATTATTGTGTCGTCGAGTTCGCGCCGCAGGCCGGCCACCTCGCGATGAACGCGGGTGGCTATGAAATCGTGGACAAGAACACGCAGCGCGAGATCTTCATCGATGGCGCAATGGCGGCACGTTTCCGTGAACACGTGCGCAAGCTGATCGAGGAAGAACCGTCGCTCGATGAAGTCGACGAGTTCCTAGGCCAGTTCGACAGCCTGATGAATCAACCCGTCGTGCTGCACTGATACGGTGCGCGCGGCGGCGCGACACCTCCCGCAGTCCGTGAGAAACCCCGTCCGGCTTCGCCGGCGGGGTTTTTTTCTGCGCGCGCGGCGGGCGGGCCGCGCCGGGCGGCTGCCGTCGGCTGCCGCTACAATGTATGGTTTCTCCGATCGCGCACACCGTCCGTGCCTTTTTTGCCATGACCACGTCTGCCGCCTCATCCGCCCCTTCCGCCGGGAAGCCCGCCGCGCGCACCGCGGCGGCGGCATCCGCCTATACGCGGGGCGCAGCCCTGCCCGCGCTGCTTGCCTCGCGCATCCTGATCCTCGACGGCGCAATGGGCACGATGATCCAGCGTTACAAGCTGGACGAGGCACGCTACCGCGGCGAACGCTTCAAGGATTTCCCGCACGACGTGAAAGGCAACAACGAACTGCTCTCGCTGACGCAGCCTCGGATCATCGGCGAAATCCACGAGCAGTATCTGGCGGCCGGCGCCGATATCATCGAGACGAACACGTTCGGCGCAACGAGCGTGGCGCAGGCCGATTACGGCATGCAGTCGCTCGCGCACGAAATGAACGTTGCGTCGGCGCGGCTCGCACGCGCCGCCTGCGAGAAATATTCGACGCCCGACAAGCCGCGCTTCGTGGCCGGCGCAATCGGCCCGACCCCGAAGACGGCCAGCATCTCGCCCGACGTGAACGACCCGGGCGCACGCAACGTAAGCTTCGACGAACTGCGCGCGGCCTACTATGAGCAGGCCGCGGCGCTGCTCGAGGGTGGCGCGGACCTTTTCCTCGTCGAAACGATCTTCGATACGCTCAACGCCAAGGCGGCGCTCTTCGCGCTCGACGAACTTTTCGAGAACACGGGCGAGCGGCTGCCGATCATGGTCTCGGGCACGGTCACCGACGCCTCGGGCCGCATCCTCTCGGGGCAGACCGTCGAAGCGTTCTGGAACTCGCTGCGGCACGCGAAGCCGCTCACGTTCGGCCTCAACTGCGCGTTGGGTGCCGCGCTCATGCGGCCATACATCGCCGAGCTATCCAAGCTGTGCGATACCTATGTGTCGTGCTATCCGAACGCGGGCCTGCCGAACCCGATGAGCGAGACCGGCTTCGACGAAACACCCGAGGACACCTCCGGCCTGCTCAAGGAGTTCGCGCAGGCTGGCCTCGTCAACCTCGCCGGCGGGTGCTGCGGCACCACGCCCGAGCATATCGCGGCGATCGCCAAGGCGCTCGCCGAGGTGAAGCCGCGGCGCTGGCCCGGCCAGTACCGCGAGGCGGCCTGAGCCGACGCACGCCCCGTGTGGCGCTAACCCGCGCCGCACGGGCCTCGAGTCGCCGCGCACGCGGCAACGACGAACCGATCACCGAACCGCATTCATCATGACCGACCACACGATGCGCCTTGCCGGCCTCGAGCCGTTCAACGTCACGACCGGGACGCTTTTCATCAACGTCGGCGAACGCACCAACGTGACCGGCTCGAAGGCGTTCGCGCGCATGATCCTCAACGGCCAGTTCGACGAGGCGCTCGCGGTCGCGCGGCAGCAGGTCGAAAACGGCGCGCAGATCATCGACATCAACATGGACGAAGCGATGCTCGATTCGAAGGCGGCGATGGTCCGCTTTCTGAATCTCATCGCCTCGGAGCCCGACATCGCGCGCGTGCCGATCATGATCGATTCGTCGAAGTGGGAAGTGATCGAAGCGGGCCTCAAGTGCGTGCAAGGCAAGGCGATCGTCAACTCGATCTCGCTGAAGGAAGGCGAGGACGCGTTCCGCCATCACGCAAACCTCATTCGCCGCTATGGCGCAGCGGCCGTGGTCATGGCGTTCGATGAAACGGGGCAGGCCGATACGTTCCAGCGCAAGACCGAAATCTGCACGCGCTCGTATCGGATCCTCGTCGACGAGGTGGGCTTTCCACCGGAAGACATCATCTTCGATCCGAACATCTTCGCCGTGGCCACCGGCATCGAAGAGCACAACAACTACGCCGTCGACTTCATCGAGGCAACGCGCTGGATCAAGCAGAACCTGCCTTACGCGAAGGTGAGCGGCGGCGTTTCGAACGTGTCGTTCTCGTTTCGCGGCAACGATCCGGTGCGCGAGGCGATTCACACCGTCTTCCTCTATCACGCGATCCAGGCGGGCATGGATATGGGCATCGTCAACGCCGGGCAGCTCGGCGTCTATGCCGAGCTCGACGCCGAGCTGCGCGAGCGCGTGGAGGACGTGGTTCTGAACCGCCGGGGCGACGCCACCGACCGCCTGCTCGAAATCGCCGACAAGTTCAAGGCCGGCGCCGCGAAAAAGGAGGAAAACCTCGAGTGGCGCAATCAGCCCGTCGAGGCGCGCCTCGCCCACGCGCTGGTGCACGGCATCACGACGTTCATCGTCGAAGACACCGAGGAAGCGCGTCAGAAGATCGCCGCCGCGGGCGGCCGGCCGATCAACGTGATCGAAGGGCCGTTGATGGACGGCATGAACATCGTGGGCGACCTCTTCGGCCAGGGCAAGATGTTTCTGCCGCAGGTGGTCAAGTCGGCGCGCGTCATGAAGCAGGCCGTCGCGCACCTCATCCCGTTCATCGAGGAAGAAAAGCGGCTGCTCGCCGAAGCGGGCGGCGACGTGCGCGCGAAGGGCAAGATCGTCATCGCGACCGTCAAAGGCGACGTGCACGACATCGGCAAGAACATCGTCTCCGTCGTCCTCCAATGCAACAACTTCGAGGTCGTGAACATGGGCGTCATGGTGCCCTGCAGCGACATTCTCGCGAAGGCGAAGGTCGAAGGCGCCGATATCGTCGGCCTGTCGGGACTCATTACGCCGAGCCTCGAGGAGATGGCCTACGTCGCCTCCGAGATGCAGCGCGACGAGTATTTCCGCATCCGAAAGATCCCGCTGCTGATCGGCGGCGCAACGACCTCGCGCGTGCACACGGCCGTGAAGATCGCCCCGCATTACGAAGGGCCCGTGGTCTACGTGCCCGATGCGTCGCGTTCCGTCTCGGTCGCCTCGAACCTGCTTTCCGACGAAGGCGCGGCCAAGTACCTCGACGAGCTGAAGGCCGACTACGCCCGCATCCGCGAGCAGCATGCGAACAAGAAGGCGCAGCCGATGGTCACGCTCGCCGAAGCGCGCGCGAACAAGACGAAGATCGACTGGGCCGGCTACCGGCCCGTGAAACCGAAGTTCGTCGGCCGGCGTCTTTTCAAGAACTACGACCTCAACGAACTCGTCGATTACATCGACTGGGGCCCGTTCTTCCAGACCTGGGACCTTGCCGGCGCGTATCCGGCAATCCTCAACGACGAGATCGTGGGCGAATCGGCAAGACGCGTCTTCTCGGACGCCAAGACGATGCTCTCGCGGCTCATCCAGGGCCGCTGGCTCACGGCGAACGGCGTCATCGCGCTGTTGCCCGCCAATACGGTCGGCGACGACGACATCGAGATCTACACCGACGAATCGCGCAGCGAGGTGGCGCTGACATGGCGCAATCTGCGCCAGCAGTCGGTACGGCCCGTCGTCGACGGCGTCATGCGGCCGAACCGTTCGCTCGCCGATTTCATCGCACCGAAGGAATCCGGAGTGGCCGATTACATCGGTCTTTTCGCCGTCACGGCCGGCCTCGGCGTCGACGTGAAGGAAAAGCAGTTCCTCGCCGATCACGACGACTACAGCGCGATCATGCTCAAGGCGCTCGCGGACCGCTTTGCCGAGGCGTTTGCCGAGGCGATGCATGCGCGGGTGCGGCGCGAGTTGTGGGGCTATGCGTCAGACGAAACGCTCGACAACGAAGCGCTGATCGCCGAGCGTTATGCGGGCATCCGGCCCGCCCCGGGCTACCCGGCCTGCCCCGATCATCTCGTGAAGCGCGATCTGTTCCGGGTACTCAAGGCCGAGGAAGCCAGCATGACCGTGACCGATTCGCTCGCCATGCTGCCCGCCGCCAGCGTCTCGGGCTTTTACATCGCGCACCCGGAAAGCCGCTACTTCTCGGTCGGCAAGATCGGCCGCGATCAGCTCGAGGACTATGCGCGCCGCATGGGGCTGTCGATGACCGACGCCGAACGCGCGCTCGCGCCGCAACTCTGAGCGCCCCCGCGTGCCCGAGCCGTGCCGGCCTCGACGTCCGGCAGGGCCGCGGTGGACTGTGGTGGACTTTGGCGGCCGCCAAAAAACAGGAGCCCGCTTCCGACCGACAGCCGGAAGCGGGCTCTTCGCTTTCCAACGGACGACGCGGCGGATGCCGACCGCCGTACCTGCCATGCGGGCAGGCGGCCTGCGCGCTTCGTGCGCTTCGTGCGCCTCAGACGCCCCAGAGGACGTCGGTGTTGTCCTTTCTCGCCGCGCGCAGCATGTCGAGGAACGGGAATGCGCGTTGCGCGAGTCCGATCGGCAACTCGTGCGGCTCGTGGCCGTCCTCGCCCTCATGGAAATGGCCCTCGTGCTCGGCGGCCTCTTTCTTATCGACGACGATGGCCGCCTCGAGCTTCGCGATGGCCGCATCGAGTTCGTCGTGCGTGATGACGCCGCGTGCGCCAAGCGGCTTGCCGACGATCCCGACCAGATATTGGGCCAGGTTCTCGAGCATGATGACGTCCGGCGCCGAGCGGCATTTGAAAGTGATGAGCATGACCCATTCCCCAGGTTTTCGTGTCGAACGCAAAGCACCGCGGCTGCCGCCGGCTACCGCCGCCGGCACGGTGCCGCTGATTCAAGATATTAGCACCCTGTTAAAATCGGCCTAGCCTCAAAACAAGCGCGCCCGCACGCGCCGGCCACGCACCATGCCCCGGCCGGCCGCAGCGCGCGCCGGGCGCCCGGCGCGGCCCGCCTCGCGCTTCGCTTCGCGCCTCGGCGCCAACGCCCCATTCGACTGACCGAATCAGCATGCTGCCCGTACAGAAACAGACTCTCGAAACGCTGCTCGCCACGAGCGTCCAGCAAGTGGCCACCGAACTCGCAGGCGCAACCGCGCCTGCCTTGCCCGCGATCGTGCTCGAACGGCCCAAGGCGGCCGCGCACGGCGATGTCGCCTGCAACGCCGCCATGCAGCTCGCCAAGCCGCTCAAGAAGAACCCGCGCGAGCTCGCGCAGCGCATTGTCGACGCGCTCGTCGCGCAGCCGGACGCGCACGGTCTCGTGCAGAGCGCCGAGATCGCCGGCCCCGGCTTCATCAACCTGCGGCTCACCGCCGGCGCCAGGCAGGCCGTGGTCGCGGCCGTGCTCGACGAGGCCGCGGCATTCGGCCGCTCGCAGGCCGATGCCGGCAAGCACGTGCTGCTCGAGTTCGTGTCGGCCAACCCCACGGGCCCGCTGCACGTGGGCCACGGCCGCCAGGCGGCGCTCGGCGACGCCCTCGCCAACGTGCTCGCGAGCCAGGGCTACGACGTGCACCGCGAGTTCTACTACAACGACGCGGGCGTGCAGATCCAAAACCTGGCTGTGTCCACGCAGGCGCGCGCGCGCGGGCTCAAGCCCGGCGACGCGGGCTGGCCCGAGGCCGCCTACAACGGCGAGTACATCGCCGACATCGCCCGCGACTATCTGAACGGCGAGACGGTCTCGGCCTCGGACGGCGAACCCGTCAAGGGCGCGGGCGACCCGGAGAACATCGAAGCCATCCGCAGGTTCGCCGTGGCCTATCTGCGCCACGAGCAGGACATGGACCTGCAGGCGTTCGGCGTGAAGTTCGACCGCTACTACCTCGAATCGTCGCTTTATACCGAAGGACGCGTCGAGAAGACCGTGCAGGCGCTCGTGGCCGCCGGCAAGACGTTCGAGCAGGATGGCGCGCTGTGGCTGCGCACAACCGAGTACGGCGACGACAAGGACCGCGTGATGCGCAAGTCCGACGGCACCTATACGTACTTCGTGCCCGACGTCGCCTATCACGTGACGAAGTGGGAGCGCGGCTTCACGAAGGTCATCAACATTCAGGGCTCGGACCATCACGGCACGATCGCGCGCGTGCGCGCCGGTCTGCAGGCACTGGGCGTCGGCATTCCGCTGGGTTACCCCGACTACGTGCTGCACAAGATGGTCACCGTCATGCGCGACGGTCAGGAGGTCAAGATTTCGAAGCGGGCAGGCAGCTACGTGACCGTGCGCGACCTCATCGAATGGTCGGGCGGCGCGGCGCCGGGCTCCGAAGCCTCTCCCGATCTCGTCGACGAAGCAACGATCCGGCGCGGGCGCGACGCGGTGCGCTTTTTCCTCATCTCGCGCAAGGCCGATACCGAATTCGTATTCGACGTCGACCTCGCGCTGAAGCAAAACGACGAGAATCCCGTCTACTACGTGCAATACGCGCACGCGCGGATCTGCTCGGTGCTCAACGAATGGAAGGCACGCTTCGGCGGCGACGAATCCGTGCTCGCACGCACGAGCACGGCGCCGCTCACGAGCGAGCGCGCGAGCGCCCTGCTCGCGAAGCTCGCCGAGTACCCCGACGTACTCACGCACGCCGCACAGGAGCTGGCCCCGCACGCGGTCGCGTTCTATCTGCGCGAACTCGCCGGCGAATTCCACTCGTTCTACAATGCCGAGCGCGTTCTCGTGGACGAGCGCGACGAGCGCGAAGCGCGCATTGCCCTCATCGCGGCCACGCGACAAGTGCTGGCCAACGGTCTTGCCATCATCGGCGTATCGGCGCCGACGAAGATGTAACGGCACACGGGCGGCGTGCGGCCCCCTCGCTATAATCGGGGGCCGCATGGGCACGCCTTCATGGCGCCCCGCCCGAAATTTCCGATTTCCGGGTTTCTTTCGCAGGTGATTCAGATAATGGCAAAACCGAGCCGCACTCCGCCGCGCAGCACATCGAAACAGGCCAAGCAAAAGGGAAGCACCTTCCTCGGCATCGTCCTCGGTCTCATCGTCGGGCTGGCGATTGCCGTGGTCGTCGCGCTCTATATCACGCGCGCGCCCACGCCTTTCGTCGAGAAAGTGCAGCCGCCGGCATCGGGCGGCGCCGTCGACCAGCAATACGACCCCAACCGCTCCCTGCAAGGGAAGTCGCCGGGCCAGCCGGTGGCACCGCAAGCCGCCCAGAATCCGCCGCCGAATACCGCGCCGGGCCAGTCCACGGCGAAGCCCGGTGCGCAGCCCGGGCTGCTCGAAGAGCCGCAGATCGTCGAAGTGCCGCCCTCGGCGTCGGGTGCCGCCAACGCACCGGCGCAGGCCCCGGCCCAGCAGCAGCAAAACGGCAACGCCGCCACGCCCCCCGTGAAGAAGCCGCCCCAAACGGCAAATGCGCCGGCGGCCGGCAGCGCAGCGCCCGCGCCGCAGCAGCATGCGGCGAATTCCGCATCGACCGCTGCCGCGAGCGCAGCCAGCGCGCAGGCCAATACCGGCTACTTCCTGCAGGTCGGCTCGTACAAGACCGCGGCCGATGCCGAACAGCAGCGCGCGCGCCTTGCGTTCCAGGGTTTCGAATCGAAAGTCACCCAGCGCGATGCAAGCGGCACGACCTACTATCGCGTGCGGATCGGGCCGTTCGCCAAGTTCGAGGACATGAACGCGACGCGCCAACGCCTTTCGGAAGCTGGTGTGGACACCGCTGTGATCCGCTTCACGAAGCAGTAAGATCATGTGCCGGCAACGGCATGAAGCGCCGCCCGCGGCTGAACCAACCGCCGCCGGCGCGAGTCTCAGACGGCGGCCGTGCGCTGTTTCGCCCACCTCCAGACGGGTGGCGGCAGGCGTCGGCCGCTTACCGATATCCAGGCCAATATGAAAAAGCTGATTCGCACTTTCGTCTTCTCGGTCGGTCTCGCCATGTTCAGCGTGGCGCAGGCGTCGCCTTCCGCCCCCGTCTCGGGCACCGACTACAGCGTCCTTCCGGCGGCCCAGCCCGTGGATGTGCCGGCCGGCAAGATCGCAGTCATCGAGTTCTTCTGGTACGGTTGCCCCCATTGCAACGAGTTCGATCCGTACCTTGAAGCGTGGGTGAAGAAGCAAGGCCCGGACGTCGTCTTCAAGCGCGTGCCGGTAGCGTTCCGCCCGGACTTCATTCCGCACTCCAAGCTCTACCATGCGCTCGAGGCGCTCGGCAAAACCGATCTCACGCCCGTGATCTTCAACGAGATCCACAAAAACAAGAATTACCTGCTCACGCCCGAGGCGCAGGCCGACTTCCTGGCCAAGCAAGGGGTGGACAAGAAGAAGTTCCTCGACGCCTACAACTCGTTCTCGACGCAAAGCGCGCTCAAGCGCGACGCGCAAATGCTCTCCGACTACAAGATCGATGGCGTGCCGACCCTCGCGGTGCAAGGCAAGTACGAAACGAGCCCCTCCATGACGAATAGCCTCACGGGCACGCTGCAGGTGCTCGACTATCTCGTCGCACAGGTTCGCGCGAAGAAGATGTAAGCGGCTGCGCGCCGGTCGATCAATGGCCCTGAAGGTTTTCATCACCGGCGCGTCCAGCGGCATCGGCCTCGCGCTCGCCACCGAATACGCCCGCCGCGGGGCAACGCTCGGGCTCGTCGCCCGGCGCGTCGATGCGCTCGAGGCCTTTGCCGGGCAACACCCGGCGCTGGCCGTTTCGTGCTACCGCGCCGACGTGCGCGATCCCGCCTCGCTCGCCGAAGCAGCCCGCCGTTTCATTGCCGCGCATGGGCTGCCCGACGTCGTGATCGCCAACGCCGGCATCAGCAAAGGCGTCGCCACAGGCCATGGCGATCTCGACGCGTTTCGCGAAGTCATGGACATCAACTGCTTCGGCATGGCGGCGACTTTCGAGCCGTTCGCCGCGGCAATGGCCGAAGCACGACGCGGCACGCTCGTGGGCATCGCGAGCATTGCCGGCGTGCGCGGGCTGCCCGGCTCGGGCGCCTACAGCGCCTCGAAGGCCGCGGCGCTCACCTACCTCGAATCGCTGCGCGTGGAAATGCGGCCCTTCGGTGTCGCCGTCGTCACGATCGCGCCCGGCTACATTCGCACGCCGATGACCGCGCACAATCCCTATCCGATGCCGTTCCTGATGGACGTCGATCGCTTCGCGCGCAAAGTCGCCAACGCCATCGATCGCAAGGTCCGCTTCGCCGTCTTCCCCTGGCCCATGCGCATCGTAGCGCTGGCGTTGCGGATGTTGCCGCGCGCGCTCTACGACACGCTCTTCGAGAAGGCGCCTCGCAAACCCCGCCAGCCCGAGAGTTGACGCGGCGAGCGCAACGGTTCGCGCGATGTCGCGGCGCCGTGCGGCACCGTACGACCGCCCGGCGCCACAACGGGCCGCATCGATTCATGCGTGCGCCGTGACGGCCCGCCCGGTGCGCCGGCCGCATGTGCCGGCTTCGCGTCGAGCAAGGTTTTCGATATATCGATATAGTTTTCGCGCCGTTGTCGGACCAGCCGCCTTCGGCTAAGCTGACCGCGGGCCGGGCATGGCACGGGCTTGCCTCGGAAGCCGGCGCCCGCGCGAACGAACGAATACCAACGAAGCAGCACTACGCTTGCCCTCCGGAGAACTCATGCGCGCCACACGGATCGCCGCTCTCATCGCCGCCGCTGCCTGCGCCTTGCCAGCCCTGTCGCTGGCCAAGCCGCTCACGGTTTGCACCGAATCGAGCCCCGACGGCTTCGACGTCGTCCAGTACAACTCGCTCGTGACGACGAACGCGTCGGCCGACGTGATCTTCAATACGCTCGTGTCTTACGACGAAGTCGCGAAAAAAGTCGTTCCCGCGCTGGCCGACAAGTGGGAGGCAAGCCCCGACGGCCTGACCTACACGTTCCATCTGCGTCCGCATGTGGCGTTCCAGAAGACGGAGTATTTTTCGCCGACGCGCGAACTCACGGCCGACGACGTCGTTTTCACGTTCTCGCGCATGCTCGATGCGGGCAATCCGTGGCACAAGGTGACGGGACCGAACGGGTTCCCGCACGCGCAGTCGATGGGCCTCGTCAAGCTCGTGAAAGCGGTGACGAAAGTCGACGACGCAACAGTGAAGTTCGAGCTCAACGAGCCCAACGCGACATTCGTACCGATCCTGACGATGGGCTTCGCATCGATCTATTCGGCCGAGTACGCCGACCAGTTGCTCAAGGCCGGCAGACAGACGGACCTCAATGCGAAGCCCGTCGGCACCGGGCCCTTCGTCCTGAAGAGCTATACGAAAGACGCGGTGATCCGCTATGACGCGAACCCGCAGTACTGGGGGCCCAAGCCGAAGATCGACCGGCTCATCTACGCCATCACGCCCGATGCGGCCGTGCGCGCGCAAAAGGTCAAGGCGCGCGAGTGCGACATTGCGCTCTCGCCGAAGCCGGCCGACGTGGCGGCGGCCAAGTCCGACAAGGCGTTGAAGGTCGTCGAAACACCGGCGTTCATGACCGCCTTCGTGGCATTGAACACGCAGAAAAAGCCGCTCGACAACGACAAGGTGCGACAGGCCCTGAACCTGGCGTTCGATCGCGCGACCTATCTGAAAGTCGTCTTCGACAATACGGCCCAGCCCGCGACGAATCCCTATCCGCCGAATACCTGGAGCTACGACAAGACCATCAAGCCGTATCCCCACGACATCGAGCAAGCCAAAAAGCTGCTCGCGCAGGCCGGCTATCCGAACGGTTTCTCGACGACGATCTGGGTACGCCCGACGGGCAGCGTGCTGAACCCCAATCCGAAAGCGGGCGCGGAGCTGCTGCAGGCCGATCTTGCGAAGATCGGCGTGAAGGCCGAGGTGAAGGTGATCGAATGGGGCGAGCTCATCAAGGAGGCCAAGCAGGGGCAGCATGATCTGCTGTTCATGGGCTGGTCCGGAGACAACGGCGACCCCGATAACTACCTCTCGCCGCTTTTCAGCTGCAATGCCGTGAAATCGGGCATCAATTTCGCGCGCTATTGCGATCCGCAGCTCGACAAGCTCATTGCCGAGGGCCGCGCCACGGCCGATCAGGGCAAGCGCGCGAGCGCCTATGAAGCCGCGCAAAAGATCATCCATGACGAAGCGCTCTGGATCCCGCTCGGCTATCCGACCGCGGCGGCAATCACGCGCGCCGGCGTCAGCGGCTATCAGGTCAGCCCGTTCGGCCGGCAGAACTTCGGCGCCGTTTCCGTGCAGTAGGCGGCAAGCCGCATGCGGACCGCGCCGCTCGCCTCTGGCGCAGTAGGCGCGTCCGCGCCGGCCGGCGGCATGAGCCCGTGTCAGGTCAGCCGCGCCGTCCGGCCTCGTGCTGCACGGCGTCGCGCACCGCCTCGATGACGGGTGCCCAGTCGCCGCGGGCCGGCTGCCTGAAAAGGCGCGCGCACGAGTACCAGGGGCTGTCGGCGCGATCGAGCTGCCAGCGCCAGTCGGGCGTGTAGGGCAGCAGGATCCAAACCGGCGTGCCAAGCGCGCCGGCAAGATGCGCGACCGCGGTGTCGACGCAAATCACGAGATCGAGTTCCGCCACGAGCGCGGCCGTATCGGCGAACGTTCCGAGGCCGTCCGAAACGTCGAGCACGGGCAGCGTGCGCAGCGTGTCGCGATCGGGCTCGCGCACCTCTTTTACGAGCGACACGATCGTCGCCCCCGCGCCGCACGCATCGACGATCGGCCGCCACGACGCAAGCGGCATCGAGCGATTGCGATCGTTCAAGTGTGTGGTACTGCCGCTCCATGCAAGCCCCACGCGCAAGCCGGCGCGCGCTTGGCCGAGGCGCTCGCGCCACGCCGTGCGCCGCGCGGCGTCGGCGTGCAGGTACGGCGTCGGTGCCGGGATCGGCTCCCGATGCGCCGCCAGCGCGAACGGCAGGCTCATCAATGGGCAATGGCGGTCGAACGGCGGCACGGTATCGCTCTCGCCGATGACGGCGGACGTCCCCGGGTAGCCGGCCAACAGAGGCCGCAACGCGTCCTGTACACGCAAGATCACGCGCGCCCCGGTGGTGGCCGCGAGTTTGTCGACGTAGCGGACGAACTGCAGCGTGTCGCCGAACCCCTGCTCGTTGAAAACGAGCAGCGTCTTGCCGGCGAGCGACGCCTCGCCATGCCATGCGTTCGGACCGAACGGATGCTGCTGCCCGCCATCGCGCCAACGCCATTCGTACTCGCGCCAGCCATGCTCGAACTGGCCGAGCAGCAGATTCGTCTGCGCCCGGTTCGTTCGCGCCCCCGCGTGGTCGGACTCGAGCTGGACCGCCTTTTTGAAGACCCGCAGGGCTTCATCGAACCGATGCAGGTCGCGCAACGCAACGCCGAGATTGACGTAGGCGGCGGCACCCGTCGGCTGCAACTCGATAGCGCGCCGGTAGCAGGCGATCTCCTCTTCATAGCGCCCCGCGAGCCCGAGCGCGCGTCCGAGGTTGTAGTGGCTCTGCCAAGCACGCGGCTCGAGTTCGCGTACGCGCTCGAGCGCGCGTGCCGCTTCGTCGAAGCGCCCGAGTTCGCTCGCGCAAAGCGCCGCCGTTTTCAAGGTGGGCAGTGCGTCGGGCGCCATCGCCAAAGCGCGCTCGAAGCAGGCGAGCGCCCGCTCGTGGCGGCCCGCCGCCTGGTTTGTCATGCCCGCATCGTGCTGGCGCTGCGGGCTCGGCGGCAGGTGCTCGATGGCCCGGTCGAAATAATCGGCCGCGTGCGCCGCATCGCCCTCGCGCAGTGCGAGGTAGGCGAGCCCTTCGAGCGCTTCGCCGTGCTCGGGCGCGATCTCGACCGCTTCGCGCAGCAGCCGCCTGGCCTCTTCCCAACGCGACGCCCGGAAATGCAGATGGGCCGCATCGAGCAGGCCCTGGAGGTCGCGCGGCGTGGCGTCGGACGGATTCATGAGTCGGAACGGTAAAGACGTAGGGAGGTGGAAGGCTGCAAGCGCGCAGTTTAGCCGAACGGCCGGGTGGCAGCCGCGGCGCGCCTGCTCTATCCTTTCACCACTTTGGCGCGTACCGCTCGCGCGCCGCTTTTACCGGAGACTGCGATGGCCTATCTGCTATTGATCATGGAACCCGAGGGGCAGCGCGCCGAACGCACCCCTGAGGAAGGGCGCGCCGCCTATGACTCGATGCTGCGTTTTGCCGACGGCCTGAAGGCGCGCGGCGTGCTCGTCGCGGCCCAGGCGCTCGCTTCCGTGTCGGAAGGCGTGCGCGTGCAGGTTCGACAAGGCGAGCGGCGGCTTATCGACGGCCCCTTCGCGGAAGCCAAGGAAATGGTCGGCGGCTTTTACCTGCTCAACTGCGACCATGAGGAGGAAGCCATCGCGATCGCAGCGGAATGCCCGGCCGCGCAGTGGTGCACGGTCGAGGTGCGCCGCGTAGCGCCGTGCTACGAGTAGGGGTTTGTACGTAGTCCGTTATCGCCGCTGTCGAATACTCGCGCCGACATTCGTCGTATCGACGGGAGGCCACGAAGAGCGCCTCCACCCACCGAAGGAGAGATGCGATGCGATTCATGATCATGGTGAGAGCGACGGCCACGAGCGAAGCGGGCGTGCTTCCGGGGCCCGACGACAAAATCATGGCGGACATGGCGGCCTATCACGAGGCACTGGCCAAGGCGGGCGTGCTGCTCGACGCCAGCGGGCTGAAGCCGAGCGCCACGGGCTGGCGCGTCCGGTACTCGGGCGGCAAGCGTACCGTCATCGACGGGCCCTTTGCCGAGACGAAAGAACTGATCGCCGGATACACGCTCATCCAGGTCCGATCGCGCGAGGAAGCGATGGAATGGGCGCGCAGGTTTCCGGCTCCGTTCGACGACGCAGTGGCCTGCGAGATCGAGGTGCGCCCGCTCTACGAGCTTGAGGATTTCGAGCCCGCACCGGTTATCGACCGGTTTCGCGACCTCGAAGCCGCACGACGCTGATCCACCGCAATGACGAACGCGACCCACCGTGCCATCGAAGCCGTCTGGCGCATCGAAGCCGCGCGCGTCGTTGCGCACGCGGCCCGGCTCGTACGCGACATCGGCGTGGCGGAAGAACTGGCTCAGGACGCGCTCGTCGCGGCGCTCGAGCATTGGCCTCGTGAGGGCGTGCCCGACAATCCGGGCGCATGGCTGATGGCGACGGTCAAACACCGCGCACTCGACAAGCTGCGGCTCGATGCGCTGCACGCGCGCAAGCACGAAGCGATCGGCCGCGATCTCGACGCACTCGAGGCGCACGTCGTGCCCGATTTCGTCGACGCGCTCGATGCCGCGCGTGCGGACGATATCGGTGACGATCTGCTGAGGCTCGTATTCACGGCGTGTCACCCGGTGCTGTCCACCGACGCGCGCGTCGCGCTCACGTTAAAGCTGCTCGGCGGATTGGCAACGCACGAGATCGCACGCGCTTTTCTGGTGGCCGAGCCCACGATCGCCCAACGGATCGTGCGCGCCAAACGCACGCTGGCCGCCGCCAAGGTACCGTTCGAGGTGCCACGCGCCGAAGCGCGCGCACCTCGCCTCGCGTCCGTACTCGAGGTGGTTTATCTGATCTTCAACGAGGGGTACGCCGCCACCGCCGGTGACGACTGGATCCGGCCCGCGCTCTGCGACGAGGCGCTGCGGCTCGGGCGCATGCTCGCCGAACTCGCACAGGACGAAAGCGAGGTGCACGGGCTCGTCGCGCTGATGGAACTGCAGGCCTCCCGCCTCCATGCGCGCACCGATGCCGACGGCCGCCCCGTACTGCTTTCGGATCAGGACCGCGCGCGATGGGACCCGCTTTTGATACGGCGCGGGCTCGCGGCACTCGAACGCGCCGAGTCGCTCGGCGGCGCCCTCGGTCCCTATGCGCTGCAAGCGGCGTTGGCCGCCTGCCATGCACGCGCGAAAAGCGCTGACGAGACGGACTGGGCGCAGATCGTCGCGCTTTACGATGCGCTCGCACAGGTGAGCCCTTCTCCAGTCGTCGAACTCAATCGGGCCGTTGCCGTCGGCATGGCGTTCGGCCCCGAAGCGGCACTGCCGATCGTCGACGCACTCGCGGAAGATCCCGCACTCGCGCGCTACCACTGGCTGCCGAGCGTCCGTGGAGATCTGCTCGCGAAACTGGGGCGCCCGCGCGAGGCGCGCGCCGAATTCGAACGCGCGGCTACGATGACGCAAAACGCGCGCGAGCGCGAAATGCTGCTCGCCCGCGCGCGCGACGCAGACAGCGCAGCCGGTTGAAGCCGCGCGTGCGGGCAGCCGCGTGCGTGCCGGAACGCCGGCCGAACAGCCTGCAACAGCGTTATGCAAAGCCACTAATGAGATTCCTTTCGTCTGGTAAACGCCCGGAGCAGGTCGACTTACGAGAAATACGAGATACGGTGGGGGCGCTTCTTCATAGTCGCTTTGCGCCCGTGCGCCGGCATTGCGCCCCTGCCTGGGACCGGAGGATGGGTCGAAGCACTCACTCGGATCGATCGGAGAGGAGACTTTTATGGCCCGCATTCCAAGCACGATGGCAGCCGCATTCGTCGCCGCATGGTCTGGATCGCTGGTAGCAGCCGAATCGCCGCCGTCGACCGTCCAAGGCGAGGCCCCCTCCTCCACCGTCACACCCTCTGCGCAGAGCGGTCGCGTCGACCGCTTCATCGTCAAGCTGCGCGCACCACGGCACGGCCCCCCCGCGAGCCGCCGGGATGAAGCGCAGATCGACGTCCGCCGTGCCGTCGCTGTGACCTCCGACACCTTGCGCACTACGGCGCCTCCGGGCATTGGCGCTTCGGGAGGCCGTTCGCGGCGCGCCGCGAACGGCACCGCCTCGGCGAACCGCGTGAGCGAAGCGCGCGCCATGTCCGGCTCGGCTCACGTCGTACGGCTCGACACGTCGATTGCGCGCGACGACGCCCTCGCGCTTGCCCGGCAACTGGCGGCCCAGCCGGAAGTCGAGTACGCACAACCCGATTACCGGCTCGAGGCCTATACCGAGCCGAGCGACCCGCTCTACGGCGAGCAATGGGGCTTCCACGACGCCCTCGCAGGGGCGAACCTGCCGGCGGCGTGGCAGGCGGCGAACCAGGCGCCCGTCGTCGTCGCCGTGATCGACAGCGGCTATCGCCCGCATCCCGACCTGGCGTCCAATCTGCTGCCCGGCTACGACTTCGTCTCCGACGCGTTCTCGGCCAACGACGGCGACGGGCGCGACGCGGACGCCTCCGATCCGGGCGATTGGGCCTCGGCCGACGAATCGCTGCAGTGCGACGGCACGCGGCGCTGGGAAAAGAAGAGCACCTGGCACGGCACCCATGTCGCAGGTACGCTCGGCGCGGTCGCGAACAACAGCGTGGGCGGCGCCGGCGTGCTGTGGCAAGCGCGGATCGTGCCCGTGCGCGTGCTGGGCAAATGCGGCGGACTCGCGAGCGATATTGTCGACGGGCTGCGCTGGGCAGCCGGACTCGACGTGCCCGGCGTACCCGCCAATCCGTATCCGGCGAGGATTCTCAACGTGAGCCTCGGCACGTCGCTGCCGTGCGGCGCGGCGATGCAGGAGGCGATCCGCGAGATCGTGGCGCGCGGGGTGATCGTGGTGGCCGCCGTCGGAAACGATCGCGGTGCGGTGGGCGAGCCGGCCAGCTGCCAGGGCGCGATCGCCGTCGCGGCGGTGGATCGGCGCGGCGAGCGGGCCGCGTTCAGCAACTTCGGGCCACGCGTCGATCTGGCTGCGCCGGGCGTGAAGATCGTCTCGACCTCGAACGCGGGCACGACCGTGCCGGCCGAAGACGATTACCGCTCGGGCAGCGGCACGAGCATGGCCACGCCGCACGTGGCGGGCACCGTCGGGCTGATGCTCGCCCTCGACAGTACGCTCACGCCCGAGAGGGTACGCGCACAGCTGGTGACTTCGGCCCGGCGTTTTCCGGCCGGCTCGAGTTGCGAGCAGACCGCGGCCGGCACCGTCTGCGGCGCGGGGATGCTCGATGCGGGACAGGCTGTCGAAGCCGTAGCCGCCAGCCGCGCCGCGCGCCGGTAAGGGCGGTCCGCAACACGGCAATCGGCCTTGACGGCCCCTGTACGGTCAGGCCCCGGAGCGCGAACCGCCGCGTGCCCCGGCAAACCGCATCACGCCGTCGCGCCCGTGCGTGCGGTCGAGTTCGCCCGCCAGCCACAGCAGATGCAAATGCGCGAGCGCCTCGCCCATCGCGAACGTCATCTGATGGACGTCGAGCGGCCGCTTGAACATCATGGGCACGATGTCGGCCGCGCTTCGCGGCGCCGCCTCGCAGGCTTCACGCACCTCGGCGAGCCGCGCATCGTGATGCGCTCGCAACTGGGCGATGCGCGTGTGCAAGCCGCGAAACGGCCGGCCATGCGAGGGCAGCACGAGCGTATCGGCCGGCATCGGCTCGTAGCGGCCGAGCGACTCCAGGTACAGCGCGAGCGGATTGCCCTCGGGCTCGATATCGAAGACGGACACGTTCGTGGAAATGCGCGGCAGCACCATATCGCCGGAGATCAGCACGCCAGCGCCGGCGCTGAAGAGTGCGCAATGCTCGGGCGAATGACCGTAGCCGGTCACCACGCGCCAGTCGGACGCGCCGATGCGGACCGCTTCGCCGTCGCGCAAGCGCCGGTACTGCGGCGGCATCGAAGGCACGAGTTTCGCGTAGTAGCCGCGCCGG
Source organism: Trinickia caryophylli (assembly GCF_034424545.1). NCBI lineage: Bacteria > Pseudomonadati > Pseudomonadota > Betaproteobacteria > Burkholderiales > Burkholderiaceae > Trinickia > Trinickia caryophylli. The sequence continues at coordinate 2,577,570 of NZ_CP139970.1, read as the reverse complement.
TGGCGCAGCTTGTCGAGCGCGGCTTCGTCAGCCAGACCGTGCAGCGCGAAGTGCCGTGCGGCCCCTTCCCCGCCCGCGTGCGAACCGTCGCCGGCCGCCATGACGCGGCCGGCCATGTACTCGCCGAGCGTCATCCATAGCCGCACGTTCCAGCGCGCCCGTTCGCCGCCGCGGCAGACCCAGTCCGCCAGCCCCAGATGATCCGGATGGCAGTGCGTAACGAGCACGCGCAGCACCGGCAAGCCCTCGAGCGCGTCGTCGAAGATCCGTTCCCAGTGCCCCTTGATCGTCTCGTCGGCGATACCGCAATCGACGACGGTCCAGCCGCGCTGCCCGTCGAATTCGTCGCGCAGTAGCCAGAGGTTGATGTGATCGAGGGCGAAGGGCAGCGGCATGCGCAGCCAATAGATGCCGGGCGCGACCTCGCGCTTCGTTCCCGGCTGCGCGAGCGCGTCGCCGAACGGATAATCCAGTTGATGTTCGAGCGCATTCATCGGCTCATGTCTCTCCCGTACCGCGTGGGCCGCCTCGTAGGAAGATTCGGTGCTCCGGCACCGTCTCGACGTTCCCCTTGCGACCGTCGGTTGCACTTTGTCGAAGTTGACGATAACGTAAACGTCGATCGATTCTACCCGGTATACTCGCCTTCCGCAGCCCGCCGCCGCCGCGGTGACCCACAGCCCGACGCGACCATCCATGAGCCAGCACTACACGATCACCGAGCTCGCGCGCGAATTCGACGTCACGCCGCGCGCCATCCGTTTCTACGAGGATCAAGGATTGCTCGCGCCGAAGCGCGAGGGCGCGAGCGGCCTGAGGCGCGTTTATTCGGGCCGCGACCGCACGCGACTGAAGCTGACGCTGCGCGGCAAGCGGCTCGGCTTTACGCTCTCCGAAATCCGCGGGCTGCTCGATCTGTACGAATCGCCCACCGATACGGTGCCGCAGCTTCAGGCGTTTCTCGCCACGATCGCCCACCACCGGGAGGTGCTCGAGCGCCAGCTGGAAGACCTGAACGCGACGCTCGAGGATCTCTCGCAGTACGAGACGCAGTGCCGCGCGATGCTGGCCGACAGCGAAGCCGCCCAGGCGGAGCGCGCATGAAACACTTCCCCAAACTGCTCTCCTCGCAAATCGGCTTCGATGTCGCGCAGTCGATCCTCGAGGGCTTCAACCGGCACTACGGCGCGTTTCGCGAGGCCGGCGTGCTCGCGAAAATGCGCTTTCAGGCGGGCGACTGGCTCGGATTGCAAAGGCTCGCGCGCGAGCGGATCGCATCCTACGACAATCGTGTCGACCAGTGTGTCGAACTGCTCGAGGACGAGTACGACGCGGAGAATATCGACGACGACGTCTGGCAGCAGATCAAGCTCCATTACATCGGCCTGCTGACGAACCACCTGCAGCCGGAATGCGCCGAGACCTTCTTCAATTCCGTCTGCTGCAAGATCCTGCACCGTTCGTATTTCAACAACGACTTCATCTTCGTGCGCCCGGTCATCTCGACCGAGTACCTCGAAAACGAAGAGCCGGCCGCGAAGCCGACCTACCGCGCCTACTATCCGAGCAAGGACGGCCTCGCCGAAACGCTCGAGCGGATCGTGACGAATTTCCAGCTCGAGGTACCGTTCGAGGATCTCAAGCGCGACGTGGCGTGCGTCATCGACATGATCCGCGACGTCTACGGGCCGTTTTCGGAAGCGTTCAACTTCCAGGTGCACGTGCTCTCGTCGCTCTTTTTCCGCAACAAGGCGGCCTACATCATCGGGCGCATCATCAACGGCGAAGTGCTGCTGCCGTTCGCCGTGCCGATCCGCCACGTGAAACCGGGCCTGCTCGCGCTCGACACCGTGCTGCTCAAGCGCGAGCAGTTGCAGATCATCTTCAGCTTTTCGCACTCGTACTTTCTCGTCGACATGGAAGTGCCGTCGGCCTACGTCGATTTTCTCGGCACGCTGATGCCCGGCAAGCCGAAGGCGGAGATCTACACGTCGGTGGGCCTGCAAAAGCAGGGCAAGAATCTTTTTTATCGCGATCTGCTCAAGCATTTGTCGCATTCGAGCGACCAGTTCGTGATTGCGCCCGGCATCAAGGGGCTCGTGATGATCGTCTTCACACTGCCGTCGTTCCCCTATGTCTTCAAGCTGATCAAGGACAACTTCCCGCCGCCCAAGGAAACGACGCGCGAGAAGATCCAGGAAAAGTATCTGCTCGTGAAGCGGCACGACCGGCTCGGGCGCATGGCCGACACGCTCGAGTATTCGAGCGTCGCGCTGCCGCTGTCACGGCTCGACGACGCGCTGCTGCGCGAACTCGAGAAAGAGGCACCCTCGATGATCGAATACGAAGGCGATTCGCTGATCATCCGTCACGTCTATATCGAGCGCCGCATGGTGCCGCTCAACCTGTTCCTGCAAAACGGCACCGAGGCCGACATCGAGCATGCGATCAAGGAGTACGGCGACGCCATCAAGGAGCTCATGCAGGCCAACATCTTCCCGGGCGACATGCTTTACAAGAATTTCGGCGTGACGCGTCACGGGCGCGTCGTCTTCTACGACTACGACGAAATCGAATACCTGACCGACTGCAACGTGCGCCGCGTGCCGCAGGCCCGGAGCGACGAAGACGAGTTGTCCGCCGAGCCGTGGTACGCCGTCGGTCCGAACGACATCTTTCCCGAAACGTACGGCACGTTCCTGCTCGGGGACCCGACCGTGCGCGAATACTTCATGCGCCATCACGCGGACTTCTTCGATCCCGCGCTCTGGCAAAAGCACAAGGAGTTGCTGCTCAAGGGCGAACTGCCCGACTTCTTTCCCTACGACCAAGGCGTGCGCTTTTGCAACCGCTATCGCGAACGCTTCGTCGCATCCGGCAACGCAACCGGCCATGCGGGGGCTCCGGCGAGCCCGGGCAACGACAAGCAGGCCGCGTAAGCGGCGGGGCGCGCGAAGCCTCGCGTGCCCGCTCCCGCGCCGCTCGCCGAGGCCCGCATCCGCCGTTGCGCAGCCGTTCAACCATCGACCGAAACCATGACCGACACTCAACATCCTCTCGCTCAATTGTTCGCCAATAACGAGGCTTGGGTCGAGCGCAAGCTCGCCGAGGACCCCGAGTACTTCTCGCGCCTGGCTCACCAGCAGGCGCCCGAATATCTCTGGATCGGCTGCTCGGACTCGCGCGTGCCGGCGAACCAGATCATCGGCCTGCCGCCCGGCGAGGTGTTCGTTCATCGCAACATCGCCAACGTCGTCGTGCACAGCGATCTGAACTGCCTGTCGGTGATCCAGTTCGCCGTCGATCTCCTCAAGGTCAAGCACATCATGGTGGTGGGCCATTACGGCTGTTCCGGCGTGGGCGCAGCGCTCGTCAACCGCCGCGTCGGGCTTGCCGACAACTGGCTCCATCACATTCACGACGTGCGCGCGAAGCATGCGGCGCTGCTCGACGAATGGCCGATGGGCGAAGTGCGGCACCGGCGCCTGGTCGAACTCAATACGATCGAACAGGTCGTCAACGTCTGCCGCACGACGATCGTGGGCGACGCCTGGGCCCGCAGCCAGCCGTTGACGGTCCACGCCTGGGCCTACGGCGTGCACGACGGCCGCGTGCGCAATCTCGGCATGACGATCTCGAACCCCGAGAAGCTGCAGAGCACGTACGAGCGCTGTATCGCAGGCCTGTCCGCGCAAGGCGCCGGTTCGGCCGGCATCGACATCGTGGCCGCCGACGCGGCCGAACTCGACAAGGTCGCGCAAATCGTCGACGGCGTCGCGAAGGAGATCAAACATGAGTGATCCCAACCAAGCTGGGCGCGATCCCATCGTGATCGTCGCCGCCGCCCGCACGCCGATGGCGGCCTTTCAGGGCGAATTCGCCTCGCTCGCCGCGCCGCAGTTGGGCGCCGCCGCCATCGCCGCCGCGCTCGAGCGCTCCGGACTGCAGGCCGCGCAAGTCGACGAGGCGCTGATGGGCTGCGTGCTGCCGGCCGGCCTCGGCCAGGCGCCGGCCCGTCAAGCCGCGCTCGGCGCGGGGCTGCCGCTCGCCACGGGCTGCACGACCATCAACAAGATGTGCGGTTCGGGCATGCGCGCCGCCATGTTCGCGCACGACATGCTCGCGGCCGGTTCGGTCGACGTGGCCGTCGCGGGCGGCATGGAAAGCATGACCAACGCCCCGTACCTGCTGCCGAAAGCACGCGCCGGCATGCGCATGGGCCACGGGCAGGTGATCGACCACATGTTCTACGACGGCCTGGAGGACGCCTACGACAAGGGCCGTCTCATGGGTACGTTCGCCGAGGAGTGCGCGGCGTCGCTCGGCTTCACGCGCGAGGCACAGGATGCGTTCGCCGTCGAATCGCTCGCGCGGGCGAAGCGCGCCAACGAGGATGGCTCGTTCGCATGGGAAATCGCGCCGGTCAAGGTGGCGGGCCGCCAGGGCGACGAAGTGACGATCGCGCGAGACGAGCAGCCGTTCAAGGCCAACGTGGAAAAGATCCCGACGCTCAAGCCCGCCTTCAGCAAGACGGGCACCGTGACCGCGGCCAACTCGTCGTCGATCTCCGACGGCGCCGCGGCGCTCGTGATGATGCGCGCCTCGACGGCCGCAAAGCTCGGTGCGACGCCGCTTGCGCACGTAGTCGGGCATTCGACGTTCGCACAGGAGCCGTCGCGGTTCACGACGGCGCCGGTAGGCGCCATTCGCAAGCTGCTCGACAGGAACGGCTGGCGGTCCGCCGACGTCGATCTGTACGAGATCAACGAAGCATTCGCGGTTGTGGCGATGGCGGCGATGAAAGAGCACGATCTCGCGCATGCGCGCGTGAACGTCAACGGTGGGGCCTGCGCGCTCGGCCACCCGATCGGCGCATCGGGCGCGCGCATTCTCGTCACGCTGATCGGTGCGCTACGCAAGCAAGGCGCCAAGCGCGGCGTCGCGAGCCTGTGCATCGGCGGCGGCGAAGCCACCGCGATGGGCATCGAGATCGTCTGACCGGCCCCCCGCGACCTTCGGGGCCGCAGGCTTTTCGGAGTCGACGGGCGCAGCGTCCGTCGGCCTGCAGACCGCCCGCTTCGCGCGGGCTTTGCGGAGAAAAATGGATGAGCACGGCATTGATCGTCGGCGCCTCGCGCGGCATCGGGCATGAATTCGTACGGCAGTATCGCAGCGCGGGCTGGCGCGTCATCGCGACGGCGCGCGACGGCAAGGCCCTCGCCGAACTCGAATCGGCGTTCGGCGCCGAGCCGCTCGCGCTCGATATCGCCGAAACCGCCGACATCGACGCGCTCGCAGACAAACTCTCCGGCGAGCGGCTAGACGTCGCCATCATCGTGGCGGGCGTTTACGGCCCTCACACCGAAGGTGTCGAACCGTTTTCGGCGGACGATTTCGACTACGTCATGAGCACGAACGTGCGCGGGCCGATGCTGCTCATGCCGGTCTTGCTGCCGCTCGTCGAATCGGTGGACGGCGTGCTCGCCGTACTCTCGAGCCGGATGGGCAGCATCGGCGAGGCGACGGGCACGACGGGTTGGCTTTATCGCGCCAGCAAGGCGGCGCTCAACAGCGCGCTGCGCGTGGCCTCGTTGCAAACGCGGCGCGCGACGTGCCTCGCGCTGAACCCCGGCTGGGTGCGCACGGACATGGGCGGGTCGGGCGCCGCGCTGACGCCCGAGCGCAGCGTGGCGGGCATGCGCGAAGTCATCGCCGAAGCGCGCGCCGCGCGCAGCGAGTTCAACGGGCGGTTCGTTCAGTACGACGGCACCGCGGTGGAGTGGTAAGCGAGTGGACGAACGCCGCACAAGAACACGGCAAGCGAAACACGAGACGTCAGCCGGACGACGCGAACAGGAGACGAACGAACATGGTGCTTGACCAGGATCACACGATGATCCGCGACGCGGTGCGCAGCTTCGTACAGGATGCAATCGTCCCCCAGGCCGCGGCCTGGGACCGCGAGCGCACCTTTCCGAAGGACGTGCACCGCCAACTTGCCGAACTCGGCGCCTATGGCGTGCTCGTGCCGCAGGCGTATGGCGGCGCGGGGCTCGATGCGCTCGCGCTCGCGCTGATTCTCGAGGAAATCGCAGCCGGCGACGGCGGCACCTCCACAGCCGTGTCGGTCAACAACTGCCCCGTGTGCAGCATCCTGCTCGCCTTCGGCGACGACACGCAAAAGCGCGACTGGCTTGGGCCGCTCGCGCGCGGCGAAATGCTCGGCGCGTTCTGCCTGACGGAGCCGCAGGCAGGCTCCGATGCGTCGGCGCTGCGCACGACAGCCCGCCGCGAGGGCGACACGTACGTTCTCGACGGCGTGAAGCAGTTCATCACGAGCGGCAAGAACGGCGACGTCGCGATCGTGCTCGCGGTCACCGACAAAACGGCCGGCAAGCGCGGCATCAGCGCATTCATCGTGCCGACGGCCACGCCCGGCTACGTGGTCGCGCGGCTCGAGGACAAGCTCGGGCAGCATTCGTCGGATACGGCGCAGATCCTCTTCGATCAGTGCCGCATTCCGGCCGCCAACCGCATCGGCGCCGAGGGCGAGGGTTACCGGATCGCCCTTTCGGGGCTCGAAGGCGGGCGCATCGGCATCGCGGCTCAAAGCGTCGGCATGGCGCGCGCCGCCTTCGAGGCCGCGCTCGCCTATTCCAAGGAACGCGAAAGCTTCGGCCAGCGCACGTTCGATCATCAAGCCGTACAGTTCCGTTTCGCGGAAATGGCGACGCAGCTCGAAGCCGCGCGTCAGCTCGTCTGGCATGCGGCCGCGCTCAAGGATGCGGGCCTGCCGTGCCTCGCCGAGGCAGCCATGGCGAAGCTCTTCGCGTCCGAGGCCGCCGAGCGGATTTGCTCCGCCGCACTGCAGGCATTCGGCGGCTATGGGTACGTGAACGACTTTCCGGTCGAGCGCATCTATCGCGACGTGCGCGTCTGCCAGATTTACGAGGGCACGAGCGATATACAGAAGATCCTTATCGCCCGCGCTCTGGCGTAACACGGAATCGGGCCGCGCGGCGCCCTTCGACAGCAAAATGTAAACATTCGAACCGATGAGGACTCCGAAAGATTCCACGCACAAAGCGCCCCTGCCCCCGGCCGGCGAGCCGTGCCCCTGTGGGGGAGCGGCACCAGGGCGCCCAGCCGACGCCAAGGCACCGCGCTTCGCCGAGTGCTGCGGGCGTTACTTGAGCGGAGCCAGGCCGGCGCCGACGGCGCTCGAGCTGATGCGCTCGCGCTACAGCGCCTATGTGATCGGCGATACCCACTATTTGCGCGACACCTGGGACCCGGCCACCTGCCCGCCCGATCTCGACGTCGATCCCGATGCGCCGGACGCGCCGCGTTGGCTGGGGCTGCAGATCAAGCACGCGCAGCAGATCGACGACGCCCATGCGACGGTCGAGTTCGTCGCCCGCTACAAGTCGGGCGCGCGCGGCCACCGCCTGCACGAGGTGAGCCGCTTTGCGCGCGATGCGGTGGGACGCTGGCGCTATGTGGACGGTGACGTAAGCGAGCGCTGACATCGCGCTTCGCGATGCCTGCGGTGCCTGCGGTGCCTGCGATCCCTGCGATCCCTGCGATCCCTGCGATCCCTGCGGCGGGCATCCGCGTGCCGCCGTCGGAACCACCCCGCTTCGCTGTGGCATCGAGACCGGGTTCTCCAGCATTGCACATGCGGATTTTGTCCGGCTAGGATGAGGGCTCGCTTGTGACGCGCATCGTTCAGACGATTTCCGAATCTTCGCCAATCGCCTGCGGCTTGCGTTTGCCGTCAAAATCACGTCAGGCAATCGATCGGCTCGCCCGCCGGTTTTGCCCCTGGCGTGCGATGCGCGCCACGCTCCCGCGCTCTTCCGCCGTCGCGCCGGCTCGTCCGGTCTGCCAAGAGGCGAATTGCGGCCATTGCCGGTCTCTTTTCGAGCAAAGGCCTTGCAGGAAGAGCGCGGATACTGATTCGAACAGGTTGTAACCGGACGGTGGAACCGTCCTTTGAAAGCATCGTTCAGAGCAGGCGCGCATGAGTTGGAAAAACGTGTTGGTCGGATGGTTGAGCGCGTGCGCATGGGTTGCCGCCCATGCGGGATCGGGCGCCGCGTCACACGATGCGACGCTCGCCTCGAACGAGCCGGGTCCCCTTTCGGCCGCCAATGTCGCACGGCTCGACTTCGGCGACACCGGCTTGCCGCACCTGGCCGCCGATCTGAACGAGCGCATCGTACGCATCCCCGTCGGCTCCACTGGCTCGCTGACGCTCGAAGCCACGATTTTCAAGCCGGACGGCGCGGGCCCTTTCCCTATGGTCGTGTTCAACCACGGCAAGATGCCGGGCGACCCCCGCCAGCAGGCCCGCAGCCGCCCGCTCGCATTCGCGCGCGAGTTCGTGCGCCGCGGCTACGTCGTGGTTGCCCCCAACCGTGAAGGCTTCGCCAATTCCGGCGGCACCTACCGCCAGGAAGGCTGCGACGTGGCCAGGAACGGCATGGCGCAGGCGGAGGATGTTGCCGCGACCGTCGCCTATATGGCGAAGCAGCCCTATGTGGATGCGTCGCATATGGTCGTGGCCGGCACATCGCACGGCGGCCTCGCGACCATCGCCTACGGCGCGGCAGCCGCGCCCGGCGTGCGCGGCCTCATCAATTTCGCGGGCGGCCTGCGGCAAGACGCCTGCAGCGACTGGCAGCGGCATCTCACCCAGGCATTCGATGCTTACGGCGAGCATGCAACTGTGCCGTCTCTCTGGATCTACGGCGACAACGATTCGATCTGGACCCCCACGCTCATTTCGGGCATGTACGCCGCCTATACGGAGCATGGCGCACCGGCGCAGATGGTCGACTTCGGCAATTACAAGAACGACGCGCACCGGCTCGTCGTCGACCGCGACGGGGTGAACATCTGGTGGCCGTCGGTCGACGCATTCCTCACGCGCATCGGCATGCCCACGCGTGCGCTCTATTACGTCGAAAACCCCGCCGCGCCGCATGCAAGCGGCTTCGCCTCGCTCGATTCGATCAACGCCGTACCGTACCTCGATGCCGCGGGCCGTGCGGCCTATCGCAAGTTCCTTCATCAATATCCGAGCCGCGCGTTCGCGATTTCGGACTCGGGCGCCTGGTCGTGGGCGGAAGGCGGCGACGATCCCATGTCTGTCGCACTGGCCAACTGCCGCAGGGAAAACAGCGGCTCGCCTTGCCGGCTCTATGCCGTGAACGACAAGGTCGTCTGGAGCGACCAGACGAGCACCGCCTCCGCTGCATCGCCCGACGATCAGCGCGACGCCTCGCACTCCCCCTACACGGTGGCCGACCGCTCGGTCGCCAGCCGCTGACACTCGTTCCCGCATAGCCGCGTAGCCGCTCGCATGCGCCCGACATTCGGGCGCCGAGCGGTTTTTCGTGCGTCACCCCGCCGTTTTTCCTCGCTTTTTTATGCCCTCGCACAGATTTTTTTCAGTGCATGGGCTCACTCTGCCGTCGTCAACTGCTTCCAATCGAAACGATCTGTCGAAAAGCGTTTCCAGAAGCGCCGATCGGCCGCGAAAAGTGGCTTACGGCGCGCGCCCTTCGGCGCTCGCATCGTCCGGCGGAACGCGCTACTCTCACGTCCGCTCCCGTTCTGCCCGCTCGCCTCGCGGCCCATAAAACGAGGGGCATATCGCGCTTTTTTGCATGGACGCTATGGGGCGAGACGTCCGTGCCTCGGAGTTCCGATTGGAAAGATTGGCGAACGTCGAAACCGGCCGCACCGGCTCGCGCGAGTGGATTGCGCGCAGCCTCGCCGCGGTCTGGCATCCCTGCACACAGATGAAACATCACGAGCGCCTGCCGCTTATCGCACTCGCGCGCGGCGAGGGCCCCTGGCTCTTCGACCAGGACGGCCGCCGCTACCTCGATGCGATCAGCTCCTGGTGGGTCAACCTGTTCGGCCACGCGAATCCGCATATCAATGCGGCGCTGAAGGCGCAGCTCGATACGCTGGAGCATGCGATGCTCGCCGGCTGCACGCATACGGCCGCGGTGGAACTCGCCGAGCGGCTCGCGGCTCGCACGCAGCACACGCTCGGGCACGCGTTTTTCGCGTCGGACGGCGCATCGGCCATCGAAATCGCGCTGAAGATGAGCTTTCATTACTGGCGCAACGCGGGCCGCTCGGCCAAGCGCGAGTTCGCATGCGTAGCCAACGGTTATCACGGCGAGACGATCGGTGCGCTCGGGGTGACCGACGTCGCGCTCTTCAAGGATGCCTACGATGCGCTGATCCAGCGCGCACATGTGGTGGCCTCGCCCGACGCACGGCAGGCTGCCGCGGGAGAAACCGCCGCCGACGTTGCCGCGCGCGCGCTCGATAGCGTGCGCGCGCTGTTCGAAGCGCGCGCCGGGCAGATCGCGGCCATCGTCGTCGAGCCGCTCGTGCAGTGCGCAACAGGCATGGCGATGCACGATCCGTCATACCTGAGCGGCTTGCGCGCGCTCTGCGATCGCTACGACGTCCATCTGATCGCAGACGAGATCGCCGTCGGCTGCGGCCGCACCGGCACGTTCTTCGCCTGCGAGCAGGCAGCAATCTGGCCGGACTTCCTCTGTCTGTCGAAAGGCATTAGCGGTGGATACCTGCCCTTGTCGATCGTGCTCACACGCGACGCGGTTTTCGACGCGTTCTACGACGACGATGTCACGCGCGGCTTTCTCCATTCGCATTCCTACACGGGTAACCCCCTTGCCTGCCGCGCTGCGCTCGCCACACTCGATCTGTTCGAGCATGAAGCGGTGCTCGTGTCGAACGAGCGAAAATCGTCGGCGCTCTTCGATGCGCTGGCGCCGCTCGCATCGCACGACGCAGTCCGCCATCTGCGCCGCCGCGGCACCATCATTGCCTTCGATGCGGCGCTCGACGGGGACGCGGCGCGCACGTTCGCACGCCGCTTTTTCGAACAGGCGCTCTCGCGCGAGGTACTGCTGCGGCCGATCGGAACAACGGTCTATCTGATGCCGCCCTATGTTTTGGACTCCGAAACGATAGCGCTGCTGGCGGCGCGCACGTGCGACGCGTTCGACGCGACGCTCGGGGGAGGAACGGGGCGATGATGCTGCTCGACACACTTCGCGCGGGCCTCGCCGATCTCGACGCGCGCGGACTCACGCGCCGCCGGCGCGTGGCCGACACCGGATGCGCCGCGCACATGCGCGTGGACGGACGCGCGCTCGTGGGCTTCGCGAGCAACGACTATCTGGGGCTCGCCGCGCATCCGGCACTGGTTGCCGCGCTTGCCGAAGGCAGCGCGCGATACGGCGCCGGCAGCGGGGGCTCTCATCTGCTCGGCGGACACTCGCGCGCGCACGTGCGACTGGAGGACGACCTCGCCGCGTTTTGCGGCGGCTTCGTCGACACGCCACGCGCGCTCGGCTTCAGCACGGGCTACATGGCGAATCTGGCAGCGTTGACTACGCTCGCCGGACGCGGGACAACGCTCTTTTCGGATGCGCTCAATCACGCCTCCCTGATCGACGGCGCACGGCTTTCGCGCGCCGAGGTGCAGATCTATCCGCATGCGGACATCGAGGCGCTCGCCGCCATGCTCGATGCATCCGACGCGAGCGTGAAGGTTATCGTGACCGACGCAGTGTTCAGCATGGACGGCAACGTCGCGCCGTTGCCCGCGCTGCTGGAGCTGGCCGAAAGGTACGGCGCCTGGCTCGTCGTCGACGATGCACACGGCTTCGGTGTGCTCGGTCCGCAAGGGCGCGGTGCGCTCGCCGAGGCTGCGTTGCGCTCAGCGCATCTCGTCTACATCTGCACGTTCGGCAAGGCGGCCGGCGTGGCGGGCGCTGCCGTCGTCGCGCACGAAACCGTCATCGAATGGCTCGTGCAGCGCGCGCGCCCCTACATCTTCACGACAGCCGCGCCGCCTGCCGTGGCGCATGCGGTATCGGCGAGCCTCGCGCTCATCGCCAGCGATGAAGGCGACGCACGGCGCGCGCACCTCCAAGCCCTGATCGAACGCACGCGCGAGCTGATGCGCGCGACGCGCTGGCAACCCGTGGATTCGCATACGGCCATTCAGCCACTCGTCATTGGCGACAACGAGGCAACCCTCGCACTTTCCGCGCGCCTCGAGCGCGAGGGACTCTGGGTGCCGGCAATTCGCCCGCCCACGGTGCCGGCGGGTACGTCGCGGCTGCGCATCTCGCTCTCGGCAGGGCACACGCTCGACGATCTGGACCGGCTCGGAGCCGCGCTGTCGACGATCGACGCGACCGACGGCACGGGCGCAGCCGGCCAAGCCGGCCCCTGTGAAGGAGATCGGTCATGAACGCCCCACTATCGCTTTTCGTCACGGGCACCGATACGGAAATCGGCAAGACGTTCGTCTCATGCGCGCTGCTACGCGGCTTCGCACGCGCAGGGCTGCGCGCCGCGGCTATGAAACCCGTGGCGGCCGGCGCATTCGAGCGCGAAGGCCAGTGGCTCAACGAAGACGCCGAGGCGCTCGACGCAGCGGCGTCGGTGCTGCTGCCGCCCGAGGTTCGCACACCGTTCCTGCTCAAGGCTCCTGCCGCGCCGCATATCGTTGCCGCGCACGAAGGCGTGACGCTCGATATCGCACACATCGTCGCATGCCACCGCGAAGCAATGACGCAAGCCGACGTCGTAGTCGTGGAGGGGGTAGGCGGCTTTCGCGTGCCCCTCACGGAGACGCACGACACCGCCGATCTCGCCTGCGCACTGGCGCTGCCCGTGGTGCTCGTGGTCGGCGTGCGCCTCGGATGCATCAGCCACGCGTTGCTGACGGCCGAGGCGATCGCCCGACGCGGCCTTGCGATCGCAGGCTGGGTGGCGAACATCGTCGATCCGGCCATGCGCTACGCCGAGGAAAACGTCGACGCGCTGCGCAGCCGCCTCGCGCGCGAGCACGGCGCGCCGCTCATCGGCACCGTGCCTCGCCTTTCGCCAGCGTCGGACGAGGCGGCGCTCGCGCATCTCGACGTCGGCGCCCTCCTGCTTACCCTGCGCGCGACCGCGCATTGACGCTTGCGCATTGCATCTCATTGCATCTCATCGACCACCACCGTACTTCATTGCCCTTCATTGCCCAACGAGGATTGACGACATGACTCAAGCCCAAACCGCAGCGACATCGGCCGCAGCCGCCGCGCCTCGTCAAGGCGCCGCGCGCTGGCGCGTGGCCGACGTCGTGGCACTTTACGAACTGCCATTCAACGATCTGCTGTTCCGCGCCCAACAGGTACACCGCGAGCATTTCGATGCGAACGCCGTTCAGCTTTCGACGCTGCTGTCGATCAAAACCGGTGGGTGCGAGGAAGACTGCAAGTACTGCTCGCAATCGTCGCACTACGACACGGGCCTGAAAGCCGAAAAGCTCATGGACGTCGAGAACGTACTCGCCGCCGCGCGGCGCGCGAAGGAGAGCGGCGCGACGCGCTTTTGCATGGGTGCCGCCTGGCGCAACCCCAAGGACCGGCACATCGAGCCGATCCAGGACATGATCCGAGGCGTGAAGGCGATGGGGCTCGAAACCTGCATGACGCTCGGCATGCTCGAGCAACATCAGGCGCAGGCCCTGCGCGAAGCAGGCCTCGACTACTACAACCACAACCTCGATACGTCGCCCGAGTTCTACGGCCAGATCGTTTCGACGCGGACTTATCAGGACCGCCTCGACACCCTCGAGCACGTGCGCGACGCCGGCATCAACGTGTGCTGCGGCGGCATCATCGGCATGGGTGAATCCCGCCGCGAGCGAGCGGGGCTCCTCGCACAGCTCGCGAACATGGACCCGTATCCCGAGTCGGTGCCGATCAATCATCTGGTGGCGATCGAAGGCACGCCGCTCGGCCAGATCGAGCCGCTCGACCCGTTCGAGTTCGTGCGAACGATCGCCATTGCCCGCATCACCATGCCGCGCGCGATGGTGCGCCTGTCCGCGGGACGCCAGCAGATGGACGACGGCTTGCAGGCACTGTGCTTCCTTGCCGGCGCGAATTCGATCTTTTATGGCGACGTACTGCTGACGACGGGCAATCCGCAGGCCGACAGCGACCGCAGACTGCTCGAGAGGCTCGGTATCCACGCCCAAGGTGCCGATACGCTGCCGGCCGCTCCGTGCTGCTCGCCCGAAGGCAACTGAGGCCACAGGCGGTACCGCGCCGAACCGGCACCCGGCATACGCCGCCGGTCAGGCATCGTCGGAAGCGAACCGGATCAACCTGAAGCGCGCGGCTTCCTCGGCGCTCGCCGTGCTTGCCGCAAGATGCTCGAACGGGCGGCCGATGTCCACGCGCTGCAGATAGCGGTCGCTTTCGTCGCGCAACGTCATGAGCGTGCGGGCGTCGTCCACGAACTGATAGGTGAACGTGGTCCACTCGCCTTTACGCGCCACGACGATGTCCGGCACGTGCGGCGTGGCCGGGTCGTGCCCGACGACCCACTTGCGGTCGGCTGCGGAGCTGTGAAAGATGACCTTCGGATCGACGTCGTCGAACCCTGCCTGCAGCTTGCACAATGCGTCCGCCCGGTCTTTGTTGATCCGCAGCGCGCCGCCGTCGGGCTCCGTGTGAACGAAGCGGCCGCTTTCGGTCATTAGATAAACTGTTTCGATATTCATGGTGCGATTCCTGGCAGTTTGAAAACGAGGGCTGCGGCAAACGCGTGCGGCGGCGAAAGCACCGCCGCCCCGCAGCGCCGACATTCTCGTTCCTCGCTTTATCCCACGGGCGAGCCACCACGCCTATTCAGCCGAACGGCCAATGGGCGGCGCGCGGTGCAAGCACGTAAAATGGTGGCGTCGATTGCTACCGGGGCCGAGCGCCCTTGCCACGTTCCGCATGAGAATCCTTTTTTCCGCTCCCGAAGCGCCCGAAACCGAGGCATGGTTCGCATCGCTCGCACATGCGCTGCCGGGCGCCGATATCCGCATCTGGCAACCGGGCGACGCGGCTCCTGCCGATTACGGCGTGGTCTGGCGGCCACCGCGCGAGTTCTTCGCGCCGCGGGACGGCTTGAAAGCGGTATTCAATCTCGGTGCCGGCGTGGATGCCATTCTTCGCTTCGAGCGCGAAGCGCCCGGCACACTGCCGGCAGGCGTGCCGATCGTGCGGCTCGAAGATACCGGCATGGCCGCACAAATGAGCGAGTACGCCGCGCATGCGGTGCTGCGCTACATGCGCCGGTTCGACGAATACGATCTCGCGCAGCGCGGCGGCGCGCGCGCGTGGCAGCCGCTCGAGCCGCATGCGCGCGATTCGTTCGTCGTGGCGGTGCTCGGTCTCGGCGTGCTCGGCACGCATGTCGCGCAAACCCTCGCCTCGTTCGGCCTGCCGGTGCGAGGCTACAGCCGCGGCAAGAAAGTGCTCGACGGCATCGACACCTACGCGGCCGATGGGCTCGATGCATGCCTTGCCGGCGCGCGCGTACTCGTCAACCTGTTGCCGAGCACCCCCGAGACCGAAGGTATTCTGAATCGCCGAACGTTCGCACCGCTCGCGCACGGCGCGTATCTCGTCAATCTTGCTCGAGGCGCCCACCTTGTCGAAAACGATCTGCTCGAAGCGCTGCGCGAAGGCCGGATCGCCGCGGCCACGCTCGACGTATTCGTCCAGGAACCGCTGCCGCCCGATCACGCCTTCTGGCAGGAGCCGCGGATCACGATTACCCCGCACATCTCGGCACTGACGCTGCGCGACGAAGCGGTGGCGCAGATCGCACGGAAGATTGCCGCGTTCCAGCACGGCGAGCCGATCAGCGGCATCGTCGATCTGGAGCGTGGTTACTGATCGTCCACGCGCGGCACCATTCGTCGTCAACCAACGGCCTTCCCAATCGAACCATTCCGGAGACACGCCATGTCCCTGCCTCGCGCAGTCAAGATCGTCGAAGTGGGCCCACGCGACGGGCTGCAAAACGAAAAGCAGTTCGTCTCCACGTCGGTGAAGATCGAACTCGTCGATCGCCTCTCGGCTGCGGGCTTCGCCAATATCGAAGCCGCATCGTTCGTTTCGCCGAAATGGGTGCCGCAGATGGCGGACGGCGCGCAAGTCATGGCCGGCATCGCGCGCCGTGCCGGCACGATCTACTCGGTGCTGACACCGAACCTCAAAGGCCTCGAGGGTGCGCTCGCGGCCAAGGCCGACGAAGTCGTGATTTTCGGGGCGGCGAGCGAAGCGTTTTCCGAGCGCAACATCAACTGCAGCATCGCGCAAAGCATCGAGCGGTTCGAGCCCGTCGCACGCGCCGCCAAGGACAACGGCCTGCGCCTGCGCGGTAGCGTGTCGTGCGCGCTCGGCTGCCCCTATCAGGGCGAGGTGTCCGTATCGGCGGTCGTCGACGTCGTGCAGCGCCTGGCCGATCTCGGCTGCGACGAAATCGACATCGCCGATACCATCGGCGTTGGCACGCCCAAGCGCACGCGCGAAGTCTATACGGCTGTTTCGAAGGTCTTTCCGCGCGAAAGGCTTTCGGGTCATTTCCATGACACTTATGGGCAGGCGCTCGCAAACATCTACGCATCGCTGCTCGAAGGCATCGAGATTTTTCACGCATCCGTGGCGGGCCTCGGCGGCTGCCCTTACGCGAAAGGCGCCACCGGCAACGTCGCGACGGAGGACGTGCTGTATCTGATGAACGGGCTTGGCATCGAGACAGGAGTCGATCTTGCGCAAGTCGTGGCGATCGGCGAATTCATATCGACGGCGGTGGGGCGGCCCAACGTTTCGCGTGCGGGCCGCGCGTTGCTCGCCAAGGCGAAAAGCACCGACGAACCGCAGTAAGCGAGGCAACGCGCCGCACGATGCCATACAGCAATCCGACCGCCTATCGACATATGGACAGCGAATCGTTCTCACCAACCAATATGCCCGACGTGCCCGACGCGTCGGAGCCGCTCGCCGCCTTGCCCGATTCGGCCCGGCGTATCGCCCTGCTGCTGCGCGAGCACGGGCACGAAAAACCGGTCGTCATGCTGCCGCAAACGGGCAAGACGTCGGCCGAAGCGGCCGCCGGCCTTGGATGCACCGTCGCGCAGATCGCCAAGTCAATCGTCTTTCGGCGCCGCGATGACGACGCACCCGTGCTGGTGGTCGCCAGCGGGGCGAACCGGGTCGACGAGGAGAAAGTTGCGCGGCAGGTCGGGGCCATCGGGCGCGCCGATGCCCGTTTCGTGCGCGAAAAGACAGGCTACGCGATCGGCGGCGTCTGCCCGATCGGGCATCTGACACCGCCCGTCACGCTGATCGACGAAGATCTGCTTCAGCTCGACAGCCTGTGGGCGGCCGCGGGCCATCCGCATGCGGTGTTCAATCTATCGCCGCAGGAATTGCTTTCCCTCACGGGCGCGCCGGTGGCCGACGTGGCCCTGCGCTGAATGCCGGAACGGTCACGCTCGAAGGCATCGCATGCACGGCGGGAGGCAGTACCCTCGCCAAGCGCGTTGCGCCCGTGCGATGCAGGGCGGAATAACGGCCCGCAAAAAGAAAACCGTTCGTCGCAGTTGACGAACGGCGCAATGTACGACGTGATCAGCGTCTGTCCCATGATACCGGTGCCGCCGTTTACGGCGCATCGGTGATTTCCCTGCAAACGCGAGACGAACGCCTTTCAATCAACTTGACATGCGCTGCGCGCGCCGGGAGTGCCGGGAGTGCGCTGCCGCGTACGCCTGTCGGGCACGACGCGCCAACCGAGATTGACGCCGGCCGCCGCGAGCAGAATCAGCGCCGCACCGAAGAGCTGGATCGCCGCCAGCGATTGGCCGAAGGCGATGCGATCGACGACGATCGCAACGATCGGGTAGACGAACGACAGGGCGCCCGTCATCGTCGTCGGCAATTTCTGAATCGCTCCGTAAAGCAGCACGTACATGATGCCCGTGTTGACGATGCCGAGCGTGGCAAGTTCGGCCCACGGAGCCGCCGTTGTCGGCAGGCCACGATAATCGACGAACGGTGCGAGCACCACCGCCCCCAGTGTCACCTGAATCAGCGCGATCAGGTGCGGCGCGGTGCCTTTCAGACGCTTCGTGATGATCGACGAGATGGCGTAGCAAAATGCCGCACCGAGCGCGTATGCGATTCCTTCGAGATACTGGCCCGGCATCGCGAGCACCGCCGGCTCCACTTTTACGACGAGCACGAGACCGGCAAACGCGAGCGCCAGCCAGACAGCCGTGGATGCACTCAGGCGCTCGCGAAAAATCAACGCGCCGAGCGCCACCAGCATGAATGGCTGGGTGTTGTAGGCGGCGGTTGCCATCGAGATGGACGCGCGCGAATAGGCGGCAAAGAGCAGCACCCAATTCGCCACGATGCCCGCCCCGCCCAAGGCCGCGAGCAGTACCGTGCGCCACGGCAACGCGTCGCGCCGCAACAGCCCGAGCGTGGCGCAGGCGGCGGCAAGCGCCAACGCGCCCAACACGCAGCGCACGAATACGACGTTCAGCGCAGGTTGTCCCGATTCCACCACCAGCCAGCCGATCGTGCCCGACATCAACATCGCCGCCGTCATTTCTGCTGCGCCGCGCCGGATTTCATGATTCGCCATGGACGCCTCCGGGTTCAGGAAGAAAGATGCAGTTCGTCATGCCCCCAGTCTAACGATTCGCCCCGTCCGCAGACATGGATAAACTAAGGCAACGAAGGTCCTTTCACCTTGCTAAAAAAGGCAATCATGGCAAAACGCCTTTCCGAAGGAACAATGGGCAATAGCGCGCCCCTGGACGCGATCGACCGCGCGCTGCTGCGCCTGCTGGCGGAGGACGGCCGCGCAGCAGTGGCCGACCTTGCGCGCGCCGTGGGTCTTTCCGCACCGAGCACGGCCGAACGGTTGCGGCGCCTCGAAGCGCAAGGCGTGATTGGGCGCTACACGATCGACGTGAATCCGCGCGCGCTCGGCTATATGCTCCAGGCAATCGTCCGCGTGCGGCCGTTGCCCGGGCAGCTTCATCTCGTCGAAGAAGCGATCCGGCGTATCCCGGAGTTCGTCGAATGCGACAAAGTGACCGGTGACGACTGCTTCATCTGCCGGCTTTATCTGCGCTCGATCGACGAGCTCGACGAGATTCTGTCCAAGGTCACCGACCGGGCCGAAACGAGCACGGCCATCGTCAAGGCGACACCGATTGCGCGACGTCTGCCGCCACTGGACGCACCGGGGGCAGCGGACGATGGCGCGAAAGAAGCGCCCAGGCCGCGCACGGCCAAACGCGGAACACGCTGAGCGGCCGTCCGCCGCTTGGCCGACGGCGCGGGGCTCGAGAGGCTGCCTGTCGCCCGGCCGCCAGCCTTTCGCCTGGCTGACTGCCTGCCGCCCGACGCGGGCGGCCCGCACGACCGCGGCAGGCCGCGCGCCGCTTTTCAGGCCGGCCGCACCGATACTCCGGTCATTGCAGCGGGCGCGCGGCTTCGCTCGGCTCGGTGGCCTCGAAAAAGCTCAGCATTTCCGCAACGAGCGCTTCGGGCACTTCCTCGGGGATGTAGTGGCCGCATTCGAGCGCCCGGCCGCTCACGTCGCGCGCTACGCGCCGCCATTCGGCCAACGGATCGAAACAGGTCGCGACGGTGCCCCGCGCGCCCCACAGCACGCGCAACGGACAGGCGATCCGGCGGCCTCGCTCGATGTCGGCCCGATCGTGGTCGAGATCGATCGTGGCCGACGCCCGATAGTCTTCGCACATTGCGTGGACGGCGCCCGGCTGGCACAGCGCATCGACATAAGCATTCAATGCCTCGGGGGCGAACGGGGCGAGGCCCGCGTGGCGCGAGCCCATCACGCGCTCGACGTACACGCGCGGGTCCGCGCCGATCAACGTCTCGGGCAGCGGCTCGGGCTGAATCAAAAAAAACCAGTGGAAGTAGGCCGTGGCGAAGGCGCGCGTCGTGCCTTCGTACATGGCGAGCGTCGGCGCGATGTCGAGCAGCATGAGCCGCTCCACCGCGTCTGCATGGTCGAGCGCCATGCGATGCGCGACGCGCGCGCCGCGGTCGTGCGCGCAGACGAGAAAGCGCTCGAAACCGAGCTCGCGCATGACCGCAACCTGATCGGCCGCCATCGAGCGCTTCGAATAGGGCCTGTGCTCCGCGTCGCTCGACGGTTTCGAAGACGCGCCGTAGCCGCGCAAGTCCGTTGCCACGACCGTGAAGTGCCGGGCCAGCTCCGCCGCGCATCGATGCCAGATCAGGTGCGTTTGCGGATGTCCGTGCAGCAGCAACAGCGGCGCACCGACGCCGCCTTTGAGGCCTTGGATTTCGGCCCCGTCGACGGCCATGCGAAACGGAGTAAAGTCGGCGAATGTCATTACGCTCGCTCCTGCCTCTTGTTGTTCGTTATACCTACCTTCGCATTCTACGGATGCGCGAGGCGCGCGCTCGTTCGCACGCGCACGGAGCGTAGAACCCGAGCACTCCTTCGAATCCGCCGGGCTGCCATAAAGCCGCCGGCTCCGTATAATCGAACGACCGTTCTCTTATGTGCGCACTGAAGGAGACTTGCGTCATGGCCTTGCCCGCTGTCCTCCAAAACCTGTCGCTGCCGGTGGTGGCGTCGCCGATGTTCATCGTCAGCTACCCCGAGCTCGTGCTCGCGCAATGCAAGGCCGGCATCGTCGGCTCGTTTCCGGCGCTCAACGCGCGGCCGGCAGAGCAGCTCGACGAATGGCTCACGCAGATCGACGAGGCGCTCGCCGCGCACAAGGCGGCGAACCCTGGCGCGACGGTCGGCCCGGTCGCCGTCAATCAGATCGTGCATCAGTCGAATGCGCGCCTCGAGCAGGACATACGTGTGTGCGTCGAGCACAAGGTGCCGATCTTCATTACGAGCCTGCGCGCGCCCGTGAGGGAAATGATCGACGCGGTACACAGCTATGGCGGCATCGTCCTGCACGACGTCATCAACCTGCGCCATGCGCAAAAGGCGCTCGAAGCGGGCGTGGACGGGCTGATTCTCGTGGCGGCGGGTGCAGGCGGCCATGCGGGCACCCTTTCGCCGTTCGCGCTCGTGGGCGAAGTGCGGCGGATTTTCGACGGGCCGATCGTGTTGTCGGGCTCGATCGCGACCGGCGGTGCGATTCTCGCGGCGCAGGCAATGGGAGCGGACCTCGCCTACATCGGCACGCGCTTTATCGCAACGCGGGAAGCGCACGCGGTGGACAGCTACAAGCGCGCGATCGTGAACGCGGCGGCGGCCGACATCGTTTATACGAACCTGTTCACCGGCGTGCACGGCAACTACATCCGCGAAAGCATCGTCAACGCGGGGCTCGATCCCGATGCGCTGCCCGTGTCGGACAAGACGAAGATGAACTTCGCGAGCGACAAGGCGAAGGCCTGGAAAGACATCTGGGGCGCCGGCCAGGGCGTCGGACTGATGGACGACGTTCCGAGCGTGGCCGAACTCGTCGCGCGGCTCAAGGACGAATACGATTCGGCGCGGGCCAGGCTCGCGCTGCGGTAATCGTAACCCTTCAGCCCGGCACGCCGACCGCCGCGCGAGCAAGCGACGTTGCGTGTGCCGGCTTGCCGGCCGGCGCCCGACCTTACATCGTCCGCCGATACTGCCCGCCCACCTCGAACAGCGCGTGCGTGATCTGCCCGAGCGAGCAGACGCGCACCGCATCCATCAGCACCGCGAACACGTTTTCGTCATCGATGACGGCCTGCTGCAACCGCCGCAGCATCGGCGCCGCTTCCTCGCGATGCCGCTCGTGAAACGCGGCGAGGCGCGCACGCTGATCGTCCTTCTCCTCGCGTGTCGAGCGCGCCAGCACGAGCGGTTGACGCGCTTCACGGGCCGCTGGCCCGACGAACGTGTTCACGCCGACGATCGGATATGAGCCGTCGTGCTTGCGGCGCTCGTACAACATCGACTCGTCCTGGATGCGGCTGCGCTGGTAGCCCGTTTCCATCGCGCCCAGCACCCCGCCGCGCTCGGTCAGGCGGTCGAATTCGGCGAGCACCGCCGCTTCCACGAGGTCGGTCAGCTCTTCGATCACGAAGCTGCCCTGGTTCGGATTTTCGCTTTTCGCGAGCCCCCATTCGCGGTTGATGATCAGTTGGATCGCCAGCGCGCGCCGCACCGAGTCCTCGGTAGGCGTCGTGATCGCTTCGTCGTATGCGTTGGTGTGCAGCGAGTTGCAGTGGTCGTAGATGGCGATCAGCGCCTGCAGCGTCGTGCGGATGTCGTTGAAGTCGATCTCCTGCGCATGCAGGCTGCGCCCCGACGTCTGCACGTGATACTTGAGCTTCTGGCTGCGCTCGTTCGCACCGTAGCGCTCGCGCATCGCAACGGCCCAGATTCGCCGGGCCACCCGGCCGAGCACCGTGTATTCGGGCTCCATTCCGTTCGAGAAAAAGAACGAGAGATTCGGTGCGAACGCATCGATGTCCATGCCGCGCGCGAGATAGGCCTCGACATAGGTAAAGCCGTTGGCAAGCGTACAGGCCAGTTGCGTGATCGGGTTCGCCCCGGCCTCGGCGATGTGATAGCCCGAGATCGACACCGAATAGAAATTGCGCACGTCGTGCTCGACGAAATAGGCTTGGATGTCGCCCATCATCTTCAGGCTGAACTCCGTCGAGAAGATGCAGGTGTTCTGCCCCTGGTCCTCCTTCAGAATGTCCGCCTGCACCGTGCCCCGCACGCTGCTCAAGGCGCGCGCACGCGCGCCGGCGAGTTGTTCGGCATCGGGCACCGCGCCCGAACCGGTCGCATCGCCCCCGAGCTTTTCGATTTCCTGGTCGATCGCCGTATTGAAGAACATCGCGAGAATCGTCGGCGCCGGCCCGTTGATCGTCATCGATACCGAAGTGCCGGGTGCGCACAGGTCGAAACCGTCGTAAAGCGCCTTCATGTCGTCGAGCGTCGCCACCGATACGCCCGAATTGCCGATCTTCCCGTAGATGTCGGGGCGTTCGTCGGGATCCTCGCCGTAGAGCGTGACGGAATCGAACGCCGTCGACAGTCTCACGGCCGGCATGCCGGCCGACAACAGTTTGAAGCGGCGGTTCGTCCGCGCCGGCCCGCCTTCGCCCGCAAACATGCGCGTCGGCTCCTCGGATGCGCGCTTGAATGGGAACACGCCCGCCGTATAGGGAAAATATCCGGGCAGATTTTCGAGCGCGAGCCACCTCAGCGTCTGCCCCGGGTCCACGAACTTCGGCAGCGACAGCTTGCGCATCCTCGTGCCCGAGAGCGTCGTTGCCGTCAGCGGCGTACGCAATTCCCGTCCGCGTATCGTCACGATGAGTTCGTCTTGCGCGTAAGCGGCGACCCTGGCAGGCCAGGCGTCGAGCAGTGCTTTCTCGCGTGGGCCGAGCGCCGCCTCGCGCTCGGCGATGAGCGCGTCGAGCCGCGCGAGCACACCGGCCCCGCCATCGCCACGGACAGCATGCGACGGGTCGTTCGAGGCCTCGGACAAGCCACCCTGGCCCTCCGGACAGGATTCGGCCAGCATGCGCCGCGCTTCGCCGAGCTGCCAGCGCTCGCGCGCGACGACGGCCTGCGCCTCGACCCGTGCGCGATAGCCGCGCACCGTCTCCGCGATGTCGGAGAGATAGCGCACGCGCGAGGCCGGAACGACCGAGCCCCGGCTGCTCGAATGCCGCACGCCGACGCGCGGCAGGCGGCCCCCCGCCTCTGGCGGCGGCAGGCCTAGGGCAATGAGCGAGGCGGCAATGAGCTGATAGAGCGCCATCACGCCGTCGTCGTTGAAATGCGCGGCCATCGTGCCGATGACGGGCATCGCCTCGGGCACCTCGTCGAACGCCTCGCGGTTGCGCTGCACCTGTTTAGCGACGTCGCGCAACGCATCGGCCGCTCCGCTGCGGTCGAACTTGTTGATGGCCACGAAGTCCGCGAAATCGAGCATGTCGATCTTTTCGAGCTGGCTCGCCGCGCCGAACTCCGGCGTCATTACATAGAGCGAGCGGTCGGCCACGGGCACGATGGCCGCATCGCCCTGGCCGATGCCCGACGTCTCGACGATGATCAGATCGAACCCGGCGACCTTGCACGCGGCAACGGCATCGGGCACCACGACGGGCAGCTCGCTCGCCGCATCGCGCGTGGCCAGCGAGCGCACGAATACACGCGGGCCCCGGCCCCAGTCCCCGATCGCGTTCATGCGAATGCGGTCCCCGAGCAGGGCCCCGCCCGACTTGCGCCGCGAAGGGTCCACCGCGAGCACCGCAAGCTTCAACGTATCGCCATAGTCGAGCCGAAAGCGCCGTACGAGTTCGTCCGTCAGCGACGATTTGCCGGCGCCGCCCGTACCCGTCACGCCGAGCACGGGCACGCGCACGAGTGACGCCCGCCGGGCCACCTCCGCGCGCACCGTCTCGTCGAGCTCGCCGCGCTCGAATGCGGTGATCAACTGCGCGAGCCGGCGCCAGCTCATGTCGCCGGCTGGATCGAGCCGGACCGACTCCGCCCGCTCGCCGGGCCCGGGCTCGGACGTGGCGAAGACCGGGCGCTCGCCGTTGCCGCATCGCGCGATCATGTCGTCGATCATGCCCTGCAGGCCGAGGCGCTGCCCGTCTTCCGGCGAATAGATGCGCGCGACACCATCGCGTTCGAGCGCCTCGATTTCCTCGCGGACGATGACACCTCCGCCGCCGCCGAACACCTTGATACGCTCGCCGCCGAGTGCGCGCAGGCGGTCCACGAGATAGCGAAAGTACTCGAGGTGGCCGCCCTGATAGCTCGACACGGCCACGGCATCCGCATCCTCGTCGAGTGCCGCGCATACGACATCCTCGACGGACCGGTTATGGCCGAGGTGGATGACTTCCACGCCGCTCGCCTGAAGCATGCGGCGGATGATGTTGATGGCCGCATCGTGGCCGTCGAAGAGTGCGGCGGCCGTCACGAAACGCAGGCGGCCGGGCGGGGCTGCGCGCGCGCCGGCGCGCGGTTGCGGCGTCGAGAGATCGGTCATGGCTTTCCCGTCGTGCCCTCTGCTCCAAAGCATTTGCAGTATAGGCAACGGCGCCGTGCCGCACCCGGTGCGGCCGAGCGGCCAAGCAGCCGAAGAGTGGGAAGAATTTGTAACGGCCTCGTCGAGCGAGGCGTTTATTCGCGCGATGGCGTGCGTCCGCCGCTGCTTAGACTAACGCCTTGCGTTTGCGGGCTCCGTGAGCCGCGCTCTTGGTGACGGAGACCTCCATGCGGCGACTGATCGCTACTTTCGTGATGCTCGGCGGCCTTGCCTGCCTGCCGGGATGCGCCACGAGCACACAGACCTTCGCGCTCGGCGGCCTGCTCGGCTTCATGGCTGGCGTCGGTGCCGTCTCCTGTACCGCGATGTGTCAATGAGGACAGCCGGGGCGAGCGGCTATCCTCCCCGCCCCGCTTTCTCTTACCTTTCTCTCATCTCGCGCGCCTGCTTCACGCGAGCAGCGCAATGATGCCCCAGAGCGTCACGCCAGCTGCCAGCCAGCGGCCGGCCGTATAGTATTCGTTGCCCGCTTCCTGAGGCTGGTCGGGACGCTCGAGCCCCAGCGTACCGTACGTGAAGGACTTGACCGCGGATGGATCAGTCGGGACATGGACTTGCGTTTGCCCGTCCGACTGCGCGGACGCCGTGCTCGCGGCGTCATCCGACGTGTCGCCGTCGGCGCCGCCCGCATCGCTCTGGCCGCTCGCCGAGCCGGACGTGGCCGAACCGCTCGAGCCGCCCAGATCCATCGATACACCGCCTTGAGCCACACCCGCCGCCACGGCATGGGTACCCGGCGTCGCAGCGGATGGCCTGTCGCGCTCGACCGTTGCGCGCTCGCGCGCCACCGCGGCCGAGCCCTCGGCCGAAATGCTGACCGCCGCGTCCTGTGTCAGCGCCGCCGTGCGCGAACCGGCACCGGGCTGGTCGCGCGCCCGCGCGCTTTGCTCGGCTGCCTGCGGGCCGGCGAACTCCTGCTGCGAGATGAGCGGCGCGTGAGCGCTGGCAACTTGCATGACACCCCTCCGTCGATTGAACGCACGCTGTGCTCATAGCCGCGAGCAGCCACGTCACTGCATCGGCTGCTCACGCGCTTGCGCACGCTTGCCTTCGCGCTAACGACAAGGGTCGGAAACGTCTTTAGGAATCGTAAGGCCCCGTAAGGGCACGCCGGTCGCGCCCAGGGGCTTTCGACGAAAACGGCGCCGCATGCCTCGCGGCGCCGTTTTCGCGGCAAAGCCGGCCACTGAGGCACCCGGCTCGGGCCGGGCTCGGCCTCGCCGCCGGTCAGAACTTCGCGCGAATGCCCGCGCCGACCGTCTGCCCGGTCGACAGACTGCTTAGTTGGTCGTTCATATAGGCCGCGTAAATGTCCGTGCGCTTCGAGAGCGGATAGTCATAGCCGACGGCCCAGGTGCGCCGCGTCTGGTCCAGCCCGCCACCGTCGCGCGAGTATGCGTAGGAGGCCATGATCGTGCCGGGGCCGGCCGGCACGGTCACCCCGCCCTGCCCGGTGTTGACATGCCAGCTGCCGCCGACGATCCGATCATTCTTGGTATACATGTACTGCGCGTAGAACTTCACGAATTTCAGGTCGTAGGTGGCGCCGAGCTGCGCGACGCTCTGGCTCTTGAACGGTACGACGGTGCCGAACGCCGGCGGCGTGACGAGATCGCCGGGACTGCCGTTGAAGTTGACGTACTGAAAGACGCCCGTTGCGGCAAAGGGGCCATGGAAGTACAGCACCTGCGCGCTCCACTTCTTCGCGCCGTTCTTGCCGGCCTGATTGCCGAGACCGTACATGACGCTCCCCGACAGCCCACTGAAATCGGGCGTCGAGTACTGCACCGCGTTGTTCCAGCCCGAATCGCCGACCACGCCCGTGTCGGTCGTGTAAGTCGCACCGGTCGGAATCGCCGTATTGCCGAGGAACACGTGATAGACCATCGGCGAGAACGTGTACGAGTCCGTGAACGGGTTGAACAGGATCGTCGAGACGAAGAGCTGCGTCGTGAGGCGCCCCATCGTGAACGTACCGTACGGCGACTGGATGCCGACATACGCGTTGCGCGCGAAGAAGGTGTCGCCCGTGAAGCGGCCGTAATTGCCGCTTTGCGGCAGGAAGAAGTCCTCCAGCGTGAAGATCGCCTTGTAGCCGCCGCCGAGGTCTTCCGCGCCCTTCAAGCCCCAGTACGAGGTGGACATGCCGCCGCCGCCCACCACCCACGAGCGCTGACCGCCCGGGAATTGCTGCATGCCGACCCAACTGTCGACCTGGCCGTAAAGCTGGACGCTCGACTGCGCATAGGCGGCCGAGCTGGCAGCAACGATGCCGGCCACGGCGGCCGATCGGAAGCTCGTCTTCAGCACGCGGCTGACCGTGTTTTTCATGAGATCTCCTGTGTTTTGTGCGGAAATGATGAAGCGTGCGACGCGCGCGAGCGAAGCGCCGGAGAAAGCTCGGACGCGAATGTCATCCGGAGCCGGGCCATCGTCACGGACCATTTTTCCCGTCAAAAACGAGTTTGCTTATTGCCGGTATAGCGTTTCGCATAACCTCGCCGGCGTCGCATCGGGCGCACCGTATCCGCCTGCGTCGCGCGCGACGCTGCGCGCCGCTGTGGGCGGGTCGGGACGGTGCCGGCCGGTCAGGCGCAATAGTGACGCACGGCCGCGCGCCGACAAAATAAATTCGTCGGACGAACCGCTCGAACCCTCGCGGGCGAGCGCTTCGGACAAAAAAGTGTGGCGTCTTTGCATCACGCGGGCGCGTCCGAGGGCCGCCCGCTCACCGCTCGCGGCAGTGCCGCCATCGGGGGGCCGCTGGCGAGCCGCGTACGCTGCGGCGCCGCGAATATCGCTGCCGTGGAAGGCGGTGCATGGACTCGGGCACGCGAAGACGGCCGATTCCCGGGTGGATTTGCCGGACGACTAGAGCGGAGAGCGGGTCAGTTGCGGTAGAGCGACGGGTCGGGCAGGCGCGAATTCGGTCCGGCCGGACGCGGCGGCGGACGACCCGTGACGCGCTCCTCGTTGTAGCGAGTCACGGCGTCGCGAATCGAGCCGGATCGCATGTAGGCCGAGTTGCCCGGGGGGCGCGGCGCGTTGCGCGCATCCTGGGCGATCGAGCGATAGGGAATGCCGCCCGCCGAGGGCGCCGCGAGGCGTCCCTGCTTGCGCCGATCCGTGCGCGGGCCGGACCGGGCTCCGCGGCGATCGGCATACGCCGCGTTCGCGGTCTGATAGACCTTGGCGCCGGGGGGAGCGACTGGTGGGCGCGTAAGCGCGTTCAGCGTCAGCCCGCTGCCGGGCGGCCGAAAGCTCACCTGGGCCGGATGCGGCTGCGCATGGACGAGCGAAACCGCTGCCGCGCAAAGCACCGCAGCCGTCCAACGCCCAATGGTGTCAAAATGCCAGTCCGCCATGATCGTCCGCCCGCCTCGCCCGGCACGGCTATGCCGTCTTTTACCGCAAGGTGATCGGAAGATAGGCCTTCCCCGGGCGTGTCCAGCTGTAATTTATGGGTGGGCCGGGGATGGTGTCGAGGCAAAAAGTGTTAGGTGGCATTCGGCGTTGTAACGCGTTGTTACCGCTAGTGGTAACGTGGCGTCTTTTTCCGCCGATGTGGCGGCGCGAGATGCCGCGCGAGGCCCGCGCCCTTCGCTGTGCCCGCGATGCATCGTGCCCCGTATTTCGAGAAGCTCACATGCCCCGCCTGCCCCGTTTGCCGTTGTTGATCCCCGACAATTTCACACTCGCGCTCATCGGCACCGTCGTTCTTGCGAGCGTCGTGCCCTGTCGCGGTGAAGCAGCCGTTGCCTTCAACGCACTGACGAACGTTGCCGTCGGCCTTCTCTTTTTTCTGCACGGCGCCAAGCTTTCCCGCGAGGCCGTGCTCGCCGGCGCGACTCACTGGCGCCTGCATGCGCTCGTGTTGGCGAGCACTTTCGTGCTCTTCCCGTTGCTCGGGCTCGCGTTGAAGCCGCTCGTCTCCCCGCTGCTGCCGCCCGCGCTCTATATGGGGGTGCTGTTCTTGTGCACGTTGCCCTCGACCGTGCAGTCGTCGATCGCCTTCACCTCGATCGCGAAAGGCAACGTGCCGGCGGCCGTCTGCGCGGCGTCTGCCTCGAGCCTGATCGGCATCTTCGTCACGCCGGCGCTCGTCAGCCTGATCGTGACCGATCACGCCGCAGGTTCACGCTCCGCGTGGCATACCGTCGGCGACATCGTCGTGCAACTGCTCGTGCCGTTCGTGGCCGGCCAACTGCTGAGGCCGCTCATCGGCCCCTGGCTGGACCGCAACCGGCGCGTGCTGCGCTTCGTCGATCAGGGCTCGATCCTGCTCGTGGTCTACATGGCGTTCAGCGAAGCCGTCAACGAAGGGCTCTGGCATCAGCTGTCGGCGGCCGCGCTCGCGGGCCTGCTGCTCGTCAACGCCGTACTGCTCGGCGCGGCTTTGCTGATCACGGCATGGGCCAGCAAGCGTCTGCATTTCAATCGCGCCGACCAGGTCACGATCGTGTTTTGCGGCTCGAAAAAGAGCCTCGCGTCGGGCATTCCCATGGCCAAAGTGATTTTCTCGGCACAGGCCGTGGGCGCCGTCGTCCTGCCGCTGATGCTCTTTCATCAGATGCAGCTGATGGTATGCGCCGCGCTCGCCCAACGTTGGGCCGAGCGCGCGAGCCGGGAGACCGGGCCCGCAACCGGGGCGCGATAGGCGCGTGAGTCGGGTGCGTCGGCAAACCACATTCATCATATGAATATGGTTTGCCGACGCACTTTCCAACAAATCATTTCTTGTCGGCTTTTATTTAGCCGAGCGTAACGGCAAACGTTTGCCGATTCGACTGAAAATCACCTCTTCGCAATTTGTCGCCTGAAACGGCGAGTATTGCCGAAGGCCGCCCAAGCGGCCTCCCCACTGTCAGCGCGGAGGGCGGCGCACTGCAGAACTAACACGATTAATAAATATCGTAAAAACCGTCGCCTCCGTTATTTCGCACCATTAGAATGACGCCACTGCACGAATGACTCGTGCAGCGCAAGCCGAAGTTGCACATCGAAGAGAGAAAATAAATGAGCAGCGAGGATCGGTCTGGCGAGGATCGTCATGGCGCGGCCGAGCGGCCTCGCCGAAAAAGGCGCTGGCGGGGGCGACGCGCCACGACGATCGAAACGCCGCAGGATATACAGTCATTCGGCAACTACGCCGCGGACAAGCTGTGGCCCTCCCTGTGCGCGCAGCTCACGACGGCGCTGACCGGCTACGTCGTGCTCGTGCTCGGCGATGCCTGGCTCGGCAAAGTCGGCGCAGGCGAGTCGGCCGTGGCATGGAGCGCACTGCCGGCCATGCCGATGGGCGCTGCGCTCGTCGTGGCATGGAGCAAGCGCGGCGGCATTCGCGCAACCATCGCAGCGCTCGTTTTCATCGCCTCGCTCGAAGCCGGCCTCGTACTGCATGCGCTGCTGCGCGGCGCGGGACCGTCGCTGTTGCTGCCCGCCTTCGCGCTGATCCCGCTCACGTTCAGCCCCGTGCTGCTGTTGCGCTGGGACTTCGCCGGGGCGGCAGCGCTCTCGGCGGCCGGGCCGCTTGCGCTGATCCTCGCCGGCGAGCCGCCGGGTGCGGAGCGCTACGGGTTGTTGCTCTCGATGCTGATCGCCGTTTCCACGAGTATCGTCACCAATCTCTTCGCACTGCGCTCGCAGCAGAAAAGCTTCCGGCTCGAGCGGCAGCTGCGCTCGTTCGCCGATATCGACGAGCTGACCCAACTGCCGCGCCGCCGGCGCGTCTTCGAACTCGGGCGGCGCATCCTGCATCGTGTCGATCACCACGGCCAGCCGCTGTCCGTGCTCTACATCGATGCGGATCACTTCAAGTCCGTCAACGACCGCTTCGGCCACGACGCCGGCGACCGCGCCCTGCGCGCCATCGCGCGGCAGATCCAGGAGAGCCTGCGGCCGAGCGACGTGTGCGGACGCTTCGGCGGCGAGGAGTTCGTCGCTCTTTTGCCGGCCACCGACCAGCACGACGCGGCGCGCGTGGCCGAGCGCTTGCGCAAGCGCGTGGAGGAACTTCGCCAGCACGAAGTGACGCTCACGATCAGCGTCGGCGTGGCCCAGCACGTGCACGGCGAGCAGATCGACCGCGTGATCCGGCGCGCCGACGCCGCGCTGCTCGCCGCCAAGGATCGCGGGCGCAACCGCGTCGTTATCGCGGCGTTGCCGCCCGAGCCCGAGGCTGCGAACGCCGGGGCTCAGGGCGTGCCCGCCGCGGCGCGCGAAGCCAGCTCCGGCGCCCGCGCCGACATGAGCGCCGCGCCCACTTGACCCCGACCGGGCCTCCGGCCCGGCCTCCTCCCGCACCGATTTCGAATTTGCGTTTCTGGCGGCCGGCGACCGGCGCACCGGCGGCCGGTGCGGCCAGGAATCGTGCCAATCGGAGAACGAGCCCCAAGCCAACGCACCACTCCGGTGCAACGCTTCACGAAAAATTCACTTAACTATCAAGGCCGCCGGTCGTTAAGTCGATAGTTCCACCTCTACGGCTTGAATCCGTCATGTCATTACGTCTTGCGCCCTCGCCGTGCGCGCCGAAGGTCGCCGAGCTCATCGAAGCGGGTGCGCTTTCGGCCGTCTTTCAGCCGATCGTCGACTTCGACGGGGGCACCATCCTCGGCTACGAAGGATTGATCCGCGGCCCTGCCGGTACGGCACTCGAAACGCCGGGCGAGCTCTTCGCGCAGGCGTCCAGGGAAGGCCTCTCGGTGGCACTCGAGCACGCCGCTGCCGAAACCTGTGTGGCCGCTTTCGCCGGCCTGGGCTGCGAGGGAAAACTCTTCCTCAACTTCAGTGCCGAAGCGATCGTCGCGCTGGGCGCCACGCGCGAGCGTGTCATGAACTGGCTCGGCCGCCACGGCATGCCGATGGAGCGCATCGTGCTCGAGCTGACCGAGCAATGCGCGATCGACAACGTCGCGGGCTTCGAGCCGGTCGTCGCCGCGCTGCGCGAGACGGGCGCACAATTCGCCCTCGACGACTACGGCACCGCCAACGCGAGCATGAACCTGTGGGTCCGCCTGCAGCCCGACGTCGTCAAGATCGACCGGTTCTTCATCGACGACATCGCGAACGATCCTCTCAAGTTCGAGGCCGTGCGCGCGATGCAGCGCTTCGCGAGCGCGAGCGGCGCACGGCTCGTGGCGGAGGGCATCGAGAAGGAGGCGGATCTCATCGTGGTGCGCGACATGGGCATCGCGTTCGGACAGGGCTTTTTCTTCGGGCGCCCGGCCGCCCACGCGCCGTGCACGATCGACGGCGCCGTGAGGGATGTGCTCGACGCCGCCCACATCGCGGTCTTTCCCGGAGCCACGCGCAGCCCGCTGCCCGGCTCGCCGTCGGGTGGGGTTGCCGCGGCCAAGATGCTCGTCGCGGCCCCGGCACTGCCGATCACGGCGACCAACAACGAAGTGCTCGACCTCTTCAACCGGCTGCCGGCGCTGCACGCGCTCGCGATCGTCGAGAACGACGAGCCTGTCGCACTCGTCAATCGCCGCAGCTTCATGGACCGCTACGCACTGCCCTATCATCGCGAGCTCTTCGGCAAGCGCCCGTGCCTGCTGTTCGCGAATGCATCGCCCGTCGTCATCGAAAAATCGATGACGGTCGAGCAGATGGCGAAGCTGCTCGCGAGCGACGATCAGCGCTATCTGGCCGATGGATTCGTCATTACCGATCAAGGCAGGTATCTCGGGCTCGGCACGGGCGAAAGCCTCGTGCGCGCAGTGACCGAGGTGCGCATCGAAGCCGCCCGCTATGCAAACCCGCTCACGTTCCTGCCCGGCAACATCCCGATCAGCTCGCACATCGCACGGCTCGTCGAGCATCGAGCGCAATTCCATGCCTGCTACGTCGATCTCAATCACTTCAAGCCGTTCAACGACCGCTACGGCTACTGGCAAGGCGACGAAGTGCTGAAGTTCGCGGCGGCCGTGCTCGCCGATGCCTGCGACCCCACGCGCGATTTCCTCGGTCACGTGGGCGGCGACGACTTCCTCATCCTGTTCCAGAGCGAGGATTGGCCGGCGCGCGTCCAAGCCGCAATCGACGCCTTCAATTCGGGCGCGCTGCGTTTTTATGCGGACGAGGACCGCGAGGCCGGCGGCATCCACGGCGAAGACCGGCGCGGCAATCCAACCTTCTTTTCGTTCGTGACGATGGCCATCGGCTGCGTTCGCGTGAATTCCGCCGCGGGCGCCCGCTACGGCAGCGAGGAAATCGCCTCCGTGGCGGCGCTCGCCAAGCATCGCGCCAAGCAGGAGCCGAGCGGCTCGTTTCTCATCGACATCGACGAAGGCGCCGCGCTGCTTCACATGCACGAGCCCGCGTTCGGCGGTGCCCGTGCCGCGGCGATGGCCGACTGAGCAAACGCGAACGCGCCGCCGCGCTCGCATGGCGGACGCCCTCCGGCGGCGTCCCGCCCCGCCCGCTTCTTCCAGCTTCTTCCCACTCCTTCCTGTTCCCCCCTCCCCTCGCCGGTCCTTCTCGCCGCGCGCCGCCCCCCAACGGCTCTGCCTGCCTGCAATCCGGCCTTGTTTAGTCATTTTTACTAAACAAACATTTGTTCTAGAATTCAATCGGTATATGGGGTTCAGGGAATTCCCCGAACCGATATGGGCAGTTTTCCAGGATTTTTACTATACAATCGCGGACATTCGAAAAGAGGGAATCGAGGGCGCTCGATCGATGACGACGACCATTCGCGACATTGCCCGCGCAGCCAATGTGTCGATCGGCACGGTGTCGCGGGCGCTCAAAAACCAGCCGGGCCTGTCCGAGGCAACGCGCACACGCGTCGTCGAAACGGCGCGCCGCCTTGGCTACGACGCCGCGCAGTTGCGTCCGCGCGTGCGGCGTCTCACGTTCGTGCTGCACCGCCAGCACAACAATTTCGCGGTGAGTCCGTTCTTCTCGCACGTGCTGCACGGCGTGGAAAACGCCTGCCGCGCGCGCGGCATCGTTCCGTCGCTGCTCACGGCGGGGCCGACCGAGGACATCGCCGAGCAGTTGCGGCTGCACTTGCCCGATGCCATTGCGGTGGCCGGCTTCATCGAGCCCGAGACGCTCGCGGCCATCGGCGCCATGGGCCGGCCGCTCGTGCTGATCGATCTGTGGGCTCCGGGCCTGCGCTCGGTCAACCTCGACAACGGCGCGGGCGCCGCACTCGCGATGCGCCACCTGTTCTCGATGAATCGCACGCGCGTGGCCTTCATCGGCGGCTCGCTGGCCCATTACAGCATCGCCCAGCGCGCGCTCGGCTACCGCCGCGCCTTCTTCGAGGCAGGCCTGCTTTTCGACCCTTCGCTCGAAACCATCTGCGACGCGAGCCTGCCGGCCGCCGCGGGCGCGGCGCTCGCAATGCAGCGCCTGCTCGATGCACACAGCCGCACGCCGCTCGGGCTGCCGAACGCGGTTTTCGCCAGCAACGACGTGACCGCCCTCGCGGCAATGCAGGTATGCCTCGCACGCGGCTTGCGCGTGCCCGAGGACATCGCGTTCGTCGGCTTCGACGATATTCCGGCGGCCGCTCACGCGTCGCCCTCGCTGACGACGATTGCGGCGGACAAGGAAGCGCTCGGCGCCCGCGGGGTCGAACTGCTGCTCGACGACTCGCCCCCCGGATACGAAGTGCTGCTGCCCGTCGAGCTCGTCGCGCGCGCGAGCACGATCGGCGCGGGCGCGCCGCCTGCGCGCAGCACGGCAGACGTTCCATCGGAAACGACACCATGACGAAGCTACCGAATACGAACAAGACGACGAGAACCGCGAAGCCGCTCGACGGGCTGCCTGGCCCCGTGCACACGAACGCCACGGTGCCGCCCGTCGACGACTTCCGCGATCGCGAATTTCTGCTCGGGCACGTGGCCGACACGCTCGCCTTCTACGCACCGACCGTTCACGACCCATCGGGCGGCTTCTATCACTACTTCAAGGACGACGGCACGGTGTACGACCGCGTGCGGCGCCATCTCGTGAGCAGTTGCCGCTTCGTCTTCAATTACGCGATGGCCTATCGGCACTTCGGCGATCCGCAGTACCTCGAATACGCGCGCCACGGCCTCGCGTTCCTGCGCGAGGCGCACTGGGACCCGCTACATCGCGGCTACGACTGGGAGATCGAGTGGCGCAACCGCGAAAAGCGCACGCTCGACGCCACGCGCCACTGCTACGGTCTCGCGTTCGTACTGCTGGCGCAATCGCACGCTGCCGCCGCCGGAATCGAGGAAGCGCGCCTGCAGATCGCCGAAACGTTCGAGCTGATGGAGCACCGCTTCTGGGATGCCGCCGCCGGCCTCTACGCCGACGAGGCAACGCCGGACTGGCATGTGTCGACCTATCGCGGCCAGAACGCGAACATGCACGCCACCGAGGCGTTGCTGGCCGCTTACGAAGCCACGGGCCATCTCGTCTACCTCAATCGAGCCGAGCGCATCGCGACGAACATCACGCAGCGGCAGGCGAAGCTCTCGCACGGGCTCGTCTGGGAACACTTCCATGCCGATTGGTCGGTCGACTGGCACTACAACGAAAGCGACAGCTCGAATATTTTCCGGCCGTGGGGCTTTCAGCCCGGGCATCAGACCGAGTGGGCGAAGCTGCTGCTGATTCTCGAGCGGCACCGGCCGCTGCCGTGGCTGTTGCCGCGCGCGATCGAACTGTTCGACGCGGCCTTGACGCACGCATGGGACGACGAGCACGGCGGGCTCTATTACGGCTTCGGCCCCGACGGCACCGTGTGCGACCACGACAAATACTTCTGGGTGCAGGCGGAGACGCTCGCCACGGCCGCCCTGCTCGGCCGGCGCACCGGCAGCGAGCGATTCTGGGACTGGTACGACGAGATCTGGCGGTATAGCTGGGCGCATTTCGTCGATCAGCGCTACGGCGCCTGGTATCGCATCCTGACGTGCGACAACCGCAAGTACACCGACGAAAAGAGCCCCGCCGGCAAGACCGACTACCACACGATGGGCGCCTGCTACGAAGTGCTCCACGCACTCGACGAAGCCTCCTCGCCCGTTACCGATGTTCAACCGAGCGAGCAACCATGAGCACGAGCCGCCATTCCGGTTTTCCCCTCTTCGTGAGCGCAGGCGACATCCTCACCGATCTCGTGCGCCAACACGACTCGCAATGGGTTTCGCACCCCGGCGGCGCGGGGTGGAACGTCGCGCGTGCCGTGGCACGCCTCGGCGTGCCGAGCGCCTTTGCCGGTGCGATCGGCATGGACTGTTTTTCCGATACGCTCTGGCAGGCCAGCGCCGCCGCCGAGCTCGATCTGCGCTTTTTACAGCGCGTCGAGCGCGCGCCGCTGCTCGCGATCGTGCACGAGGCGCATCCGCCGGCTTATTTCTTCATCGGCGAGAACAGCGCCGATCTGACCTTCGATCCCGAACTGCTGCCCGAGGGATGGACCGACGCGGCGCGCTGGGCGCACTTCGGCGGCATCAGCCTCGCGCGGCAACCGCTCGCGGCCACGCTGGTCACGCTCGCAGCCGATCTGCGTGCGCGCGGCGTGCGCATCAGCTTCGATCCGAATTATCGCAACCTGATGGCGCACGGGTACCGTCCGACCCTCGAGGCCATGGCCGCGCTCGCCGATCTGATCAAGGTCTCGGACGAAGACCTGCGCTGCCTCTTCGGCACCGATGAACACGCGGCGCTCGCCGAACTGCGTGCACTGAACCCGCAGGCGGCCGTGCTCGTCACGCGAGGCCCGCATGCGGCCACGCTGCTCGCGGGCGAGGAGACGATCGAGGCACTGCCGCCGCGCGTCGAGGTGGTGGACACGGTCGGCGCCGGCGACGCGTCGATCGGCGGTTTGCTGTTCAGCCTCATGCGCTGGCCGCAGCGCGGCTGGGGCGCGCATCTCGGCTTCGCGCTGGCCGCGGGCGCGGCTGCCTGCCGCCGCGCCGGCGCGCATTCGCCGACGCTTGACGAAGTGGTGGCGCTGCTGCCGGCCGAGTAAAACGGCGGCGAAGACGCCGTCTCATTGATCCCCGATGCCCGTGCTAGGATGCAAAGCATCCACTCGATGAGCGAAGGAGCGGCATCATGGACGACGTCACCTACACCAAGGGCATCTACACGGCGACCGTGACGGTACGACAGCTCGACGACGGGCAGTTCCAGGGCGTCGTCTCGCTCGCCCGCGACGATGCGACCGAACTCGAGACGACCGCCTACGAGGTCGACGCTCCGAATGCGACGGCCTCGGAGGCGCTCGAGGAAGCCAAGGCGCTCGCGCACCGCATTCTCGGCGAAATCGAGCTTTAGCGCCGCGCGCGGCCAGGCGCCGCGGGCACTCCCGCCCTGCGCGCCGCGTCGCGCCCCATCCGGCGCATTTTCCCGAATGCTCGCCGGCAGCGCCGGCGGTAGGAGGAGAACATGACCGAGCAACTCTATCTCTACGGTGTCTATTCCATCCACGTGCGCCCGCTGGCACTGCAAGGCACACGCTGGGACGCCGAGTACGAGATCCGCCACCTCGAAAAGCCCGTGCAGCGATGGACGACGATCGGCGGCGACGACGGTTATTCGAGCGAAGGCGAAGCGATCGAAGCCGCGCACGAGCGCGCGGTAAGCGACATCGAGCACGGCGCCGGCGTACCGAAGCCCCGTTCGTTTCCCTGATTCGCCCGCGATCAACCCGTGTTACGCTCTGGCGCGATCCGAACCCAGGATGGCGCCATGCAAGCAAACACGCGAGAGCAGACCGGAGTCCCAAACGAGCAGGCAACCAGGCGGGCCCGCGCCGCGCGTGCGGCAAGGCACGGGCACGGACGCGGGCGCGGGCGCGTCGTGCGGACGCAAACGGGTACGATCGTCACGCACGGGATGCCCGCGACGGGCATGCTCGACCTCTATCACCGTGCGTTGACGGCGCGCTGGCCCACGTTCTTCGCGTCGCTCGCGGCGTTGTTCCTCGTGCTCAACGCCGCATTCGCGGGCCTGTACCTGCTCGGCGACGCACCGATCGTCAATCAATCGCCACCGGGCTTCCTCGGCGCCTTTTTCTTCAGCGTGGAGACGCTCGCAACAGTCGGCTACGGCGACATGCATCCGCGCACCGCTTACGCGCACCTAATCGCGTCGCTCGAAATCTTCACGGGCATGTCGAGCATCGCCTTGGCAACCGGCCTCATCTTCGTGCGCTTTTCGCGCCCGCGCGCGCTCATCATGTTCTCGCACTACGCGGTGGTCCAACCGATAGACGGCAAGCCGACGCTGATGGTGCGCGTGGCGAACGCGCGGCAAAACGTGATTGGCGAGGCCGGCGCGAAGCTGCGGCTCATGCGCTACGAGACAACGCCCGAGGGGTACCGCGTCTGGCGCATCGCCGACCTTGCGCTCGTGCGCGACCGCCATCCGATCTTCCTGCTCGGCTGGAACCTGATGCATGTGATCGACGAGACGAGTCCGCTTGCGGGCGAAAGCGCCGAAAGCCTCGCCGCGAGCCGCGCTTCGCTGATGCTTCATATCGAAGGCGCGGACGAAACGACGACGCAGTCGATGGAAGCCCGCCATGCCTGGTCGCACGACGAAATCCGCTGGCAGCATCGGTTCGTCGATCTCCTTTACGACGACGAGGACGGTATGCGCCATATCGACTACACGCATTTTCACGACGTCACGCCCCTCGACCAATAGGCGGCGCAGCCCTCCCTATGCACGCCCGGCGCACCACGCTCGCCGGCGGCAGCCGCTACCCTGTTTTTTCGATTTGTGCGCTGCGGCGCATGGTCTCACTCCTGAAACGCGGCTTTGACGCAGGAACTGCCCGAGAAGCCGGGCGGCGGCCCGCAAGATAAGCAAAATCGTTCGTTATTGACGCGAAACAATGAAGGCATCGCCGCATGACGGCGCGGCCGGCCGACGCGCCGGCGCGCGAATGTCGTGCGCCACGAACGGATCCCATGCGCGCATGACGCATGGAATGGAGACAGATCGATGACCGCCCGCCAGCCGATAGCCGGCACGCCCCCGCTCGCCGACTATCGGCTGGCGGACAACCTCACCGCCGTGCGCGGACGCATTTTCCTCACCGGCACGCAGGCCCTCGTGCGGCTCATGCTGATGCAGCGCCGGCTCGATCGCGCGCGAACGTTGCGTACCGCCGGCTTCATGAGCGGCTACCGGGGCTCGCCGCTCGGCATGGTCGACCAGCAGATGTGGAAAGCGAAAAAGCTGCTCGACGCTCACGACGTGCGCTTTCTGCCCGCCATCAACGAGGAACTCGGCGGCACGGCCGTGCTCGGCACCCAGCGCATCGAGGCCGATCCCGAGCGCACCGTCGACGGCGTATTTGCCATGTGGTACGGCAAGGGCCCCGGCGTCGATCGCGCCGGCGACGCGCTCAAGCACGGCAACGCCTACGGTGCCTCGCCGCACGGCGGCGTGCTCGTGGTCGCGGGCGACGATCACGGCTGCGTGTCGTCGTCGATGCCGCATCAGAGCGATTTCGCGATGATCGGCTGGCACATGCCGATCGTGAATCCGTCGAACGTCGCCGAGATGCTCGAGTTCGGCCTGTATGGCTTCGCGCTGTCCCGCTTCTCGGGTGCATGGGTCGGTTTCAAGGCGATTTCGGAGACGGTCGAATCGGGTGCGACGGTCGACCTCGACGCGCTGCAGACCGAATGGTCCGGCTCGCCCGAACACGTGCCGCCGGCCGACGGCTTGCACAACCGCTGGCCCGATCTGCCCAGCCTCGCCATCGAGGCGCGGCTCGCCGCGAAGCTCGACGCCGTACGCAGCTTCGCGCGCGCGAACAGCATCGACAAGTGGATCGCACCGAGCCCGCGAGCCGATGTGGGCATCGTCACCTGCGGCAAGGCGCATCTCGATCTGATGGAAGCCCTGCGCCGCCTCGATCTTTCGCCGGCCGACCTCGACGCGGCCGGCGTGCGGATCTACAAGGTCGGGCTCTCGTTTCCGCTCGAAACGAGCCGCATCGACCGCTTCGTCGACAGATTGCGCGAAGTGCTCGTGATCGAAGAGAAAGGGCCCGTCGTCGAGCAGCAGATCAAGGACCACCTCTATAACCGTACCGAAGGTTCGCGCCCGGTTGTCATCGGCAAGCACGACGCGGCCGGCGCCTCGCTCGTGGCCGCGCTCGGCGAGCTGCGGCCCTCGCGCGTCCTGCCGGTGCTCGCCGACTGGCTCGCCCGCCACCGCCCCGCGCTCGACCGACGCGAACGTGTCGTCGATCTCGTCGCGCCCGCCATCCTGTCCAACGCAGCCGACGCCGTGAGGCGCACGCCCTATTTCTGTTCCGGCTGCCCGCACAATACGTCGACGAAGGTACCGGAGGGCTCGATTGCGCAAGCCGGCATTGGCTGCCACTTCATGGCGTCATGGATGGATCGCGACACGACCGGGCTCATCCAGATGGGGGGCGAAGGCGTGGACTGGGTTGCGCATTCGATGTTCACGCGCACGCGGCATGTGTTCCAGAATCTCGGCGACGGCACCTATTTCCATTCCGGCATTCTCGCGATCCGTCAGGCGGTGGCCGCGCGCGCGAACATCACCTACAAGATTCTTTACAACGATGCGGTGGCGATGACGGGCGGACAGCCCGTGGATGGCAGCATTTCCGTGCCGCAAATCGCGCGGCAAGTCGAGGCCGAAGGCGTGTCGCGCTTCGTCGTGGTCTCGGACGAACCCCACAAGTACGATGGCCACCACGATCTCTTTCCGAAGGGCACGACGTTTCATCCGCGCAGCGAGCTGGACGCGGTGCAGCGCGAGCTGCGCGAAGTCGAGGGCGTGAGCGTGCTCATCTACGATCAGACCTGTGCCGCCGAAAAACGCCGCCGCCGCAAGAAAGGCCAGTATCCGGACCCCGACAAGCGCCTTTTCATCAACGAGGAAGTCTGCGAGGGCTGCGGCGACTGCGGCGTGCAATCGAATTGCCTGTCGGTCGAGCCCGTGGAAACGCCGCTCGGCCGCAAGCGCCGCATCGATCAGTCGTCTTGCAACAAGGACTTTTCCTGCGTGGGCGGCTTTTGCCCGAGCTTCGTGACGGTCGAAGGCGCCACCCTCAAAAAAGCGGCCGGCGTGGCGTTCGACGAAGCCTCGCTCGCCGCGCGCGTCGATGCCCTCCCGCAACCCGCCACGACGCTCGACGCCGCCCCCTACGACATTCTCGTCACGGGCGTGGGCG
Organism: Trinickia caryophylli; assembly: GCF_034424545.1. Classification (NCBI taxonomy): domain Bacteria; kingdom Pseudomonadati; phylum Pseudomonadota; class Betaproteobacteria; order Burkholderiales; family Burkholderiaceae; genus Trinickia; species Trinickia caryophylli. Next base: position 2,536,399 of record NZ_CP139970.1, on the reverse strand, counting down.
GCACCGGCGTGGTGACGGTCGGCGCGCTCATCAGCATGGCGGCGCATCTCGAGGGCAAGAGCGCCTCGGTGCTCGACTTCATGGGCTTTGCGCAAAAGGGGGGCTCCGTGCTCTCGTTCGTGCGCTTCGCCCAGCGCGACGAATGGCTCAATCAGGTGCGCATCGACACGCAGCAGGCCGACCTGCTGCTAGCGTGCGACATGGTGGTCGGCGCCAGCGCCGATGCCCTGCAGACTGTGCGCCACGGCCGCACGCGCATCGTCGTCAACACGCATCCGATTCCGAATGCCGCGTTCGTGCGCGATCCCGACGCGAGCCTGCATGCCGATGCGCTGCTCGACAAGATGGGGCACGCGGCCGGGGCTGAGCGCCTCGCGACCTGCGACGCCCAGGCGCTTGCCGGCAAATTCCTAGGCGACACCATCGGCGCCAATATGCTGATGCTCGGCTTCGCGTGGCAGCTCGGGCTCGTGCCCGTCTCGCACGCGGCGCTGATGCGTGCGATCGAACTCAACGACGTGGCCGTGCCGATGAACAAGCTCGCGTTCGCCATTGGCAGGCTCGCCGCCGGCGACACCGCCGCGCTCGAGGCCTTGTGGGCCGAGCGGCACGCCCTCCCGGCTACCGCGGGGCGGCAACGCACGGCCGCGCCCGACGAGCTCGATGCGCTCGATGCGCTCGTCGCCGATCGCGAAGCGCGGCTCGCCGCTTACGGCGGCCCGCGCTATGTCGCGCGTTATCGCGCGCTCGTCGACGCGGCGCGCGAAGCCGCTCGCATCGTGCCGGGCGCCGGCATCGCCGAGGCCGTCGCCGCAACGTTTTATCGACTGCTCGCGGTGAAGGACGAGTACGAAGTGGCGCGGCTTCATTGCGCGCCCGAGTTTCGCGCCGCGCTCGAAGCGCAGTTCGAAGGCGAGGCAGGCCGGAACTTCCGCGTGAAATTCAATCTCGCGCCGCCGATGCTCGCCAAGCCGGACAGCCGCGGTGTGCCGCGCAAGATGACGTTCGGCCAATGGCTGTGGCCCGCACTCGGCGTACTGGCGAAGTGGCGCGTCCTTCGCGGCACGGCTTTCGATCCGTTTGGCCGCACGCTCGAGCGCCGCATGGAGCGCGCGCTGGCGGACGATTACGAGGTCACGATGCGGCAGGCGTTCGTGCGCCTCGATCCGTCGAATGCCGGCGACCCCGCGACGCACGCCACACTCGCGGCACTCGCGTCGCTGCACGCGCGCGTGCGCGGCTACGGCCACGTGAAGCTCGCCAACCTCGCGAGCGTCAAGCGAACCGAGCGCGAACTCGCTGCGCGCCTTGCGATCGAGCCGGCGACGAGCGACGCCGTGCAGGCCGCCCTCGCCGCCGCGAAGGGTGCCGGGTCGCTGCGCGGCATTCCGGTGGTTGTCGCACGCTGACGGCTCGCCGTCGACGGCCGGCAACGGGCGGTCTCGGCTTCAACGCCCCCCGCCCGCGCCCGACACACCCGACACGCCGGCCCGCGCGTTACTCCTTCGCGTCGACCCAGCGCCCGTGCGCATCGCGGCGGCGGTACGGCTCGAAAGCGGCACCCCGCACGATCATCGCCATATAGGGGGCGACGCGCCGGTCCCCCTTCGCATCGAAGGCAATCTCGCCGGTCGCCCCCTTGTATTCGGGAAGGCGCTTCAACGCCGCGGCGATATCGGCCGGCTTCGGCGAGCCCGCCAGCGCGATCGCCCGCGCGATCGCGTGCACGGCGTCGTACTCGTAGGCGGAGTAAGGGCCCGCGGGGCGACCGTAAGTTTGCGCATACGCCTTCACGAACGGCCGCGCGCTTTTCATGAACTGCGGAATCGGCTCGCAGGTGACGATCATGCCGTCCGTGGCCGAGCCGCCGACCTTCATCAGCTCCGGGTCGTTCGCCGCGCCGCCCGCCATCAGCGTGAGCGCGAGGCCGAGCGCACGCGCCTGTCGGGCGAGCAGGCCCGCTTCGGGAAAATAGCCGGCGTAGTAGAAAACGTCCGGCCGGCTGGCCGCGAGCGCGCGCAGCATGGGCGTATAGTCGGTTTGCCCCGGCGTGATCGTTTGGCGAAACACGAGCTCGACGCTTTTTTCCTTCAGCGCCGCGACGGCTCCTTCGGCAAGCCCTTTCGAGTAGGTCGAGCCGTCGTCGACGACGGCCACGCGCCGCGCGTGCAACACCTTGACGATGAAATCCGCCACGAACTCGCTTTCGAGATCGTCGCGGCCGATGGTGCGAAACGCCTCGGGGTAGCCGAGGCTCGTGAGACGCGGGTTGGTCGAGGCGTCGAGTACATACGGCACGCCCGCGCGATGAAAGACGAGCATCTCGGGCAGCGCCGCGCCCGAGCAGTAGCCACCTGCCGCCGCGACGACGCCCGCTCGAACGAGCGCCTGCGCCGCCATCGGGCCGGTGTTCGCATCGCACGCGTCGTCCGCCGGCACGATTTCGACGGCCCGACCGAGCACGCCGCCGCCACGGTTGATCTCGGCTGCCGCCAGCTTCGCCGCGTTCACGATGTCGCTGCCGGCATTCGCGAAGCTGCCCGAGAGCGGCGCGGGCACGCCGATCCTGATCGTCTCCTGCGCGCTCGCCCCACTCGGCGCAAGCGCCGCCACGGCAATCGCACTGGCCAGCAGCTTGCCTGCGCGCTCCAAGGTGCGCCCCATGACGCGCCCCATGACGCGCCCGTTCCATGCCTTCATCGACCCTCTCCAGGACGGCTTCGTTTCGTTTCTGCGCCGTCGAGCAGTGTGTCGGTATATCGGGCCGGCTGCTTAATCCGCAAAAACCACGATCACGCCTCCTCCTCCACCCAGTCGATGTCGCCGCAAAGCACGCACAGGCGCTCGCCGATGCGCACCGCGAGCGAAAGTGTGACGCAGGGCTGCGCTTCGTTGATCGAAAGATACGGCTTGGTCGCGTGCACGCGCTCGGGCGCATCCATCGCCGCGCGGAAATAGGGGCGCCGCATCCAGTTGGCACCCTGAGCGTCGGCAACCGGCATGAAGCGCGCTTCGTCGTGACCGGCCCGGTCGGCGCGCAACACGATATTGCGGCCCGCCTGCTGGCCCTGCTCGTCGAGCAGGAAGCAGCGCGCCGCGCAGTCGAGCGCGAGAAAGTTCCAGCAGACCTCTTCGAGCGGCTCGCCGTCGCTCAGGCGCTCGCCCGCGCGCACGAACGCGCGCAGATAGGGCGCGAGCCGGGCGGCGCGGCGGCGCTCGCGCGCCTCGCCCTGCGTGCGATGGTGCTCGGCCAGCTCGGCGATGCGCGCGGCCGCATAGCCGCTGTCGGCCGAGCCCGCACCCGGGCGGCCGAAATAGAAGCCCTGTACGAAATCGGCGTCGCAGGCGAATGCGAGCTGAGCCTCGTGCTCCGTTTCCACGCCCTCTACGAGCACGAGCTTGCCGGCCTCGTGCAGCAGCGCAACGAAGCCGGGCAGGATAGTCGCGGCCTCGGTCCGATGCGCGGCGTGCGAAAGCATCATGCGATCGATTTTGACGATGTCGGGGTCGAGCTGCCAGATCCGCTCGAGATTCGAGTCGCCGGCGCCGAAATCGTCGAGTGCGATCAGGAAACCCTGCTCGCGCAGACGCCGCGCCTCCTCCGCGATGCGTTCGAAGTCGTGCATCGGTGCCTCCTGCATCTCCAGCACGATGCGCCGCGGCGGGATTCCGAGCCGGGCCAGATTGGCCGCGAAGGCGGCTGCCTGGTACGAATCGGTCAGCGCGCCGGGGTGAACGTTGAGAAAAAGCCACTCCCGCTCGGCCCCTAGCATCTTGAAGTTCTCCAGATGCAGCGTGAGCGCGAGGCGGTCGACGTGATTCAGCTCGCCCTGGCGCGACGCCTCGCCGAAAACGTCCAGCGGCGACACCGGGCAATCGAAGGCATCGTGCGCGCGCAGCAAACCCTCGTAGCCGACGGCGCGCAGGTGCGACAGACTGAAGATCGGCTGGAAAACGCTCGTGAGCGTGAGGTCGCGGTGGCGCAGCGAATAGCGCTGCAGACCCGAAACCATGTCGAACTCGAGGCCGGCCCGGGGGGTGGCGGCCACGTCTTGCAGCATGCTCACCATGACCGCCTCGACAGGCGGCCGGTGGCTGCGAACAGAAGATAGGGGATCATCGGCAACGGCTCCTCGGAAGCTTTTTTGATCGTTGCCGCCCATCAAGCAAGCTCCGTGCGCAGTGCTCCGAGCCCTGGGCAGGTGCGCCGAGTCCGCGTGTCGAACACCGGGGCGCAGGCCGACGCACCATTCAGGTGCGCCTGCCTGACAATCTGCAAGGCATGCGCAACTTTAAAGCACGGGGCCCGGCGCCGCCTCCCGGCGCAGCAATGCATAGAGAATGATGGCGCCGAACGTGGCCGTGCCGATGCCGCCGAGTGCGAAGCCGCCGAACTTCAGGGAGAAATCGCCCGCGCCCACCACGAGCGTGACGGCGGCGACGATGAGATTGCGGTTGTCGGAGAAATCGACGCGATTCGCCACCCAGATGCGCGCCCCCGTCACGGCGATGAGGCCGAACACGACGATCGAAACGCCGCCGAGCACCGGGCCTGGGATCGTCTGAATGACAGCGCCGAACTTCGGCGAGAAGCCGAGCACAATGGCGATCAGCGCGGCCACCACGAACACCAGTGTCGAATAGATCTTCGTCACGGCCATGACGCCGATGTTTTCGGCGTAGGTGGTCACGCCGGTGCCGCCCGCGAAACCCGAGACGACCGTGGCCACGCCATCGCCGACGAATGCGCGCCCGATGTAGCGGTCGAGATTCTGCCCCGTCATCGCGCTCACGGCCTTGATGTGGCCGAGATTTTCGGCGACGAGGATGACCGCGACGGGCGCGATCAGCGCCATCGCATGGGCATCGAACGCCGGTGCCCGGAAGTGCGGCATGCCGAACCACGCCGCATTGGCGACGATCGAGAAGTCGATCGGTTTGCCGAGGCCCATGCCGTTGGTGACAACCGCATAGATCGCATAGGCGATGAGCAAGCCGACCAGGATGAGCAGTCGCTGCACCATGCCGCGCGCGAAGACAGCCACGATGCCGACGCAAAGCACGGTCACGAGCGCCATCCAGGCGTCGAAATTCGACGCGCTGACGCCCTTGACGGCGATCGGCGCGAGATTGAGGCCGATGACGGCGACGATCGAGCCGGTCACGACGGGCGGCATCAGCGCCTCGATCCAGCGCGTGCCGACGACGGCGACGATCAGGCCGATGACGGCATAGACGACGCCGCAGGCTACGATGCCGCCGAGCGCCACCGGAATATTGGGGTTGGGGCCGTGGCCGCTATAAGCGGTGACGGCGATCACGAGGCCAATGAACGAGAAGCTCGAACCGAGATAGCTCGGCACACGGCCGCCCACGACCAGGAAAAAGAGCAGCGTGCCGATACCCGACATGAAAATGCAGAGGTTGGGATCGAATCCCATCAGCAGCGGGGCGAGCACGGTCGATCCGAACATCGCGACGACGTGCTGCACGCCCATCGCCAATGTCTGCGGCCATGCGAGGCGCTCGTCGGGGCCGACCACACGGCCCTCGACTGCGCGCGGCGCCAGGCGCCAGCGCGGGAAATAGGAATCGGCCATGCTCGTTGCACTCCTTTTTGTCGTGACGGCTTGGCGCGCCGCTCGTCGGCGGCGCGCTCGGGTTTGGTCACGCGCGAGTTTAAGGAGGGAGTCAGGCGCTGACAAGGGCGGCCGGGCGGCGGATCAGAACTGCGTCCAGTCGTCGTCGTCCACGGTCACGGTCACGGGCGCGGGGCGCGGCTTCGCGGGGGCGGATGGCTTGGCCACGGCGGGCGTCGCAGCGGGCGTCGCAGGGGGCGGCGCAGGCCGCCGGGGCGCCGGCGAGGCCGCAGTCGGTGCAGGGGTCGCAGCCCCGGGAGCGGGCGCCCGCGCGAGCGTTGTGGATGCGACCGTTGCCGACGCGACCGATGAGGCCCCCGCCGACGAACCGCCTTCGGATACCGGGGCGGCCGTCATGGCCCCCGCTTTCGCGGATGCCGAGGCTTCCACGGACGCTGGCGAGGCGGGGCGACCGGGCCGCGCGGCCGCCGGCCGAACGGGACTCGCACTCGCGGGCGCACTCGCCGGCACACTCGAAGGCGCGGGGCGCGATGCGGCGAGGGCGCGCGGTGCCGTCCCGGATCGCCGGCCATTGCTCGCGCCGTGGCCGGCGTGCCGTGCCGGCGAGCCGATGCTGAAGACGGCCACCGCATCCTTCAACTGGCGCGCCTGGTCGGACATGGCGCCGGCAGCCGCCGCGGCCTCTTCGACGAGCGCGGCGTTTTGCTGCGTGACCTGATCCATCTGCGCGATCGCGCGACTCATTTGATCGATGCCGGTGGACTGCTCTTTCGATGCCTCGGAAATCTCGCCCATGATGTCGGTGACGCGACGTACAGCCTCCATCGCTTCCGACATCGTCGAGCCGGCGCGTTCGGCGAGCGCCGCGCCCGAATCGACGCGAGCGGTCGACCCCTCGATGAGTTCCTTGATTTCCCGGGCCGACGTAGCGCTGCGCTGCGCCAGCGAGCGCACTTCGCTCGCCACGACGGCGAAGCCGCGGCCCTGCTCCCCTGCCCGGGCCGCTTCCACTGCCGCATTCAACGCGAGGATATTGGTCTGGAACGCGATGCTCTCGATGACGGCGATGATGTCGGTCATCCGCTTGGAGCCGGCCGCCAGATCGCGCATCGTATCCACCACTTCGCCCACATAGACGCTGCTTTTTTGCACGATCTCCGTGGCGCCGCCCGCGAGGCCCGTGGCCTGATGCGCATTGTCGGCGTTATTGCGCACGGTGGACGTGAGCTCTTCCATGCTCGACGCGGTTTCCTCGAGGGAGGCCGCCTGCTGCTCGGTGCGCTGCGAAAGATCGGTGTTGCCGCGCGCAAGCTCAGAGGCCGCCCCCGAGATCGAGTCGCTCGACTCGCCGATGCGCGAAACGATCGATACGAGCTTGTCGCGCATGTCCTTGAGCGCCCACAGCAAACTCGTGCTGTCGCCCGCGCGCGTTTCGATGTTCACCGTGAGGTCGCCCGAGGCGATACGGCTCGCGATATGCGCCGCATAGTCGGGCTCGCCACCGAGCTGACGCGCGAGGCGCCGCGCGATGAACTGCGAGAGCAGCACGCCGACGACAACGGACGCCGCAATGAATACCAACATCACGAGGCGGATGGTGAGGTAGCTCGCGGTCGAAGCCTTGACGACGTCCTGCACGACGTCGTGCTTCTTGGCGATCGAAGACTCGAGCACGTCGCGCAACGCATCGCTCGCGGCGGCAACGCGCTGCGCGAGCACGGCCTCGTCGAGGCCGGTCGGCATGGGCTGCGCACCGGCCTCGATGCGCAGCAGCGCTTCCCAGTCCCTCACCTTGCCCTTCGCCTCTTGCACGAGCGCGCGGCCATCGTCGGTCAGCAGAGTGGTCGAGAATTTGTCGAGTGCCGTATGGATGTTCGCGAGCGCATCGAGCACGTGCTCCTTCGACTTCTGTCGCGCCGCGTCGTCATGCGCCAGAGCGAGATTGGCGGCAGCCATGTCGGCCTTGAGCCGGAACTTGTTGGCCTCTTCGATGGCGTAAAGGCCGTCGATCTGCGTCGTACCGATGTCCGCGGCGATCTCGTGCATCGACGAGATCCCCCATACGCCGACACCGCCGACGATGGCACCGAACGCGATCACCACACTGAACGCGATGAGCAGCTTTTTAAGAACCGTCATGCGGTCGAACCCATTCATTTCGTAGTCCTCGATAGGGTCGGAGCAGACCGGCTCCGTTCACATCGTCATGTCGTACCGCGGCCATGCCGCGCGAGGACTGTTTTACGGCGCGCGCAAACGTTTCTTTATCCGCCGCCATTTTTGCGAGCGACCCCACGAAAGAACCAGCGTCACAGTCGGCCGGTCCTTATCCGCCCCATATGGCAATGGGAGGCACCGAGCACGTCAATCGTAGTCGTACTCGTAGTCTTCGCTCCCGCTCGCATCCGAGTCCGGCGGGGCGGCCCGAAGCGGCAACGGGCGCGGCCCGGAACGAATCCTGGGGATTTCGTCCTGGTTACGGCTATCCAGAACGTCATTCGACTTGAAGTAATCGAGCGTATCGCTCAACGCCCGCTTGAGAACGCGGTGCATGGATTTTTGGCCGCCGGTCCAATCCGGCAGGCTTGCGAGTTGATCGTAAGAGAATCGATAACCCGCATCGTCACCGACGTGACTATTCCACCATTGCCTCCATTGCCGCTCGTCGCCAGGCAGCTTCGATGGCAGTTTGGTCGTCGCATGATAGACGGGAATCGTCTCGTTCAGCGAATGTCCACCGTCGAAGTTCAGACCGGCAACGACGCTCAGTATTGCCGCACCCTCGGAAATCGTCGCCGCCCTGCTCTTTAAGCTCCGGATAAAGAAGGCCACGATGTTAGTGGACCCTGACAAGCCGCAAACGACCGGGTAACCCGTACGTAGGGCCGCGGCGTTGTATTGGTGCGGCTGCACGAAGCTATGTTTGACCGTATAGTTTACGGCGCCTTGGCCGAGCTGTTCGACTTTCTTGTATTTCGGGTGTGCCGGTAACCGAATGCCATACTCCGACGTCGGGGTTGGATCGTTCACGCGAGCCCCGCTCCGCTTTGGCACAATATTGAACGTGTAGTTGGCGGTCGCATCGCGAAACCACTGCGGCAGCAACTGCGAATCCACCATAGCGATGGTGTTATAACACTTGACGATCAAATAGGGTACGGAAATCATCTCGAACCCATTCGAGACATTGGTTAACGCCTGCTCGAGAGCATGCATGTCGAAATCGTCGATCAGCCCGGCAACGTGGGGGGCACGCGTGAACCAGGGACGGACGTCGTTTCGAATCAGTCGGCTGAGTTCCGTGAGGAACTTCGTCTTCTCTTCAGTACTTCTCTGCGCGCCGAGCAATTCCGACAGCTCCCTGAACGCCTCCGCCCCCAATTGTCTTGTTGCTTCCATCATTTCGGGGAAGGGTTTCTCGACCAATTCCCGGCAGACTTCAGAATCGAACTTCCTTCCGTAGATATTACTGTTGAGCACACGCCAAATTAGTGCCTCTTGTTCGCCGTTGACCTGCCCCGGGTCGGTTCCTATGAATTTGAGGTATTCCCTGATCAGCTGATTCGCGATTGATTCGTCGGCCGGATTGTAGCGCGCCCTGAGATCGCGCTCGACGCTGTTATCAAATTGACTATATTCGAATCGCCATAATTTCTGCAGATATTCGAGAATCCTGTCGTGATCGGTCATGTTGACCGAGAACCATAGTTTCCGCCCCTCCTTGTAAAGCTCACGTGCCCCGGTGTGCTCGCCGCTCATGTCTCGCACGAGTGAGAGCGCTTGTGCGACGCCATCGCGTGGCGGCATGAAACGTCCAGCGCCGAACCCCGGGGAGGCACCCTGGCTCTCCCAAAGTGCCTTCCAGTCATATTTCGCCAGCGACGTCGAACGCGAGCTGCCCGGCTGCTCCTGCTCGTGTGTCACCGATACCCCCGGGGCATAGCCGAGCGGCGGCGTCATCTGCCGCGTTGACGGCGCCAACCCATATGTTGGGCGTTCCTCCGGCACCGGCGAGTCACTATTGCGTGTCGGGGGGGCGTGATGGGGGGTTTGCGATGGCGAAACGGGAGTAAACATGCCGTTTTCCGAGAGAAAGGCATTGCACACGAAAAAAGGTAGCAAAGCCTGTATGGCAACTCAAGAAGAAGTTCGTGCCTGCTCGAGGTCTCTTCAGTCGGGGAGAAACGTCCAAATCGATGGCGAGCAACCGCGGTTTCATCCCCGTATCGGGATACCGACCGATCCGTGGCGCCCCCATAAAAACCGAACGGTCGGTTGATTCGCGGCCGCCTGCGGGCACTCGAATCGTCGCTGTTCCTACAGGCACGTTCTCCCACGGCCCAACCCGGAGCGACCGCATAGTCGGCCGGGCGCTCGGCCTCAACGCGACATGACGTCGCGAAAACCCGCATTTTTGGCCCAACTTTCGGCTCCTTTGATCTCGCTCAATGCCCCTACTGCCAGTAGGAAGAAATATCGCGCTGTGATGAATTCATTCCGCATCGATCGCGCAAAGACACTGCAGCATGCCGGAGCAACGGGCCGACCGATCCCGGAACGCTTTCCCCTGCCCCAGGCGTGCGCGCTGTCGACATCAAAGGAGAACTTGTAATGCGCACGCAACCGCTCGCTACGCGAAGAGGCCGCACACTCGAGATATGGACGCCTGAGGACAAGGCGTTCTGGGAACGCGAAGGCGAGGCCGTCGCCAAGCTCAATCTCTGGATTTCCGTCCCCGCGCTCTTTCTCGCCTTCGCAATCTGGCAGGTCTGGAGCGCCGTGGCCGTCCAACTGCCCGCGCTCGGCTTCAAATACTCGACGAATCAGCTCTTCTGGCTCGCTGCCGCCCCCGCGCTTTCCGGCGCCACGCTGCGCATCTTCTACTCGTTCATGGTGCCGATCTTCGGCGGCCGGCGCTGGACCGCGATCTCGACGGCCTCGCTGCTCGTGCCCGCCATCGGCATCGGCTTCGCCGTGCAGGACAACACGACGAGCTACCCGACGATGCTGATCCTCGCCCTGCTGTGCGGCTTCGGCGGCGGCAATTTCAGCTCGAGCATGGCCAATATCAGCTTCTTCTTCCCGCGCGAGCGCAAGGGCTCGGCCCTGGGCGTGAACGCGGGCCTCGGCAACCTCGGCGTGTCGGTCGTGCAGTTCCTGAGCCCGCTCGTCGTCACGGCCGGCGTCTTCGGCGTGTTCGGCGGCGCCTCGCAGGCGATCGTCAAGAACGGCGTCATGACGCAGGTGTGGACGCAAAACGCCGCGTTCATCTGGGTGCCCTGGATCCTGATCGCCACGCTCGCCGCCTGGTTCGGCATGAACGACCTCTCGGACGCAAAAGCCTCGTTCGCCGCGCAAGCCGCCATCTTCCGCCGCAAGGACAACTGGCTCATGTGCGTGCTGTACCTCGGCACCTTCGGTTCGTTCATCGGCTATGCGGCCGGCTTCCCGCTGCTCATCAAAAGCCAGTTCCCCGGCATCAACGCGCTCGCCTACGCCTGGCTCGGGCCGCTGATCGGCGCCGTGATCCGCCCGTTCGGCGGCTGGCTCGCCGACAAGCTCGGCGGCGCGCCCGTCACGCTCTGGAATTTCGTGGTGATGGCGCTGGCCGTCGTCGGCGTTCTCTACTTCCTGCCCTCGGGCCCCTCGGGCGGCAGCTTCGGCGGCTTCTTCGCCAGCTTCCTCGTGCTCTTCATGACCTCGGGCATCGGCAACGGCTCCACGTTCCGCATGATTCCCGTGATCTTCCAGGCGCTCAAGCTGCGCGAAGTCAACCCGAGCGACCGCGAGGCCGTGCAACGCGCCACGAAGGAAGGCAATACCGAAGCCGCGGCCACGCTCGGCTTTTCCGCCGCCATGGCCGCATACGGCGGCTTCTTCATCCCGAAGAGCTACGGTTCGTCGATTTCGCTGACGGGCGGCCCCGAAGCCGCGCTGTATCTCTTCATCGGCTTTTACGCGATCTGCATCGCGGTGACGTGGTGGCGCTATGCACGCCGCAACGCACCGATGCCCTGCTGAACAAGACGGATTCCCCACAATGAGCCATTTTCTCGATCGACTCAATCATTTCGCCCTGCCGAAGGAAAGCTTTTCGGAGGGCCACGGCGTCGCCACTGGCGAGGACCGCACCTGGGAAGACGCCTACCGCAACCGCTGGTCGCACGACAAGATCGTGCGCAGCACGCACGGCGTGAACTGCACGGGCTCGTGCTCGTGGAAGATTTATGTAAAAGGCGGCATCGTCACCTGGGAAACGCAGCAAACCGATTACCCGCGCACCCGCTGGGACATGCCGAACCACGAGCCGCGCGGCTGCGCGCGCGGCGCGTCGTACTCGTGGTACCTCTATAGCGCCAATCGCGTGAAGTACCCGATGGTGCGCGCGCGCCTGCTCCAGCGTTGGCGCGCCGCGCTGAAGCTGCATGCGGACCCCGTCGACGCCTGGGCGTCGATCGTCGAGGACGACGCCGCGCGCCGCGATTATCAGAAAGTACGCGGCATGGGCGGCTTCGCGCGCAGCAGCTGGGACGAGGTCAACCGTCTCGTTGCCGCCGCCAACGTCTACACCATCAAGAAGCACGGCCCGGACCGCGTGATGGGCTTCTCGCCGATCCCCGCGATGAGCATGGTCAGCTACGCGGCGGGCAGCCGCTATCTGAGCCTCATCGGCGGCGTGTGTCTGAGCTTTTACGACTGGTACTGCGACCTGCCGCCGTCGAGCCCGCAAATCTGGGGCGAGCAGACCGACGTGCCCGAATCGGCCGACTGGTACAACTCGAGCTACATCATCGCCTGGGGCAGCAACATTCCGCAAACGCGTACGCCCGACGCTCACTTCTTCACCGAGGTGCGCTACAAGGGCACGAAGACGGTTGCCATCACCCCCGACTACAGCGAAGTCGCGAAACTCTCCGACATCTGGCTGCACCCGAAGCAGGGCACCGACGCGGCGCTCGCGATGGCGCTCGGCCACGTGGCGCTCAACGAGTTCTACTTCAAGACGCGCAGCGCCTATTTCGACGACTACGCACGCCGCTACACCGATCTGCCGATGCTCGTGCTGCTCGAAGAGCGCACGCTCGACGACGGCCGGACGGCACTCGCACCGGGCCGCTACGTGCGCGCGAGCGATTTCGACAACGCGCTCGATCAGGCCAACCATCCCGAGTGGAAAACGATCGCCTACGATTCGACCGGCCGAGCTGTCGTGCCGAACGGCTCGATCGGCTTTCGCTGGGGTGCCGACGGCCGTGACGACGTGGGCAAGTGGAACCTCGAGAACAAGGACGCTCGCGACGGCGCCGACGTCAAGCTGCGGCTGTCGCTGCTCGAAGACAGCGATCATCAACACGAGATCGCCGACGTGGCGTTCCCGTATTTCGGCGGCGTCGCCTCGCCTCACTTCCCGTCGAACGCGCAAAAGGGCGACGTCAACGTGGCACGGGTGCCGGTTGCGCGGATGCGCCTGAAGCTCGACGGCAAGGACGCGGACGTGCTCGTCGCGACCGTCTTCGACCTGCAGGCCGCGCAATACGGCATCGACCGCGGCCTCGGCAGCGGCGCGGCGAGCTACGACGACAACGCCGCCTATACGCCGGCGTGGGCCGAAGCGATCACGGGTGTGCCGCGCGAGCAGATCGTCACCGTCGCGCGCGAGTTCGCCGCCAACGCGGACAAGACACAAGGCCGCTCGATGGTCATCATCGGCGCCGGCATGAACCACTGGTATCACGCCGACATGAACTACCGCGGCGTGATCAACCTGCTGATGATGTGCGGCTGTATCGGCAAGAGCGGCGGCGGCTGGTCGCACTACGTCGGCCAGGAAAAGCTGCGTCCGCAAACGGGCTGGACCGCCCTCGCGTTCGCGCTCGACTGGGTCCGGCCACCGCGCCAGATGAACAGCACGAGCCTCTTCTATGCGCATACCGACCAATGGCGCTACGAGAAGCTCGGCGTCGACGAAATCGTCTCGCCGCTCGCGGACAAGACGAAGTTCGGCGGCAGCATGATCGACTACAACGTGCGCGCCGAGCGCATGGGCTGGCTGCCGAGCGCCCCGCAGCTCGCGACAAATCCGCTGCAGGTGGCAAAAGACGCCGCCGCCTCGGGGCTCGATGCGAAGGATTACGTGGCGAAGTCGCTGAAGTCGGGCGCGCTGCAAATGAGCTGCGAGGATCCGGATGCGCCGCAGAACTGGCCGCGCAACATGTTCGTGTGGCGTTCGAACCTGCTCGGCTCGTCGGGCAAGGGGCACGAGTATTTCTGCAAGCACCTGCTCGGCACCGAAAACGGCGTGCAAGGTAAGGACCTCGGGCCCGACGACGCGAAGCCGTCCGAAGTGCGCTGGCACGAGCAGGCGCCGCAGGGCAAGCTCGACCTGCTCGTGACGCTCGACTTCCGCATGAGCACGACGTGCCTCTACTCGGACATCGTGCTGCCGACCGCAAGCTGGTACGAGAAGAACGACCTCAACACGAGCGACATGCATCCGTTCATCCACCCGCTCTCGGCGGCCGTGGACCCCGTGTGGCAGGCACGCTCGGACTGGGAGATCTACAAGGGCTTCGCCAAGGCATTCAGCGATGTTTGCGTGGGCCACCTCGGCGTGGAAAAAGAAGTGGTGCTCACGCCGCTCATGCACGACACCCCGGGCGAGCTCGCCCAGCCTTTCGACGTGCGCGACTGGAAGAAGGGCGAATGCGACCTGATTCCGGGCAAGACGGCGCCGCAGGTGAACGTGGTCGAGCGCGACTACCCGAACCTTTACAAGCGCTTCACCGCGCTGGGCCCGCTGATGACGAACGTCGGCAACGGCGGCAAGGGCATCGCCTGGAAAACCGAAACCGAAGTGAAGCAGCTCGGCGAGCTCAACGGCGTCACGCTCGAAGAGGGCGTGACGAAGGGCATGCCGCGCATCGTCTCGGACATCGATGCCTGCGAAGTGATCCTGCACCTGGCGCCCGAAACGAACGGCCACGTGGCCGTGAAGGCCTGGGAAGCGCTCACGAAGGCCACCGGCCGCGAGCACAAGCATCTCGCGCTCTACCGCGAAGACGAGAAGATCCGCTACCGCGACGTGCAGGCCCAGCCGCGCAAGATCATCAGCTCGCCGACCTGGAGCGGGATCGAAAGCGAGACGGTGAGCTACAACGCCGGCTACACGAACGTGCACGAGCTGATTCCATGGCGCACGCTCACGGGCCGTCAGCAGTTCTATCAGGACCACCCGTGGATGATCGCGTTCGGCGAGGGCTTTTCGACCTATCGCCCGCCCGTGGACCTGAAGGCGACGGCCGGCATCAACAACGTCAAGTCGAACGGCAACCCCGAGGTCGTGCTGAACTTCATCACGCCGCACCAGAAATGGGGCATTCACAGCACGTACAGCGACAACCTGCTGATGCTGACGCTCAACCGCGGCGGCCCCGTGGTCTGGATCAGCGAGGACGACGCGAAGCGCGCCGGCATCGACGACAACGATTGGATCGAAGTCTTCAACATCAACGGTGCGATCGCCGCACGCGCCGTGGTGAGTCAGCGCGTGAACCCGGGCATGGTGCTCATGTACCACGCCCAGGAAAAGATCATCAACACACCGGGGTCTGAAATTACGGGTGTGCGCGGTGGTATCCATAACTCGGTGACGCGCGTCGTGCTCAAGCCGACGCACATGATCGGCGGCTACGCGCAACTGAGCTATGGCTTCAACTATTACGGAACGATCGGCACGAACCGGGACGAGTTCGTGGTCGTGCGCAAGATGAACAAGGTCGACTGGCTCGACACGCCGCGCCAGGACGCGGCGCCCCAGGCCGGCCTGCCCCACGGAGATAAGCAATGAAGGTACGCGCACAGATCGGCATGGTGCTGAATCTCGACAAGTGCATCGGCTGTCATACCTGCAGCGTGACGTGCAAGAACGTCTGGACGAGCCGTCCGGGCGTGGAGTACGCCTGGTTCAACAACGTCGAGACGAAGCCGGGCATCGGCTATCCCAAGGAATGGGAGAACCAGGACAAGTGGAACGGCGGCTGGGTACGCCGTTCGGACGGATCGATCGCACCACGCCAGGGCGGCAAGTGGAAGCTGCTCATGCGCATTTTCGCGAACCCGAATCTGCCGCAGATCGACGACTACTACGAGCCGTTCACGTTCGACTACGAGCATCTGCACAGCGCGCCCGAAATGAAGGCCGCGCCCACCGCGCGCCCGCGCAGCCTGATCACGGGCCAGCGGATGGAAAAGATCGTCTGGGGTCCCAACTGGGAAGAAATTCTCGGCGGCGAATTCTCGAAGCGCAGCAAGGACCGCAACTTCGACGAGATCCAGAAGGACATCTACGGCCAGTTCGAAAACACGTTCATGATGTACCTGCCGCGCCTGTGCGAGCACTGCCTCAATCCGGCGTGCGTGGCATCGTGCCCGTCGGGCTCGATCTACAAGCGCGAGGAAGACGGCATCGTCCTCATCGACCAGGACAAGTGCCGCGGCTGGCGCATGTGCGTGTCGGCCTGCCCGTACAAGAAGATCTATTACAACTGGAAGAGCGGCAAGGCCGAGAAGTGCATCTTCTGCTATCCGCGCATCGAGGCCGGCCAGCCGACCGTGTGCTCGGAAACCTGCGTCGGCCGCATCCGCTACCTCGGCGTGCTGCTTTACGATGCCGACCGCATCGAGGAAGCCGCGAGCGTCGAGAGCGACCGCGATCTCTATCAGGCTCAGCTCGACATTTTCCTCGATCCGAACGATCCGAAGGTGATCGAGCAGGCGCGCAAGGACGGCATCCCCGACGCGTGGCTCGAGGCCGCGCGCCGCAGCCCGGTCTACAAGATGGCCGTCGACTGGAAGGTCGCGCTGCCGCTGCATCCCGAATACCGCACGCTGCCGATGGTCTGGTACGTGCCGCCGCTCTCGCCGATCACCTCGGCCGCGCATGCGGGGCATATCGACGCAAAGGGCGAACTCCCCGACGTGAGCCAATTGCGCATTCCCGTGCGCTATCTGGCCAACCTGTTGACGGCCGGCGACACGGTACCCGTGGTCCGGGCGCTCGAGCGCATGCTGGCGATGCGTACCTGGCAGCGCAGCAAGCACGTGGACGGCGTCGAGAACCATGCCGCACTCGAGCAGGTTCAACTGAGCGTTGCCGAAGTGGAAGAGATGTACCGCATCATGGCGATCGCCAACTACGAAGACCGCTTCGTGATCCCGAGCTCGCACCGCGAGTACGCCGAGAATGCATTCGACGTTCGCGGCGGCTGCGGCTTCAGCTTCGGCAACGGCTGCTCGGACGGCGTGGGCGAGACGAGCCTTTTCGGCAGCTCGAAGCGCCGCACGATTCCGATCAAGGCGGAGGTCTGATCATGCGTACTGGACAAGACGCTCCGACACTCGCGCTGACGCTGCGCGTACTGGCCCGGCTCATCAGCTACCCCGATGCGACGCTGCGCGGCTACCTGCCCGAGATGCGCGACGCGCTGCATGCCGAAGGCGCGCTGAGCGCCGCACGGATTGCCGCGCTCGACGCACTCGTCGACAACCTCGCGAACGGCAACGGTCTCGAAGCGGAAGCCGCTTACGTCGATCTCTTCGATCGCGGCCGCCGCACGGCACTGCATCTGTTCGAGCACGTGCACGGCGATTCGCGCGATCGCGGCCCCGCAATGATCGACCTCATCAAAACGTACGAGGAGGCCGGGCTCGCAATGACGTCGAACGAGCTGCCCGATCATCTGACCGTGGTGCTCGAATTCGCCTCGACCCAGCCGGACGAGCAGGCCGTGGCGTTCCTGCAGGAGATCACGCATCTGCTGCAGAGCATTCACGGCGCGCTCGACGAGCGCAAGAGCGCCTATGCGAGCGTGCTCGCGGCGCTGCTCGAACTCTCGGGGCAGGCTCCGAAGGCCGTCGAACTCGGCGAAGAGCCGGCGCTCGACGAAAGCTGGAGCGAGCCCGTCGTATTCGGCGGGTGCGCCACCGACGGGCAGTCGGCCCATTCGAACCAACCTCAACCGATCAAGATCGTCAGGACGCCGCGCGCGGCCGGAAACGACCTGCACGCGCAAGGAGCTTGAGCATGAGCCACGCTGCTTACACCTTCTTTTTCAGCATCTATCCGTATATCTGCCTCACGATTTTCCTGCTCGGCAGCCTCGTGCGTTTCGATCGCGACCAGTACACGTGGCGAAGCGATTCATCGCAGTTGCTGCGCGCGGGGCAGCTGCGCTGGGGGAGCAACCTCTTTCACATCGGCATTCTGTTCCTGCTGTTCGGGCACACGGCCGGCCTGCTCACCCCGCACGCCCTCTACGAATCGATGATCTCGGCACAGCACAAGCAACTGGTCGCCATCATCTCGGGCGGCACCGCGGGCACGCTGTGCTTCATCGGCCTCACGCTGCTGCTGCATCGCCGGCTGTCGGACCCGCGTATCCGCCTGACGAGCCGCAGGACCGATATCGCGATCCTCGCCATCCTCTGGGTGCAGCTCGTGCTCGGCCTCGTCACGCTGCCGTTCTCGTTCGCCGACCGCGAGACCGCCTCCACGATGCTCGTGCTCGCGAACTGGGCGCAAGGCGTCGTCACGCTGCATCCGGACGCGGCCTCGCTCGTGGCCGTGGAATGGCCGTTCAAGATTCACCTCGTGCTCGGCATGACGATCTTCCTGCTGTTCCCGTTCACGCGCCTCGTTCACATCTGGAGCGGCTTCGGTGCGGTCTCCTACGCATTCCGCCCGTATCAGCTCGTGCGCTCGCGCCGGCTCAACCTGCCGAACGGCCATAACGATCCGCGCGGCCGCGCCTGAGTGCGACGCGACGGATAGGAGTCCAAAATGACATTGCAAAGAACGACGAGCGATATCGCCTCGGTCAACGGCGTCGCGCTGCACGAGGCCGATGAGGTGCTCGGCAAGGAAGAACTGCGCCAGCGCGCCTGCACGGAGCTGCTGCGCCAGGCTGCCATCGAGGCACGGTTGCTGGCGGAAGACGATCCCACGCCCGTAAGCGGCATGATCAGCGTGGAAGCGACGGCCGCGATAGAAGCCCTGCTCGATCAGGCCGTACCCGTTGCCGAACCGGAGGAAGACGCCTGCCGCCGCTATTACGCGGCGTACGCCGGCCGCTACGCGGTGGGCGAGCGCGTACGCGCCCGGCATGTGCTGTTTGCCGTGACGCCCGGCGTCGACGTCGCTCAGCTGCGCACGCGGGCCGAAGCCTGCCTGCTCGAGCTGCGCTGCAAGGAAGAGGACAAGGGCGATCGCTTCGCGCACGCGGCGGGCGAGCTTTCGAACTGCCCGAGCGGTGCGCAAGGCGGTGACCTGGGGTGGCTGACGAGCACCGAATGCGCGCCCGAATTCGCACGCGAACTGTTCGGCAACAAGGAGCTCGGCGTCCTGCCTCGCCTCGTGCTGACCCGCTTCGGCTTTCACGTGGTCGAAGTGCTCGAGCGCGATGCCGGCGAAGTGCCGCCGTTCGAGGCGGTCCGCCCGGCTGTGGGGCAGGCGCTGCGGCAACAGGCGTTTGCGACGGGACTGCGGCAGTACATCGATCTGCTTGCCGGGCAGGCCGAGCTCGAGGGTATCGCGTTCGACGGTTGAGGGAGTTGGGGGCTGGTTGTGGTGACGTGTCGCTTGTAGCCTTCGCTGGGTGCCGGCCGGCGGTTATGGCGGGTGGCAGGCGGCCGTCGGCATCGCCGGCGCGCCACGTCATAGCTCCCCCAGGGGCGCCGCCTACCCAGGTGCGGGGCTCACATGACGATCAGACGAGGTTGGCCTTGCCGGTCGCGAGATCGTAGACGCCCCGGGGCGACTTTCACTTCCCCGCCCTTTCACATACGGCCCGACAACCGGCTTCGATACCATCAGTCGGTCACGTCGGGCCACATCTTTCGATCCTCGCATTCGTGAGGAATCGTCTTCCCCCGTTTGGCCATTACTCCCCTCAGTGACGGACAGCGTGCAGCTATCGCCCAGGTAGCGGACGCCGGTGTATAAGTTGAAACCTCATCGGTCTGTTAATGTCGGGTTGGTCTTAGACAGCGAGACGGCTCGTTGCCGATGGCTGTGATCGACCCGAAGGCGTCACTCCGACCCGCGCCGCTTCGATGGCAGCTACCCGACTACAACGGCCACTTGGCGCAGGCCCGTCTGGCGACGGGCGCTCCGAACTTTCGGAATGGATAAATACACCGGAAGCCATTGTAGTGTGTTGCATTACAGGCTACAATAGCCCTCATGATCAAAACCTTCCGACATAAAGGGCTCGAACGGTTTTTCATGAAAGGCAGCAAGGCTGGAATCCAACCGCATCACGCGACGCGCCTTCGTATCCAGCTAACGGCTCTGAATTCAGCCACAAAGCCGGACGACATGAACGCTCCGGGCTGGAAATTGCATTCGCTCGAAGACGATCTGAAAGGGCATTGGTCAATTTGGGTCAACGGAAACTGGCGGCTGACCTTCACGTTCGAAGGTACGGACGCAATCCTGGTCGATTACCAGGACTATCATTAAGGTGATTGTTATGACGATGATGCACAATCCTGCGCACCCGGGCGAGGTGCTGCGGGAATGGATCCCTGAGGACATGACCGTGGGGCAGGCAGCGCAGGCGTTGCAGATCAACCGCGTTACGCTGTCCAACGTGCTGAATGGCAAGTCGGGCGTGACGGCCAGTTTCGCGCTTAGGCTTGCCGCGTGGCTCGGCACGTCGCCCGAAATGTGGGTCGGCATGCAGGCGCAATGGGATTTGTGGCAGGCGCAGCAGCAGCCTACCCCGAAGATTAAACCGCTTCCTCGGCACGCCGCTTGATGCAATGACCCCGCACCTTGTCGGCATCGGTGTTTTCGGAAGGACGTTGAACGACCCGTTTCTGCCCTTCACACTTCTCCAAAGCGGCCATTCAGTCACCACCAAGGCCAACAAGAAATCCGGCTCCTCACGTCTAGGTGGGGTTGTCCCGAGGGTCTCGCGTCGTAATCGCGGCGGGCAATTGTCATGGGGAGACGTTCGCAGATGCCGATCTTCAAAGGTTGGTCGTGACTAGGTGAGCAGCGATCCCGAACATTGTGACGGCAACGAAGCCGTCAAGCGTTCGCCAGGCGATGCTGCGACAAAAGATCCAGCGGCAAGCATATGAAAGTCGCGAAAGGAAAAGAAACCAGGCAGAGGACGCTATGATCGCGCCGAGAACGAAAGGCCAGCGGGCGCCTGGCGACTTGCTTGCGGTCATCGCCCCGAGCACAAACACTGTGTCGATCCATGCGTAAGGGTTTAGCAGCGACACTACGGCCGTGGCAAGCAACGTTTTTTTGAAAGAAAAACTGGTGCTTACATCTCCAGCATGAACTGTCCGCTCGGTGCCAATTGCAGCGCGGAAAGCCAGCGCGCCATGGCAAATGAGATACGCGACTCCTCCCCATAACGAGATAGAAACGACAATGGGGTGGCTCGTCAGCAGCGCTGTAAAACCGCCGGCGCCGAGTGCAATGAGCAGAGCATCACTGCCGGCGCAAACCGCTACAACAAGAAGCAAATGCTGACCGGAGATCGAGTGTCTGATAACGAATACGTCTTTCGGACCCACAGAGGAGAACAGTCCGAGGCCAAGTAGTAGACCTTCGACAAAGACGGAGGTGTCTAACATGAGTCATGCCGACAACCTCTTAAGCTGAACCGGGGATAGTTACAGTAGATACTGACTATACGAGAGCCGCGTTTGCATTTCAATCTCACCCGAAAATTTAGCACATTGCAGTTGGCGGGTTGCTCACTGCGACGTAACAGCGAATCGGCAATTGCGTTGACGCGCCGATAGCTTCGGAAATCGTTGACGATCCAACCAAGGTCATCGACTGACTGTTCATGGCCGCAAGCGACCGCTCGCCGGCCGCCATGCCATCAAACCTCGGTCTGCTCCGCCATCTCGAGGGCATCGTCGACCTCGATTCCCAGGTAGCGAACCGTACTTTCCAGCTTTGTGTGTCCAAGCAGCAACTGCACCGCTCGAAGGTTCTTCGTCCGCCGGTAGATCAGCGAAGCTTTCGTGCGGCGCATCGTGTGGGTGCCGTATGCGGTATCGTCGAGGCCAATCGATGCGACCCAGCGGTGTACCAGCCGGGCATATTGCCGCGTCGACAGGTGCGGTGACGTATGAATCCGGCTCGGGAACAGAAAATCCGCCGCCTTCAGTCCCCGGGCTTCGATCCACGCTTCGAGGCTCTCCCGGGCCTGTTCTGTGACCTCAAATTGCACCGGCCGCTGGGTCTTCTGCTGCATGACTGTCGCTCTCGACGCCACTTGGCTTCCGTGACGGACATCCTGGACCCGTAACCGCGTGAGGTCGCATGCCCGCAGCTTGCTATCAATCGCGAGATTGAACATCGCGAGCTCACGAACGTTCGACGCCATTTGAAGTCTCGTCCGGATCGCCCAGATTTCCCGAAGCTTCAACGGCGGCTTCTGCCCGGTGAGCTTGCCCTTGTTCCACGGCACGCGGTGGACAACCACGACATTCTCGGATTCCATGACAATCTCCTTTCAAGCGAATGGAGATTGAGTGTGCGCCGCGTCGGGTGGTTGCAGCTCGACCCATAAGAGACAACGATCTTTCTACAAAGCGGCCATTAGACTCGGCGACGTTTACGACTCAAATCAGGAGCAGCAGCGCACCGAAGAAAAACAGGACACATCCTGTAGCAAACTGGGCTTGGAGAAAGCCGCGCCATCCTGGATAGCCATATGGCACCGGCTGGGAGTATCGGGTCGGGATAGGCAGGCGCAAAAGGCAAGTGCGCAACGCGTGTGTGAGCGCGAGCACTCCCCCGGTCAGGATGAATAGCGAAAATGTCCGAGGCGTATCGAACGGAATCGGCATGTCAAATACTTGCATCACAATGAGCACAAGCGTGCCTAGTACCAAAAGTCCGCATAGCAAACGATAGAGGAGAGTAAGGCTCGTCTTTAACCACGTTGGCGCATTGCTCTTGCCTTGAGGTGGAGGCGTCCAGGTCATTCTGTTTGGCGGATGGGGTCCGTGCGTGGGGACAGGATTTGGCCTTGATTTGAATTTAACCTCATCTCATGGTCCATCGACAGATTGATTACGATTCCGAGATCCCCGTCGAGTGTCCAATTCTGGCCGAATCCAGCTCCCTATGGCGCTGCCGCGGCGCCAGTCGAGTCAATGGTGACACAAAAGTGCAGTTGATCCGTCGTTCCTGCACAGCTTTCCAACCATGCCGTTGCGGCCGCTGTGATTGTCCGACGACAGAAGTCGGCAGCCTCCGCTATCGTAAGATGCTCGAGACTCGTAGTTCCCTGCGGCGCGTTCCCGTGGCCGACCCGCCCATCCGAGGACTGAATCCATCCCTCCCAGCCCAAAATCTGGATCTGGTGGTTCGCACAGTAGTCAATCGCAGCGATAGCCGCATCTAGTGGAAGTACGATTTCCTGCTGCGAAATCGATTGCAGCGCGAGTTCGCGCGGCAGAGCTTGCAACTGCATCATTCGGTGCGCTCTTTCGGTTTGGACTTGCCGAGATTGTCAGCAATCCAGCCGACGAAGTCGAGCGTCCGCTCTTGGCCGGAACGGAGCCGATCGATCCGACACTGCCTGTCCGATCTGGTCCAACCTTTTACAGCTATTTCCTCCACAAGCGAGCGAAAAAGTAACACCCCGGCGAAGGGCCTTTCCCGTCCACTACCTCGCCGCCCCTCCCCGTCCCCTCCGCCGCTTCTCTCGCCTGAGCAACGCCGCAAAAGCCGCTTCGTCGGCCTTCAGCCCCTGCCGCGTGCGCCCTTTGGGCAGCGCATGCAGCTCACCGGCCTCGAACGCATCGATTACCGTGGGATGCACATAGCAGCGCCGGCAGACAGCCGGCGTGTTGCGCAGGGTGGCAGCCACGCTTTTGATCGTCTCCACCACGTGGCTGCGAACATGCCGGGCCGTTCCCCGCGGCTCGATCTTGCGCAGCGCGGCGAGCGCGAGCACGCTGCCCGCCCACGTGCGGTAGTCCTTCGCCGTGAAATCGGCGCCGCTCGCTTCGCGCAGATAATCGTTGATGTCCGACGATCCCACGGGCCGGCGCATACCCGCCTCGTCGATGTACTGGAAGAGTTCATGCCCCGGCAGATCGAGGCAGCGCCGAACGATGCGCGCGATGCGCGGATCGTCCACGTCGATGTCGTGCTCCACGCCGCTCTTGCCGCGAAACCGAAAACGCAGATGCCCGGCGCGCACGGCCGCATGGCGCTTGCGCAGCGTCGTCAGTCCGTATGAATTGTTCTCCCGCGCGTACTCGGGACTGCCCACACGCACGAGCGTGATGTCGAGCAGCCGCACGACCGTCGCGACCACTTTCCCCCACGGCATGCCCGGCAGCCGCAGATCGCGCCGGATACGCGCGCGGATTTTCGGCAGTGCATCGCCGAATGCCGCCATGCGCTCGTACTTCGTCGCATCGCGCGTCTCGCGCCACTGAGGGTGATACCGATATTGCTTGCGTGCTCTCGCGTCGCGCCCGGTGGCCTGAAGATGGCCGAGCGGATCGGGGCAGATCCAGACGTCCGTATAGGCGGGCGGAATCGCCAGCGCATCGATGCGCGCAATTTCGTCGCGATCGCGAATGCGCCGGCCACTGGGATCGAAGTAAGCGAAATGCCCGCGCACGAGCTTGCGCGTGATGCCGGGCCGGCGGTCGTCGACATGGCGCAGCCCCGGCGGAAGATCAGCGGCACCCGCTCCGCCTGTGCCGGAGCGCGGATCGGCTGCCGCAGCGCCTCGCGGTACAGCGCCGGCCCGCGGCACCGCGCGCGGGGAGGACGACAACAAGACGGTTGCTGGCATCGCTAAATCAGGGTGGTCACGACCCCATCCCTTCTGCAAGCCACATGCCATCAACCCCGCACGTACCGCCTCAACGATCGGGCGCGACGTCGAGGCCATCCAGTACGCGCACCTGCGGCGGCTCGGCAATCCAGTCGCCGATCTTCGAGCGGAATGCCTGGAAGTGCGCGCTCGCAATGTGCGCATCGAACGCGGCACGGTCGACGTAGATTTCGTACAGGTGCAGCGCCACACCGCCGTCCTGCCTGGTCTCCCGGAAAAGATCGTAGCGGCGGTTGCCCGGCTCCTTGCGCGTCACCTCGACCATGTGACGCAGCGCTCCTTCCACATCGGCTGCATGTTCGGCCTTCGGTGTCACGGTGGCAATGATATAGGTGCTCACTCCAGATCCTCCAATGATCACTTCGATGAAACGGCGATCGGCCGTTTCCTCCGTTGCCGGCGAAACGAGCGAACCCCGCGGCTGCACTGCGCGCCGTCGATTCTGCCACCAACCGCATCACGGCCCATGCGCAGTGCAGCAAATGCCGCCGCCCCGTGCCCTGCCGCCCTCCTCGCATTTCGCTTTCCGCAACGCTGTTTGCGCAATTCTCTGTACACAATGCAATGATATAACATATCATCCGCCCTCGAAATTGCAGCAACTTTCCGAGACTGGCACGCGAGTCGGCCATCGAGACATCGAGATCCGTGGCAAGCCGGCTCATCGAATCGAATAAATCGACAACGAACGACGACAAACCGTGGAAACCCGCTACCGATCTTCGCGCCGCGCGGCCGGCCCAATCATCCGGCTCTCGCCGCTCTCGCTCGCGCTGGTGAATGCCGTCTGCCTGGCTCAGGCGCAAGCTCAGCCGGGGGCCGGGACGCCGCCGACAGCCTCATTGGCGCCCATATTCGTCACGGCCAATCCGCTCGGCGATACCGACCCGCTCGCGCCTTCCACGGCGCTCGACAGCGACAGGCTCACGCTGCGCCGCGCCGACTCGCTCGGCGAAACGCTCAACGGGTTGCCGGGGGTGTCCACCACCACGTACGGCCCGCTCGTCGGCCGGCCGATCATTCGCGGCATGGACGGCGACCGTATCCGACTGCTGCAAAACGGCGTGGCGGCCTATGACGCATCGTCGCTTTCGTACGACCACGCCGTGCCGCAGGACCCGCTGTCGATCGAGCGCGTGGAAATCGTGCGCGGGCCGGCCGCGCTGCTTTACGGCGGAAACGCGATCGGCGGGGTGATCAATACGATCGACAATCGCATTCCGCGCGAAGCGATCAGCGGCGTGACGGGCGAAGCCGACGTCAGCTACGGCGGCGCGAACGATGCGCGCGCGGGCGCGGCGCAGATCGAAGGCGGCAATAATCGTTTCGCGTTTCATATAGACGCATTCGAGCGCGAAACGAGCAAGGAGCGTATCCCGGGCTTCGCGCATTCGCCGCGCCAGCGCGCGCTCGACGGCGCCGACGCCGCCGAGCCGTACGGCAGCATTCCGAACAGCAATGGCCGCTGGCACGGCGGCTCCGCTGGCGGCTCGTACACCTGGGCCGATGGCTATGCGGGCCTCTCGTACAACGGCTACGAAGCAAACTACGGTTCGGTCGCCGAAGAGAACGTCCGCCTGAGGATGCACCAGGACCACATCGCGTTCGCCTCGGAACTGCGCAATCTGCGGGGCCCGTTCAGCCGCCTCAAGTTCGATTTCGGCTACACCGATTACGAGCACCGGGAAATCGACCACGGCGAAACGAGCACGACGTTTCGCAATCATGGCTACGAGGCCCGCGTCGAAGCGCGCCACCGTCCGCTTGGGCCGCTCGAAGGCGCCATCGGCATACAGGCGAGCCAGAACACGTTTTCGGCGCTCGGCGACGAAACCCTCGTGCCGACCACGCGCACCACGAACGTCGCGCTCTTCGGCCTCGAGGAATGGGCCGCCACGCAGGCGCTCGAGCTGAGCGTGGGCGCGCGCATCGAGCACGTGCGGACCGACCCGACGGCAGAGAGCGACTCGAAGTTTGCTTCGGCGCGCCGGCGCGATTTCAATGCGGGCAGCTTGTCGGCGGGCGCACGCTATGCGCTGACGCCAGCCTGGTCGCTCGTCGGCAACGTCGCCTACACCGAGCGCGCGCCTGCGCTCTACGAGTTGTACGCGAACGGCCCGCACGATGCCACCGGTCAGTATCTGATCGGCAACCCAGATGCGCAAAAAGAGAAAGCCATTTCGACCGATCTGTCGCTGCGCTTCCAACGCGGCCCCAACAAGGCCAGCGCCGGCCTGTTCTACAGCCGTTTCGCGAACTATCTGACGGAGTTCAACACGGGGCGGCTCGTGGACGGCGACGACCAACCGGTGCCGGCCGGGACCGACGACGCACTCAAGGAAGCCGTCTACCGCGGCGTACGCGCCGAGTTCTACGGCGTGGAGCTGGACGGCAAATGGCGCGTGTTCGTGAAGGGCCCGCACCACGTGGACGTGGAGTTGAGCGCGGACTATACGCATGCGCGCAACGTCGACACGGGCGAGGCATTGCCGAGAATTTCCCCGCTGCGAGCCACGCTGGCCGCGGACTACGGATACGGCCGCTTCGGCGCGAGAGCCGAAATGGTTCACGCGTGGGCCCAGCATCGGGTACCGGCCGAAGATCTGTCAACCGACGGTTATACGACGCTCGCCCTCTCGTTGACCTACAGGTTCCGCGTGAGATCCACGGACTGGCTGGCTTATCTGCGCGGGCAGAATCTCACGAACCAGGACGTCCGTTACGCGAGCTCGGTCGTGCGCGACATCGCCCCCGAGGGCGGCCGCAGTGTGATGGTGGGATTACGTACACGCTTCTGACTCCCAAGTGAAGGCGGGTGAGCCTGCCGGCCCACCCGCCTGTCGGACGTATCCGATCAATGAGAATCAGGAGCCGCTATCGGGTGACGTCGTCGAAGTCGGCTTGCGCACGTGATGGCGCTGCGTCTTCTTGGACTTGGTCGTCGATTTGGTCGTTGCACCGGATTGATCCTGCGTGGATTGAGCGCCGCCGAGGTCCGACTGTGCCGATGCGCGGTCTTCGGCGCGCGAGAGGCCCGTTGCGCGGTTTTGCGAATCGACGCCGTTGCTGTTTGCCGTGCCCTCGCTGCTCATATGGCTCGACGAGGTTCCGCCCGCATTGATGCCCGGGGCCGTTGCCGCATTCACGCCAGCACCGCCGTTGAGGTTCGTGCTCGCGCCGCTGCCGCTCGTGCCGCCAACGGTGGCGCCTGCCGACGTGCCGACCGTCGTATCCGTCGACGTGCCCGTCGCGGCGGTGCCTGCACTGCCGGCCGCGAAAGCAACCGACGACACGATCACCGACATACCGGTAGCAGCCCAAAGTGTCCAGCGTTTCGTCTTCATTTGAAGTTCTCCCAAAAAAACGAGTTGCGGTGAGAAGATTCTATGAAGGCGATGCCGCGGCGCACGTTACGGGATGTATCGGGAAGCAACAGGCTGCACGAAAGGAAATGGCAATCTCTTTGTACGACAGGCATTTGCGGCGAGTGCAGCGTTGCATGCCGACACATTCGTCACGTTTTCATCGAATGTTCGGCTCGCGCCGCACGCGATATCCGTCATTCGAACGTGATGAATTGCGCCGACGACCACACTTTTGCGTCGTTGCGCTGACGGCCGAAAAAATAAACCGGCCGATGACCGAAGGGCCCATTCTCGGGCGCCACCGTGAAATGCCCGGCCAGATCGGCCGGCAGCGACGCTTCGGTGAGCCGTTCGAGCGCGATGAAAAGCTCGGTGCCGCCGAGCTCGAACTGCAACGCGCCGCCTTGCGCAAGAAGTTCGGCCCCCGTCGTCTCCCAATGAAACGTCGGCGCATGCGCAAACGGATTGCCGGCCAGTGGATCGCCGACCTTCACGAAACCGTCGATCGTGCCCTCGACGACGATCCTCGCTTTCGCCAGATTGCTCACGTCGATTTCGATCGAATCGGCATCGCCGTAGGTGTCGCTGCGAAAACCGATGTCGGTCGCGCCCTCGCGCCACACCGTCTCTTCGAGATGTTCGAGCCCGTGTGCGCCGAACCGGTTGATCGTGCCGTTCAGGATGCGAATGCGGCCCTGCCACGCGGCCCAGCGATAGCGATCGCGAATGCGCGCCCCGCCCCAGCGCACGCGGATCAGCCTGTCGGAGAAGCCGAGTTCCGCATGCAGATTGCGCGACCAGATGGGCCCGGTGTGATCGAAGGCCGCCACGTATTCCCATCCGGTATCGCCGAGGAAGCGATAGTCGAGCGTGGCCGGCCCGGCGTGGGTGAACGCATCGCCTTGCAGGCGGTTGCCGCAGCGCACGAGCACGGCCGAGCGCTCGCCTGTGGTCGCCCAGGTATGGCGGGCCCTCAGTGCACGCGCGACGGTACCGCGATCGAGCTGCTCCGCAATAACGCCTGTGAGCCCGCCCTTCACACCGAACACCTGCACGCCCGGCGCGCCGCCCGCGGGCCGCCCACGATGCTCGTCACCGCTCGCGGCCACGCCGAGCTTGTACCCGCGCGCGATTACGTCGCGGTAGAGCCAATCGAAATGCCCCCAGCTCGACGCGATCTCGACGAGCCGCTCGAGTTCGGGATGATGCCAGTCGGGGATGTAGCGTCTGCCGCCGACATGCGGGATGATCAGATGCGATTCGGCATCATCGATATAGGCGTCCCAAAGCTCCTCCACGGGCCAGCGCCCCAGCTCGACGGACGCGCCCTTCATGTCCTCGTTCCAGACGAACGTGCGATTGTGCTCGCCGCGTGCGTTGTATGGAAACGAAGGCGCCGCTTCTCCGAGAAAGACCACGTTGTGGTCCCCGCCGGCCGTCGAGCTGCCGCACCATTCCTGCACCGGGTAGACGACGAACTCGCCGGGTTTGTGGAGATCCGCCACCGATTGCACGCCAAAGCCCCAGTTCTCGTCCGTGATTTGGAAGTCGTTGGCCGTGTAGCCGAACACGTCGATACGACCGATATCGCGCGCATAAGCCGCGTTATAGGCGGGGCTGTTCGTGCCGACCGTGTCGTGGGCGTGAACGTGGAGGTCGGCGTAAAGCGCGCGCGGTGCCGGAAAATCGCCCACGCTCAGGCGCGCCTCGGCCGCTGCCACGTCCCGGGCCTCGGGCACGTCCGCCACGATGCGCAGATCGCCGCGGTCGGTCGGCAGATCGCCCACGTGCGCGACGGCCCAGCCGCCCTGCGCGAGGGCATGGGCGCGCTCGTAGACGATTCGCTCGCCCGCATAGGCGCGCACGCGTACCGCGCCGCGCGCATCGCGGCAAACGTTGCCCCACTTGTCCTGAAGCGAGATGCCGAGCCGTGCGGGCACGCCCGGTTGCACGAAGCGCGGCCCGTTGACGACGACGTGCGAGGCCGCGCCCGGTTCGATGGCGATCGCGACATCGCCGGGCACGGCAACGAACCGCGAGGTGCCGAGCGGATCGACGTAGACGCGGATCTTGAATGCGTCTTCGACGAACGTCTGCACGCGCGTGCCGGGGCCTCGCCGCCGGTCGCCGAGACGGATCACGATACGGTCGCCCGCGTTCAGATAGCCGTCGACGATATCGACGATCACCGCTTTCTGAAACGGACGTTCGTGGCCCTTCTGATCGAAGCGGACATGGAGCGCCTGCACGGTGGCCGGGCTTTGGCCCGCGACGAGCGGCCCGGCCTGATACTCGGCGCTCACATAGTTGGCAGCCGTTGGGTCGGACGTCTGAAAGAGCGCCCAATCCGAGTAGAACTTGAAGGTGGCTTTCAGCGACGCGCCGTCCGCAATGCCCGAGGCCCCCACCTCGTACACGAGCACGATCTCGTGCCAACTGCCCGCTTCGATGCGCTCGACGTTGCATTCGATCCGCCCGGCGAACGGCAATGCCTTGTTTTGCACGTAAAGCCCCTGCGGCGCCACGTGCTCGCCGAGCCGTGCGCGCAGCGCTTCGTACGCCGCCGCGAACGGCGATGCCTCGTTTTTCATCGCAACTCCTCGTGAAACAGGCAGCGGCCGGCTCAGCGGCTGAACGGCAAGGGCGCGGAAGGATCCCAGATGGGGATGCCCATGTGCGCGTACCAAGGCGCAATCACCACGATGCCGTAGACGATCGCGATCACCACCGAGACGACGCCGACCTTCGCGTAGTCGGCCGTCGTGAAGGCGCCGCTGCTATATGCGATGACGCCTGCCGTGATTTGCGTCGGCAGGATGTAGGCAAAGCTGTCGGTGTCGCTCACGAGCAGCGTGAACGCGAGCGGATGCAGGCCGAGGCGCGGCGCGAGCGCGAGCATGATCGGCGCGATCATGGTGACCGCTGCCACGTTCGACAGCATGCCGATGCGAATAACGTGCGTGGCCGCCATCACGATCGCAAGCGCGGCCCACCACGGGTGCCCGCTCGCGAGTGCGTAGATGTGCGCCGCAGCCCATTGCGCGAGCCCCGTCGCGCTGATGGCGCTCGATAGCGAGAGCGCGCCGCCGAGCAGCAGCACCGTTCCCCAGATCGTGCGCTCCTGAACCTCCTTCCAGCCGAAGCCGAGCAGCCCGGGCGCGAAGAGGCATGCCGTGCCGAGCAGGGCGACGTTTTCCGAGGCGATGCCATGCAGCGATTCGGTGGCCCAGAGTACGGCCACTGCGGCGAGCACGGCGAGGATCGCGACATCGCGCCAGCCGGCGGGGGACGCGGCCCGCCGCGCAGCCGCGACCGCTTCGCGGCCACCCGGAATGGCCACGCCGCGCGATCCGAAATACCACTGCACCCAGAGCTGCGTGATGGCGAACATGCCGAGATAGGGCCACTGCAGCTTGAACCAGTCGGCGTACGAGATATGCACGCCGAGCGTTTTCTGAAAGAGGCCGACGATCACCATGTTGGGCAGGTGCGCGGTCAGGATGCACATGCCGCTGATCATCGAGCCGTAGACGAGCGCCTGAATGACGATGGCCTTTCTCGCGCGACGCTCGTCCGCCGTATCGCCGAAGAGCTTCACGATGCCGTTCGTGACCGGCAGCAGGGCCGCGGCGCGCGCATTGGCCGCCGGCACGACGAATGACAGTACGACGTTCGCCGCGAACATCGCCCATATCACGCCGTTGGCCGTGCTCGCGCGCAGCCGGTCGAGCAGCCACAGCGCGATGCGGCGATCGAGCCCGGCCGCTTGCATGACCGCCGAAAACAGAAAGGCGCCGAGGCAGAGAAAGACCACGCGCGTCGCGAAGCCGCCGGCTGCCTGCGCGAACTGCGGTACCGCGTGCGAGACGACGAGCAGCAATACGATGCCGAGCCCGCTCACCCCTACGGGAACCGCTTCGGTCATCCAGACGATGGCGGCCCAGACGACCACGGCGAGCGTTGCGTGCCCGCGTGCGCCGAGGCCCTGCGGAGCCGGCAACAGCAAAAGCACGGTGCCGAAGGCAAGCCAGGCAGCCAAAAAGCCGAGCTGCGCGCGCCGCGTGCCGACATCGCGGCGGACACGAGCGCCGCCATGGGCGGCCTGCTCCGCCGCTGCCGGGCCCAAAGCCAACCGATCGGGAGATACCGCCATCGCTGCCGCCCTCGAAAAAAACAGGCTTCCCCATCGGAAGCCATGTGGGCATGATCGCCGCCGCGCCATCGGCGGCCAACCAATCGTTTCTGCTATCGAAAGCAGCACAGCGAAAAAAGAAGGCGCAGCCGAGCGGCTGCGCCGAAGAGACGCGGCGGGTCAGCTCTGGACGGAGACGATCCCCGTGGTCTTGCCGCTCTTGAGCATGACGCTTGCGAGTTCCGCCGTTGCCGTCTGCAGGGCGGAAGAGATGGCGCTCTCGCGCGCCGTCAGCGCCTCGACCTGCGAGGTGTGGAGCTCGTCCGTCGACTTGCCGGCCTGCTCCGATGCGCGCGCAACCTCCTGCCGGATTTCGGCCAATTGCCTTTGCAGGGATTCGATCAATGCTTTCAATTGCTTTTCAGCATCGCTTTGCGTGCTGCCGCCGGCCGAGCTGGAAGCGGATGAAGCCGAAGAGGCGGAAGACGACGCCGAGCCGGTTTGAGTCCGGGTGGACGAGCTGCTGCCGGCCGGCGCGGCGGCCCCGCTCGCCGCCGACGTCGTGGCCGAAGCCGCGGTGTCGGGTGCCGTCGACGTTGCGGCGGTCGTTGCGTTGACGATGATCATGGATCGGTCCTATGTTCTGTCGACTGAGTCGAGTTCGTTCGATTACCGAGGTGACGAGCGATGCGCCGCGTCATGCGCGCGCGCCGAATACCCGTCACGCCCTTTGTCGGCAAAATAGGTCCATAACCTTAGGACAGAAGGCGAATATCTTCGCCATCGAGCGCAAATTTTGTCGCGCGCCCGATGCGCATGACCCGTTGCTGCCGGCTCGGGCCGAGGGCGCGCGGCAACGCTCAAGGCATGAGAACGAGCCGGCGCAAGGCTCAGTCCTCGCCGTCGCGCCCGTCGCGATCCGCATGCCAGTGGCATGCACGCGGCCGCAACTGCTGCGGCGCATAACCCGGCAACTCCGTGCGATCGAAGGAGAACACGAAGAAGCGATTCGGATTCGCCGTGCCGGCCGGATGATGGGTATCGGTGATCGCACCGAGAAAGTCGTTGTCGTTTGCGATGAACAGCGTGTGCTTGCGAACGCCATCGACGGTCACGTCGTAGCCGAACGCGAGGCTCTCGAGCTTCGCCGGAATATCGGCTGCGTCCATGCCGTTTGCCGTCAATGCCGCCACCACGTCGAGAAAGAGCGACTTCTTCAACGCATAGGGTGCAAGACCCGCTTCGCCCGACGCCTGGCTCACGTCCTGAGCGCCGGATAGATCGACGAGAAACACCTTTTTGAATCCGGCGCTCGAATCGTCGCCGAGCCCTTTGCCGTCGCGCTCGTCCACGAGCAGTTGATGGTCGTTGACGGCGAGCACTTCGCTCACAGTCGGATATTTGGGCTTGGCGGCGGTGCCGATGTTCGTCAACGGGTAGGCATATTGACGTGTCGCGCCGGTGCGCAAGTCGATGCGCACAATGCGCGTATATGCGGCGCTCGTGCCGCCATCCTGCAGCAACGGGCTTTGCATCATGCCGAAAAGGCTCTTGCCATCGGGCGAAATCGCGAGCCCCTCCATGCCCTTGTTGGCAACGCGGCCCGTGGCGTTCTGCGCGATTTCATCGTTGCCGACGGGGCTCGATGCCGTCACCGCAAAGGTATCGGGCACGTCGAATACGCCCGTGCGGCGGCCCGTGCGGCGCTCGAAGCGGTAGATGTGCGGCCCGTATTCGTCCGAGATGTAGACACTCTCGCCGTCATTGCTCACGCGGATGCTTTCGGGATCGAAACGCGCGTTGAATGGATAGGTGGATCGGTGCGTCGGATCGAAATTGTCCGAGCGCCCCGTGAAGTAGTGAGTGCGATCGCGGCGATTGAGCGCGGGCGTGCCATCGGGCACGCCAAGCGATGCGCCGTTGCCATAGACGAGACGCTCGGATGCATGGAGCAGCGTTGTGGCGCGCAACTGCGGCGTGAGCGTGAAAGGCAGCGCCGCGCCTTCGGGCGCACGCTCGAGGTGCAGCCGCAGCGTGTGGAAGCGGGTGATGTAGGAGGTCGTATCGTCGAGCGCCGCGTCGTACGGCACCGCGTTGGGGCCGCGATCGGGCACGGCGAGGAACGTCTCGCAGCCCGCGTACGCCATGCCCGAGCCGATGCCGCCGAAGAGATTGCCGGCCACGCCGTTTTCGAGCGCGGCGGCCGTCCCGGTCGACCGATCCGCCGCCGTGCCACTCAACTGGCCCACGGCAATGAGCTGAGCGGCATCCGCCGCGGTGCCGAGACTGAAGGCGCAAACCGTGGCGATAGCCGAGGCAACGTGCGCCACCGGCGCGAGCCGCCCAATTCGCGGTCGAATACAGATCATGGCCACTCCTTTGTCGTCCGTTTCTTCGCTTCTTCGCTTCGTCGTTCAGCGAGCAATGCGGCGGCGTTGGCCGCCGCAGGCAGCGCACCCTTACCGTTTCTTGCTGGCGAAAGATGCTCGGTCAGCCGTGTGTCGGCAGCATGACAGGGCCGCCTCTCGCTATACTCTCGGGGCATCCGACACCTCGCCCGGCCGGGCCCCCGAACGATCACGATGAACTCGAGCGTCCAACTCAGTCTTGCGCATCTTCGCGCCGTGCGGCTCGTGGCCGACACCGGCAGCGTCAGCCAGGCCGCAAGCGCGCTCTATCGCGCGCAATCGGCCGTGAGCCGCGCCGTGCAGGAAATCGAGGCAGAACTCGGCGAAGCGCTCTTCGACCGCAAGCCCTCCGGCATGCTGCCCACTGCCGCGGGCCGCGTCGTGCTCGAGCGAAGCGAGCGTGTGTTCGCGGAACTCGAAGCGCTCGACCGCTGGTGCGCGACGCGCCAGTCGCGCACGCGCTCGCTCAAGGCTGGCATGCCGGTGCCGGCCTTTTTGCTCAACACGCGGCGGCTGCAGGTGTTTTCCGAACTGGCGAAGCACAAGCACATGCCGAGCGCCGCGCATGCGCTCGGTATCACGCAGCCCGCTGTCAGCAGCGCGATCCGCATCCTCGAAAGCGGCGCGGGCATGCCGCTTTTTCATCGCAACCCGCGCGGCCTGCTCCTCACCGCCGACGGCGAAACGTTCCTGCTACACGTGCGGCGCGCACTGAACGAGTTGCGCCATGTCGCCGACGATATCGCCGCACTGCGCGGCACGGTGCAGGGCAGCGTCACTGTGGGCGCGTTGCCGCTCGGCCGCACGCTGATCCTGCCCGCCGCCATCGCGCGCGTCAGCATGAAGTACCCCGGTGTGCGCGTGGTCACCGACGAAAGCGCATACGAAACGCTCGTCGCGGGCGTGCGCGCAGGCGATATCGACTTCATTCTCGGCGCGCTGCGCGCGAACGATGCGGCAAGCGGCCTGGAAAACGAGCGGCTGATGTCGGAGGATCTCGTGGTGCTCGCGCGTTACGATCACCCGCTGGCGGGGCGCGGCGAGCTCGCGCTGAAGGATCTGGCCGATGCACGCTGGATTCTGCCGCGCAGCCATGCGCCTGCGCGCGCGCTCATCGAGGCCATGTTCAAGCGGGCACGCGTGAAGCCGCCGATGCCGAGCGTCGAAACAGCCGACCTCGCCGTCATTCGCGGCGTGCTGCTGCGTACCGACATGGTGGCGGCCGTCTCCGCGCAGCAGTTGCACTATGAGGTGCAGGCGGGGCAGTTGACCGTGCTCGATGTGCCGACGCGCGCGACGAGCCGCGACATCGGGCTGACGCTGCGCGCGGCCGGCACACCGTCGCCGGCCGCGCGTGCGCTCATCGATGCGATCCGCGTGGTGGTAGGGGAAGTCTCGCGCACGACGCGCGTGGCGTTCAACTGAGGCGGAACACGGCAATCGCGCGATTCAGGTCGCTCGCTGATCGAACCGCTTTTGCCGCGCTTTTGCCGCACCTTTGCGCGCCCGACGGTACCCGTCAGAAGTTGACCTTGTACGTGACGAAGCGCGCAGCGAAGCGATTCATGACGATCGCGACGGCCGCTAGCACCGCGGGCACGGCCAGAATCGAAAACACCACGCTGAACTGGAAGCCCATCGAAAGCAGCACGCCGCCCATCAGCGAGCCGAGAATGCCGCCGCAGCGGCCCATGCCGAGCATCCAGCTCACGCCGGTGGCACGCGCACGCGTGGGATAGCAGGTCGGCGCGAGCGCATTGAGGCCCGTTTGGGCACCGCTCATGAAAAAGCCCGAGATCGTGACGAGCACCGGCAGCCAGGACGAATTGAGCGTACCGGCACCGAGCGCGAAAATGAACACGCCGCCCATCAGATACGCAAAGGCGATGACGCGATTGCGGTCGAAGCGGTCCATCGCAAAGCCGACGAGAATCGCGCCCACCGTGCCGCCGATCTGGAACATCGCCGTGATCGACGCCGCGCGCTCGATCGGAAACCCCGCATCCTTGATGAGCGTGGGCAGCCAGCCCGTCAGCAGGTAGATGATCAGCAGGCCCATGAAATAGGTGGTCCACAGCATGATCGTGCCGAACGCATAACCGTCGCTGAAGAGCACGCGCACAGGCGCCTTGCCGGCGGTATCGGGCTCGGGGGTCGTAAACACCGTATCGGCCGCGAAACGCGTACCCACCACACGGTTGACGACGGCGGCCACCCGTTGCGCGGGACGCTTTTGCGCAACGAGAAAGCGCGCCGACTCCGGCAGCAGCCACAGCAGCAACGGGACGCTGAGTACCGGCAGGAGGCCGCCGATGAAGAGCACACCGCGCCAGCCCTGATGCGCGATGATGAACGAGGCGAGAAAGCCCGCGCAGCCCGAGCCGAGATTGAAGCCCGTGAACATGATCGTCACGAGCAGCGAGCGCACGCGTGTCGGAATGTATTCGGAGAGCAGCGTCGTCGAGTTCGGCATCGCGGCCCCGAGCCCCAGGCCCGTGAGGAAACGCAGCGCCATCAGTTGCCCCGGCGTTTGCGCGAACGCACAAGCCGCGCTGAACAGGCCGAAGACGAACACGGACGAGATCAGCACCGTCTTGCGGCCGACACGGTCCGCATAGGGGCCGGCCACGAGCGCGCCCACGGCGAGGCCGAACATCGCAGCACTCATGACGGGGCCGAACGCGGCGCGCGTCACGTTCCATTCATGCATGAGCGCCGGTGCGACGAAGCCCATGACGGCGGTATCGATGCCGTCGAGCATCACGATAAAAAAACAAAGGAAGAGGACGAGCCACTGATAACGCGAAACGGGGCGCTCGTCGATGAGGTTCTTGATGTTGGTCGTAGCGGATGTCATCACTGTCTCCTGACTCCAGTCCGGCGCGTCGTCGCGGGCCGAGTGCGCCGGCCGGAATTTGTCGTTGCGTGCGGGGGGCGGGTGTCTTCAGGCCGCTGCGGGCACCCGCCGGGTGGCCAAAAAAACCTCGAGCGTTTCGCCGCGCATCGCGGCGTACATGGCGAGATTCGATACGCCGACCACGCGCGCGAACTTTTCGAGTACGAAAAAGCACACGCCATGGCGGATAAGGCCGATCCAGTCCTGACGATCGACGAGCGCGCGCTCCGCCTCGGTGAGGCCGGCCTCATCGTAGGCAGCCGCGCGATCGGCGAGCCATTTGTTACGCCACGCCTGCTCGCGCATGCGCCAGAAAAAGCGGTTCAGACGCAGCGCGCGCACACTTTGGCGCACGTCGAACGGATAGGTGCCCGGCAGGTCTTCGATGCCGGCAAGTTGCGGATTCATGCGTGCCTCTTCGTCTCAATCGTCGGCGTTTTCATAGACCGTCACGGCCATCGCCGTGCTGGTCGCCAGGTAATAGTTGCGATGGACCTCGCGCACGCGAGCGCCGAGCGCGCCGCGCATCGCTAGCCACATGATGACTTCGACACCTTCCGCACCGCCGCGGCGAACGTAATCGGCGTGCGTCATGCGCGCGAGCGTCTCGGGGTCGTTGGCGATCAACTCGAGAAACGTCGTGTCCCATTGCTCGTCGTTGAAGCCGGAGCGTTCGCCGTGCACCTGATGCGAAAGACCGCCGGTGCCGACCACCACGACTTTCAAATCCTCCGGAAACGACGCGATCGCGCGCCGCAGTGCCTGGCCGAGTTTGAAGCAGCGCGCCGCCGTGGGAAGCGGGTACTGAAGCACATTGATTTCGAACGGCACGAGCGCGCCGGGCCAGCCGTGGTCGTGGGGCCACAAAAGAGGCAGGGGCGAATTGCAGCCATGATCGAGCGGCTTTTCCTGGAAGACGGTGAGGTCGAATTCGTCGTTGACGAGGCACTCGGCCAAATGCGCGGCCAACTCCGTGTGGCCGGCAATCGGCGGCAGCGGGCGCGGGCCCGCACCTTCGTCGGCAAACTCGTGCGTCGGGCTCACGCCGAGCGCGAAAGTCGGATAGCAATCGAAAAAGAAGCTGTTCGCATGATCGTTGTAGAACATCAGAAGCACATCCGGCTTCGCGTGCGCGAGCCATTGCGCGACCGGCTCGTAGCCCTCGAACAACGGCACCCATGCGGGGTCCGTCTGACGCCCCCGGTCGTATGCCAACCCGATCGCCGGCACATGAGAGGTGCCGATACCGCCAATGATTCTCGCCATTTCTCTGCTGTCCTGACTGCGTGTCCATCACATCGGCCACCCCGCGCCCGGGCGTTCGCGCATTCGAAGTGCCAGACCGAATTTGCGCCGCCCGAGCCGGCGGCCGATAAAACATCGAAAAGCGCTAACGATAGAGCGCGCGGAAGGAATGAGTAGCAGGCTTGGGAACGTGCCCACCCACTCGATGGGATCCAATATAGTCGTCGGCGGCGCCGGTGAGAAGACGGATGCCGTGCTTCTCCGACACGTCCTTCGCCGCCGAAGTCGCCCAAATATTCAAGGGTTTATACGAATAAACAGGTCATGGCGCGGTGCGCGTCGAACCATGCCGGCACAAGGAGATTCTTTAAAAATCAGGGAGTTTTGTATCCCGAATGAGGAAGCATGGCAAACTCGGACAAGGGACAAATTCACCGTCGCGGCGACGCTTTCAGCCCCCGTACACGCGATATCGATAAATAAATTAGAACGATCTGCCTGAGAGTTCGCAACCTGCGGCCGGTACGCGGGGAGCCATTACGACTCGACCATCACCGGATGCAGCCGCCGACCGGGGAAATTGAGGCTTTCCTTCGATATGTTCGTATGCTCTTTCATCAGCGCTTCGACGCGCGCTCCCTCCCCCGCCTTGAGCGCAGCGACGATGCTGTGATGCTGACGGTGGGCGAACATCAGCGTCTGAAACTGCTTTTCCTTTGCATCCTTGTCGAAGACCACCGTTGCCGGGGAAACGAAGGGAATGCGGTCGTTGAGCAACAGCGCGGTACTGAGGGCCTGGTTCGTCGCCTGCTCGACGATAAGTGCGTGAAACCGTCCGTTCAGGTCCGCATAATTGGTTTCGGTAAGCGCTGCGGCGCCTCCGGCGAAAAGCCTGTCGCCTTCTTCCAGCAAGGCGTCGAGTCGATCGGCCAGCTCGGCGCTGAACCCACGCTCGGCGAGCGTGCGCGCGGCGAGCCCCTCGAGCACGCCGCGCACGTCGATCGCGTTGAGAATGTCCCTGACCGAAAACCGCCGCACCGTGAAGCCGCGCGCCGAAGACCGCTCGAGCAGCCCCTCCGTGGCCAGCACGCTCAACGCGAGGCGCAGCGGCGTGCGCGAAACGCCGAGCCGCTCGGCAAGCTGCAATTCGACGAGCCGCTCGCCCGGCGCGAGTTCGCCGCTCAGCACGCGTTCGCGCAGTGTCTGGACGATTGCCTGTTGCGTCGTGAGGGCCATGCCTTTGTGCTCATGCTGTCGTGAGAAGATGCCGCGCTAGTATATCTGGCGGTTCGCCACCGTCGCCGCGTGCACGGCAGGCCCTCCGCGCCGTCGACCAGTGATAAGCCAATCGGTGGCGCCCAAAACCCGCCATATCGCGCGGGCAAGCGCATAGGCGCCGCTTTTCCGGCCCCCTGTTCGCCTGGACCGATAAATAAACGAGAACGGCGACGAGCGTCGTTTGCACATCCCCGGCCCATGTCCCAGACCTAGAATCCCCCTAACGATTCAATCGGGAAAGGACAGCAGATGGCAGCGAATCAATCGATGTTGGTGGTCAGCGCGCACAGCGCCGACTTCGTCTGGCGCGCGGGCGGCGCGATCGCGCTTCACAAGAAGAACGGCTACCGCGTGAAAGTCGTGTGCCTCTCGTTTGGCGAGCGCGGGGAATCGGCCAAGCTCTGGCGCAAGGGCGAAATGACGATCGAGAAAGTGAAGACCGCCCGCCGGGAAGAGGCCGAGCGCGCCGCAGACGTGCTGGGCGCCGAAGTGGAATTCTTCGATCTCGGCGATTATCCGCTGCGCGTTTCGGACGAAGCGTTGCTGCGTCTCGTCGACGTCTACCGCGACGTACAGCCCGCGTTCGTGCTGAGCCATTCGCTGAAGGATCCCTACAACTTCGATCACCCGCTCGCAATGCACGTGGCGCAGGAAGCCCGCATCATCGCGCAGGCCGAAGGACACAATCCGGGGCAGAAGATCGTCGGCGCGCCGCCCGTCTATGCATTCGAGCCGCATCAAACCGAACAATGCGAGTGGATGCCGAACACGTTCCTCGACATCACCGAAGTATGGGACGCGAAGCGCCGCGCCATCGAGTGCATGGCCGGTCAGGAACACCTGTGGGAGTACTACACGCGCGTGGCGCTGCAACGCGGCGTGCAGGCAAAGCGCAACATCGGCATCACGGCGGCACGCAACATCGAGTACGCCGAGGCCTATCAGCGCATCACCCCGGCCGTCGTCGGAGACCTGTCATGAAGCGCGGCGTCGTCGTCACTCATATCGCCCGGGCCAACCCCGAAAGCGTAGCCGTGCTGCGGGAAGCCGGCGTGGCCACCGTGCACGAGGCGCAAAGCCGCCTCGGCCTGCTCGCCGCCTACATGCGCCCGATCTACCCCGGTGCCGCGATCGCCGGCTCGGCCGTCACCGTACTCGTGCCGCCCTCCGACAACTGGATGCTGCACGTGGCCGTCGAACAGTGCCGGGCGGGCGACGTTCTCGTCGTCGCGCCGACCTCCCCTTGCGAGGACGGCTACTTCGGCGAGTTGCTCGCGACCTCGCTCGCGCATCGCGGCGTGCGCGGCCTCGTCATTGATGCCGGCTGCCGCGACGTACGCGCGTTGCAGCAGATGAACTTTCCCGTCTGGTCGAAAGCCGTCTCGGCGCAAGGCACGGTAAAGGAAACGCTCGGCTCGGTGAACGTACCCGTCGTCTGCGCACAGCAGCTCGTGCGCGCCGGCGACGTGATCGTCGCCGACGATGACGGCGTCGTGGTCGTGCCGCTCGAAACGGTCGAGGCGGTGGCCACCGCCGCGCGAGCGCGGCTCGAGAAGGAAGAAAAGACGCGCGGCGTGCTGGCCACGGGCAAGCTCGGCCTCGATTACTACGACATGCGCGACAAGCTGGCCGCCAAGGGCCTGCGCTACGTCGAGTCCGCCGATCAACTTTGAGGAGACCCGCCGATGTCGACCAGCGCGGCACGACGCCAGACACGCATTGCCTGCATGATGATGCGCGGCGGCACGTCGAAGGGCGGTTTCTTTCTCGCCGACGACCTGCCGGCCGATCCGGCCACGCGCGACCGCGTGCTGCTGGCCGTGATGGGTTCGCCCGACAAGCGTCAGATCGACGGCATCGGCGGCGCCGATCCTCTTACGAGCAAGGTGGCTATCGTGTCGCGCTCGGCGCGGCCGGACGCTGACGTCGACTATCTGTTCGCGCAGGTGGTCGTGGACGAAGCACGTGTCGATTACGGCCAGAACTGCGGCAACATGCTCGCCGCCGTAGGTCCGTTCGCGATCGAGCGCGGGCTCGTGCCGGCAGCCGACGGCACGACGAAGGTCGCCATTCATATGGTCAACACGGGCCAGACGGCTGTGGCGACCGTGCAGACGCCGGGCGGTTATGTGTGCTACGAGGGCGACACCCGCATCGATGGGGTGCCCGGCACGGCCGCGCCGATTCCGCTCGCATTCAAGGACACGGCGGGCTCGACCTGCGGAGCCCTGCTGCCGACGGGCAATGCGCGCGACACCATCGGCGGGGTCGACGTCACCTGCATCGACAACGGCATGCCGCTCGTGCTGATTCGCGCAGCGGACCTCGGACGTACCGGCTACGAGAGCCGCGAGGCGCTCGATGCCGACACTGAACTGAAGGCTCGCGTCGAGGCGATCCGCCTGAAGGCCGGGCCGATGATGAAGCTTGGCGACGTGGCTGCGCGCACGGTACCGAAAATGTGCCTTATCGCGCCCCCGCGCGCCACGCCGGACTCGCACGGCAGCAACACGGCGCCGCCCGGCACGATCTCGACGCGCAGCTTCATTCCGCACCGCTGCCACGCTTCGATCGGCGTGCTTGGCGCCGTGAGCGTCGCGACGGCGGCAGTCATGCCCGGCACCGTTTGCGACGGCGTGGCCGCCCCCACCGGTGGCATGCGCCGGCGCGTGAGCGTCGAGCATCCGACG
This sequence comes from Trinickia caryophylli, assembly GCF_034424545.1. NCBI lineage: Bacteria > Pseudomonadati > Pseudomonadota > Betaproteobacteria > Burkholderiales > Burkholderiaceae > Trinickia > Trinickia caryophylli. The sequence goes on along the minus strand of NZ_CP139970.1, from coordinate 2,493,892 downwards.
GGCGAATTCACGGTCGAGCTGGAGATGGGCGGCACGCCCGAGGCGCCGGCCGTGGTCGGTGCCGCGCTGCTGCGCACGGCTCGCTGGATGTTCGACGGCGAAGTCGGAATCGCGACGAGCGTGTGGGACGGCAAACGGTTGGACGGCACGCGGTTGGACGGCACGCGGTTAGACGGCACGCGGTTGGACGGATAAAGCTCAGGCCAAAGGCTCGGACTCATGACGACGTTTGAACGCATTGCATTCATCGGCTTCGGCGAAGCGGGCGGTATTCTCGGTGCCGCCCTCGCGGTAAAGGGCGCCGAAGTTTCGATGTACGACCTGCTGCTCGACGACGCGCGCGAGGCGGAGGCCATGCGCGGCAAGGCGCGCCGTGCCGGCGTACGCGCGGGCGCCTCGGTGGCCGACGCGATTCGCGGCGCCGATCTCATCGTATCGGCCGTCACGGCCGCCTCCGATCTCGAAGTGGCGGCCGGCGTGGCGGCGGCGATCGCACCCGGGCAGGTGTTCCTCGACATCAACTCGGTCTCGCCCGCCACGAAAACGCACGGCTGCACGGTGATCGAGGCGGCCGGCGGCCGCTTCGTGGAATCGGCCGTGATGGCGCCGGTCCCGCCTTACGGCATCGCGGTGCCGATGCTGCTTGGCGGCAGGGATGCGGAAGCGGTGGCCGACGCGCTGCGCGCCCTCGGGTTCGACGCGCGCGCGGTCTCGACGAAGGTCGGCGTCGCGTCGGCCGCGAAGATGTGCCGCAGCGTCATGATCAAGGGCATCGAGGCGTTGACCGTCGAGTGCCTGAGCGCGGCGCGCGTCTACGGCGCCGACGAAATCGTGCTCGCTTCGTTGCGCGAGACGTTCGACAAGTTCCGCACGAATGCGGACCTTCCCGGTTATCTGATCAGCCGCGTGGCCGAGCACGGGCGGCGCCGCGCGGCCGAGATGCGCGAAGTGGCCGAGACGCTGCGCGATGCGGGCATCGAGCCTTCGATGAGCGCAGCCTGCGCACAGCTGCAGGACCGTTTCGTCGACACGATGGCCGCGGCCGGCGCGTGCTACGCGGACTACGCGCCGTTCGTCTGGCGCGACGTGCTCGATAGTTTGCGCAAGTAGGCCGGCACCGGCGCCGGCTCGGCGCTTTGCTTCGCGCTGCAGCTTTGCTGGAGATGAGCGATCGCACGCAGTGCGCGGGCCGAGACGGGCCATTCCGCGCGATGGATGAGCCATAGCGTATCCACCACCGTCGCACCGCATTCGACGACTTCGATCGCGTCCGGTCGGCCGAACGCCGTGCGCGCGTGACGCGGTATGACGGTGAAGCCGAAACCGCGCGCCACCGGCTCGAGAATGAGTCCCACCTGATTGCTGAAGCCGCGGCACGGCAGCGTGCGCACGCCCGGGTTGCCCGGAAAGCGCCGGCTCAGCAGGCGGCTCGCCATGGCCTTGCCGTCGGGGTGATCGATGAATCCCAGGCGCTCGAGATCCTCCCAGGTATGCACGCACTCGCCCGCCGGCACCACGAGTTCCAGCGGCTCCTCGGCGAAATAGCTCGCCTCCAGGCGCACGTCGTCGGGCTTCAGTGTCACGATGCCCAACTCGTAGCGATTCGTCAGCACCCCGTCGAGCACTTCGCTATCGGGGGCGAAGCGGTGCCGCACCGAGAGCCCGGGGCTCATCTGCTGCAACTCGAGCAGCAACGGATACACCGACAGCCCGATGCTGCCCGGCGTAATGATGCTGATCTCGCCACGATCCCTGTCGGCTTCGGTCAGGCGCAGCTTGAGACGCTCGTCGGCACAGTCCACCTCGTCACAGTACTCGAGCAGCGCACGGCCGGCCGGCGTGAGTTCCAAGCTGCGAGGCCGGCGAATCAAGAGCGGCCCGAGCGCCTGCTCGAGGTGGCGCAGGTGCTGGCTCACCGCAGCTTGCGTCAGGCCGAGCCGTTCGGCCGTTTTGGTGAAGTGACCGAGCTCGGCCAGCGCCGCGAACGTACGCAGCCATTGCGGATTCAGCATAAGCAACTCTTATCAAACCGATAACCAGCGGGTGGTTTTAATTATAGCGCCGGAGCCGTAGGCTATCGAGCCTGACCCAAGACGTTGTCCAACCCGAGGCAAACCACCCGCTATGGCTGCTTTATTCACCCCCTTCCGACTCAAAGACGTCTCGTTGCGCAATCGCATAGCCGTGCCGCCGATGTGCCAATACAGCGCGGTCGACGGGTTCGTCGACGACTGGCACTTCACGCACTACGCGAGCCTTGCGCGCGGCGGTGCGAGCCTCGTGATCGTCGAGGCGACGGCCGTTTCGCCCGAAGGCCGGATCACGCCCGGCTGCACGGGCCTCTGGAACGACGAGCAGGCCGAAGGCATGGCGCGCATCGCCGCCTCGATCAAGGCGGCCGGCGCCGTGCCCGGCATTCAGCTCGCGCACGCGGGGCGCAAGGCCAGCGCGAACCGCCCGTGGGAGGGCGACGATCATATCGCCGACGGCGACCCGCGCGGCTGGGCGACGCTCGCGCCGTCCGCCGTCGCATACGGCGCGCAGTTGCCGAAGGTGCCGAAGGCCATGACGCTCGAAGACATCGCCCGCGTGAAGGCGGATTTCGTCGCGGCCGCGAAACGCGCGCGCGATGCCGGCTTCGAATGGCTCGAGCTGCATTTCGCTCACGGCTATCTGGCGCAGAGCTTCTTCTCGGTTCATTCGAACCGGCGCGACGACGCTTATGGCGGCGATCTCGCCGGCCGCAGCCGGTTCCTGCTCGAAACGCTCGCGGCGGTAAGGGACGTGTGGCCCGAGCGCCTGCCGCTCACGGCGCGCTTCGGCGTGATCGAGTACGACGGCCGCGACGAAACCACGCTCGCCGAGTCGATCGAACTCGCAAAGGGATTGCGCCGCGGCGGCCTCGATCTGCTCAGTGTCAGCGCCGGGTTCTCGACGCCCGATGCGAAGATTCCCTGGGGTCCGGCCTTCCTCGCGCCGCTTGCCGAGCGTGTACGCCGCGAAGCGGAGTTGCCCGTTGCGTCGGCCTGGGGCATCGATTCGCCCGCCATCGCGAACCGGACGGTTGCCGAAGGCCAGCTCGACCTCGTCATGGTCGGCCGCGCGCACCTCGCCAATCCGCATTGGCCCTATCAGGCCGCGCTGCGGCTCGAAATCGAGCGCCCGTCATGGGTGTTGCCGGCACCTTATGCGCACTGGCTCGAACGCTACCGGGTAGCCGAGTGAGGCGCCGCCGCGGGCCGCGCATGCGTGCGGCCGGCCCGGGCGAACGTCTGAAGGTGCGCAAGTGGTTGACGCGTACGCCAGCCGTTATTGCTTCGGCAGCAGATAAGCCTGACGCGCGAGCAGCCGCCAGCCTTCGGGGCGATGCTTCCATACCTGCAATACGCCGATGTGCGAGGTCGTCACCTTGCCGTCGGGCTGATTGTTTTCCGAGTCGAACACGTGACGCACGATCGCGTCGTCGCCCACGACCCTGACCGTCTGATTCGACAGCGTGAGCGAACGGAACGCATGCGTGCCGTCGAGCTCCTTGAGGAAAGCGGCCTTGTCCTGGATACGTCCTGACGAGTGACCGTAGGTCAGATCGTCTTCGACGAGTTTGGCGAGCGCGGCGCCGTCGCTCGCGAGCATGGCCGAGCGCATGGCCTCCACCGCGCTCGCCACCGCGGCACCGTTCTCGTCGGGGGCCGTGGCGCGCACCGCGCCGCTCGCCACGATCAGCGTCACACCGGCCAGCGAGCACAGCGTCCGTCGAAACGAAGATGAAACGATCATGCAGCGTCTCCTTGTCGTTGCCGTCAATGGGTCCTCCGTTTGGCGCCAAGGGTCTGCCTGGCGCCAGGGGCGAAGCGCGCGGGACGGACGACGGCCGAGCCGCGTCCCGCATCGTTCGGATACGCCGACACCCGAGCGTTCAGATGTGTCCTTCCTGCTCGAGCGGACGGCCGTGCGCAGCCGGCATCGCGTCGGAGCGTGCCGCGCCGTTGCCGACCCGGCGCGCCCACATCGCCGTGAGAATCGGCACGAGGATGGCGGTAACGAGGCAGGCCGTGGCGACGAGCGCGGTGGCCGCCGGCACCATCGGTTTGAGCTTCGGCACCATCTCGCCGATGATGGCGGGGTTCGCCACCGCCGCGCCGGCCGTCGAAGACGCGGCGAGCCCGGCCGTACCGTTGCCGCCGCCGATCAGCTTGTCCGACAGCATGAGCGGGATGCCGGTGATGACGATGACGACGAGGCCGAGCAGCAAGCCCGGCAGGCCGCTTTTCGCGATCACGCCGAGATCGATGCCGTTGCCAAGGGCAAAGCCGAAGAACGGGATGAGCGGGACAACGCACCGGCCGAAGAGCTCGCGCAACTGCTTGTCGAGATTGCCCAGCGCGAAGCCGATCAGAAACGGCAGTACCGCACCCACGAAAAGCCGGGCCTCGAAAACGGCCACGCCGGTTGCCCCGAGTATGAACATACTCACGAGCGGCCCCGATTCGATCGACATCAGCACGAACGCGCCGGCTTCCTCCTTGGTGCCGTATTGCTGCATGACCGCGGCGTAGAGTCCGCCGTTGGTCATGTCCATCGCGGCGGTGATCGCGAGTAGCGACAAGCCGGCCAGCACGCCGGACTTGATCCCGTCGTCGGGAATGAACTGCGCCGCGAGCAACGTGGCAAGCCAGGCGACGAGAATCTTCGTCAGCACGAGCGTGCCCGACTTGCGCAGCACGACACCGGTGGCACGCAGGTCGATCGTCGCGCCCATGCAGAAGAACCAGACGGCGAGAATCGGCACGGTGCCGCTGATGAGCCCGTTCGTAAATGAGCCGAGGTACTTGCCGGCGCCCGGCGCGAACGTATGCACACAGGCGCCGAGCACCATCGGCACGAGCATCAGGCCGCCCGGAATACGGTCTATTGCGTTCTTGAGGTTCACGTCTCCTCCGTGGACTCTGCGTCCTGTTGACGGGATATCGGTTGTTTTTGTTGAATCGGAACGATATTCCGAATTCCTCAGTGCTGCACGTCGTCGTATACCCTCGGATGTTTTTACACTCACTCCGCCCGGCCGACAGAAACATTTTCCAGTTTCGGATCGACGTTCCGAAAATCGAAAATCTGTGTTTCAATGCGACCCAGCGCGTTCAAGGAGAGACCCGATGGAAGTGAGGCAAGGTATTCACAGCGAGCATGCGAAAACGCTCGACACGGCCGGGCTGCGCCGGCAGTTCCTCGTCGAGCGCGTCTTCGAGCGCGATGCGCTTTCGCTCACCTATAGTCATATCGACCGCATCATCGTCGGCGGCGCATGGCCGGCCACGCGGCCCGTCGAGGTGCCGGGCTCGCTCGGCAAGGCCATGGGCGTGGGCCATTTGCTCGAGCGCCGCGAACTGGGTGCGATCAACGTGGGCGGCGACGGTTGGGTCGAAGTGGACGGCGTGCGCCACACCGTGCGCACCGAAGAGGCGATCTACGTCGGCCAGGGCGCGCAGGCGCTCGTATTCGGCAGCGCCGACACGGCCCGTCCGGCGAAGTTCTACCTGAACTGCGCGCCGGCTCACACGCATTACCCCACGCGCACGATCACACTCGAGCAGGCCTCGCCCGAAACGCTGGGCGACCCGGCCACGAGCAACCGCCGGACGATCTACAAGTTCATCGTGCCCGAAGTGCTGCCCACCTGCCAGTTGTCGATGGGCATGACGAAGCTCGAGCCGGGCAACCTCTGGAACACAATGCCTTGCCATACGCACGAGCGGCGTATGGAGGTGTATTTCTATTTCGGTCTCGCCGACGATGCGGCGGTATTCCATATGCTTGGCGAGCCGCGCGAAACGCGGCACATCGTCGTGCACAACGAGCAAGCCGTGATTTCGCCGAGCTGGTCGATTCATTCGGGCGTGGGCACGCGCGCCTACAGCTTCGTCTGGGGAATGGTCGGCGAAAACCAGGTTTTCAAGGACATGGACCACATCGCCGTGGCCGATCTGCGCTGATCGCGCACCGTCCATCGTCACCGACAGACCATGCAGGGATAACCATGTCAGCACGATTGTTCGACCTGGCCGGCAAGACGGCCGTCGTCACAGGCTGCAATACCGGCCTCGGTGCGGCGATGGCCGTCGCGCTGGCCGAAGCCGGATGTCAGATCGTCGGCGTCAACCGCAGTGCCCCTGCCGACACGATGGCGCGCGTCGAGGCGGCGGGCCGCCGCTTCGTCGACGTCCGCGCCGATCTCGCCTCGCTCGATGCCATCGATACGGCGGTCGCGGCGGGCGTCGAAGCGTTCGGGCACATCGACGTGCTCGTGAACAACGCGGGCGTCATCCGCCGCAACGACGCGCTCGAATTCAGCGAGACCGATTGGGACACGGTGCTCGACGTCAATCTGAAGAGCGTGTTCTTTCTTTCGCAGGCCGTCGCGCGCCAGTTCGTCCGCCAGGGCTCGGGCGGCAAGATCGTCAACGTGGCCTCGATGCTCTCGTTTCAGGGCGGCATTCGCGTGGCGTCGTACACGGCCTCGAAAAGCGGCGTGCTCGGGCTCACGCGGCTGCTCGCCAACGAATGGGCGGCCAAGGGCATCAACGTGAACGCGATCGCGCCCGGGTATATGGAGACGAACAACACGGCCGCGCTGCGCAGCGACCGCGATCGCAACGACGAAATTCGGGCGCGCATTCCAGCCGGCCGCTGGGGCGTGCCCGACGATCTGGCGGGCGCCGTGGTGTTCCTTGCCTCGGCGGCCTCCGATTATGTGCACGGGCACACGCTTGCCGTGGACGGCGGCTGGCTCGCCCGCTAAAAGCGCGGCCCCGCCGCCAGGACGCGTTATGCTCTCGTCAGATCCCACAGCGACAGAACGAAGCAAGATGAGAGCAAGATCCAGACAACAGGATCGCGACGCCGCCGCTCCGCGCGACGTCGAAGCCGCCGAAGCGCGCGCGGGCGGCGAAAAGAGCGAATCGGTTTCGGCCGTCGGCAAGGTGTTCTCGATCCTCGCCGCGCTCGGCGAGCGTGGCCAGATCGGCATCAGCGAGCTGTCGCAGCACCTCGGCATGTCGAAGACGACGGTGCACCGCTTCCTGCAAACGCTCAAGGGGCTCGGCTACGTCGCGCAGGAAGGCGAGACCGACCGCTACCGGCTGACGATCCGGCTTTTCGAACTGGGCGCGAAGGCATTGGAGAGCGTGGATCTGGTGCGCGAGGCCAACACCGAGATGCGGCGTATCGGGCAGACCACGCGCGAAGCGGTGCACCTCGGGGCATTCGACGAAGACCACATCATCTACATCCACAAGATCGATGCCGATTACGGCTTGCGCATGCAGTCGCGCGTCGGGCGGCGCAATCCGCTTTACAGCACCGCGATCGGCAAGGTGCTGCTGGCGTGGATGAGTCCCGAAGAGGCGAAGGCGGTGCTCTCGCGCGTGGAGTTCAAGAAGTCGACGCCGAAGACGCTCGCCTCCGCGCAGGCCGTGCTGAGCATCCTGCCCAACGTGCGCGAGCGCGGCTACGCCGAAGACAACGAAGAACAGGAAGACGGCCTGCTTTGCATCGCGGTGCCCGTATTCGACCGGTTCGGCCACGTGCTCGCGGGGCTCTCGCTTTCCTTTCCGACGATGCGCTGCGGCGCCGACACGAAAGCCCATTACGTCGCGTTGCTGAAGGACGCCGGGCGGGCGATTTCCGAGCGGCTGGGCTATCGGGCCGAGGAGCAGGCGCGGTAGACGCGAGCCGAATCAGGCCAGCGCGCGCGCCATTTCAGCAAGAGGCAGATGCTCGATCGTTGCGAGCAATCGAATTTCTCCTGCATCGGGACGCGCGATCTCGCTGACATCAGCCTTGACACGAGCGATGGCTTTGCCAAGCCCCCGAAGCAAATCATCGAGCTCACGCTCCGCGCCCGTGCGGGGCATCCCCAACTGCTCGGCCATAAGCAAAACATCGGCGCGCCCGACCTCGCTGAAGCGGATGGCCTCCCCGATTCGCATCGAGAGCTCGCAGTCGGGCCAACGCTCGCCGCCTTCGCTATAGGTGGGCGTGTTGTAGGCAGCGGTAGAGACGAGGTCGTAAAACGGCGCGAGTTCATACCCAACGCTCGTCGAAAAAAAAGAGAGGTTCTTTAAATGCGCATCGGCATTGCCGATCAGCACGTTGAACACCGCCCAACGAAATAACGCGAGACGTGCGCCCCCCTTCGCACCGAGCTTGTCGATGCATTCGGTGAGCGAGGTCACGGTCGCATTGGCATACTTGAACGCCTTGTCCTTATTGAGCAACTGCATCGCATCCAGAGTGTGCAGCCGCCCTGCCGGGTCGGTCGCCGTATTGCGGTCAAACCGGTCGACCACATAGCACGCCGACGGTACGCGAATGAAATGCGTCGCAGGAACGCGCAAGCCCAACCGGGCGGCCAGGCGCATGCAGAAAAACTCGTTGATGGCCGAATGAGGGTAGCCGTTCACTCTCATGTCGGGTTTCAGCAGGTGCATCGACGGCTGCGCGCCTTGCGGCTCGAAGAGCGAATAGTCCGGGTGACTGCCTTCCAGTATCACGAGCAACTTCTGTTGCGCACCCGCTGCCGACATTCGCTTCGGCGCCTGCGCCGTCAACGCATGCCGAGGCATCGCGCGGATCCGCGCCTCGAGTTGCTCGAACGACAGCGGCACGCGGGACCCGGGCAGATCGGCATCCCCATCGGGTAACAGCGTCAACGCGCCGGCCGATTCACGGCCGTAGTAAGCAAGCAGGCCCCACGCGTCGCTCGCATCCAGCTTTGCTTCACGTGCTAGCGCTACACGCATGGCCTCTTCGGGCAAAAGATTGTCGAAGAACCATTGGACCGGACGGTCCCGCGCCCCATCGGTCACGGACTCACTGTTCAACGGAAACGCGGGCGCAATAGGAAATGCGTCGGGCGACGACGCCCATTCGGCATCGTAAGCGAATGACCAGATGCCATCGTCATCCGTCAACGTTCCGACTCGCCGCCCATTCGCCCAGGCGATCAACGTTCTCGCAGCCATGCCACCCCTCTTGGTCAGCTACCTGCGGCGCCGGTTTTCCGCCGCCGACGCGATGCCCGCGCCAAAGCTTCCGCCGAAACAAGAAACGACGTTTCCGCCCGAAGCCTGATACCGAGTTCATCGAGAAGCTGTAGCACCTTGCCTAACTGGGCCGTTGCCTTGCCACCCTCCACCTGGGAAATGAATTTCGGCGACAAGCCGGTAGCGTTTGCCAGCTCATCGCGTGACAGATTTTGCGCCATGCGCACCGCGCGCACGAACGCCCCCAACTCTTCGCTTTGACGGATGATCTGGCTCATGGATATCTGGTTCGTTCCCGCTCGGGAACATTCTGCCATAAAGAGAGCGAAAACTGACCGATTCGTATCCGCTCGGGAACGAATGGGGTTTCTAGCAAGCATTGTCATACGTTCCGTTCCCGCTCGGGAACGAATGAACCTATCCGGGTCGAAGAATGATTGCTTCGTTCCCGACTGGGAACGAAAAAAACGGGCTACCGCGCCCGACCTGCCCAGCCGGCAATCAGACGGCGGCAGCGCGCTGTGTCGGCCTTGAACTGACCTTGATCCGCGGAGAGGGGCTAACGCTCGTCTGCGGTCGCGGCACCGCCACATAACCGTCACGATATCGTCACACCATTAACAAAAGAAGCTGGGAGATTGGCTATCCGCCCATCCGCAGGAGACCGACGATGGCCGTTCGGGTCCGCAGCTATCTCTCCCCCACGCTCGTGCTGCTCGCCTTCGACTGGACCGAAGGCCGCTCGCGCGAGGACTTCCTTGGCTTCGCGATCAAGCGCACGCCCGGCTTCACGAGTCCCGACGGACAATCGGAGACCCCCGAAAGCTGGTTGCCCAACCGGCTCACGTTCGAGGGCCCCGTACCCGACACGCAGGCCGACGCCCCCTCCCGCATCGCGCCGATCCAAAAGTTCATGTGGTGGGATGCGCGCATCGAACCGGGCGACCGACGCAAGACGTTCCGCTACGACGTCTATCCCGTTGTGGGTCACTCCGCCGATCCGACCTTGCTCGAGCACGAGGCGGCAGCCGTAACGATCACGCTGCCGGCGCATATCGAAGACGGCATCGGCACCTGGTTCAATCGCGCCGTCGTCAGCTCGCAGGCATTCTCGCGCCAGTTGAAAACACTCGGCATCGCGCGCAACGAATCGCCGCCCCCCGAAGCCGCGCGCGCGCTGCGCACATGGCTCGCCAACGATCTCGAGCAGACGTTCGCCGAAATTTTCTCCAGTGCGCACGAGGCAGCCGCAGCCGTGTATCACCTGACCGATCCGCTCTGGGCCATTCCCGCCTTCGAATCGTTCGGCGAAGCCCACGGCAAAGACAAGCTCGCGCTCGTCTACGATGCGCACACCGTGCCCCGGAAAGGCGGGCCGCCCGCCCCGTCTCCGAATGCCGTCGCCGTTGCCGCGCTGGCCGAGGCGGCAATCTGCTACCCGCGCGAGCGCACGCACATCATGCATAACAAGTTCATCGTCGCGAGCGACGGCGAAACGCGCGGCGCACCCATGCAACTGCTGACCGGCTCGGCCAACTTCACGACCGAGGGCATCACCGAACAGGCCAACGTGCTGCACACATTCGCGTCGCCCGCACTCGCCGCACGTTACGCCGAGCGCGCTCATAGCCTTGCCGGCGATCCATCCATTGCCGAGACGGCTAAACTCGCGCCCGGCTGGTCGGCGCCCGTCGAAGTCGGCCGTGCATCGGTGCGCGTGTCGTTCTCGCCCGAGCCCAAGGGCTCGCGCTCGCAGATCGATACGATCGTCGAAGCGATCGGCAACGCGTCGCACTCCGTCCTCTTCTGCCTCTTCATGCCAACGGACGAAGCCTTGCGCGACGCCTGCTTTCAGGCCGGCGACAACGGTCTCATGATGTTCGGGCTCGTCAATCACATCAGCGCGAAACAAGCCGACGAAGCGCCCGGTGACGACGGCACGCTCGACGCGGCCCAACTCGCCAATCTCGCGCTCTATCACCGCAGCCGCGACAACCGCGACGTCATCGATGCCGGCTACTTCTCGCCCGCCACGGTGCCGGACGGCTTCGAGCCCGAGCTACGCCTCTTTCCCGGCGAAACGCCTCCTGCCTACGCGCCCGTCATCATTCATCACAAGTTCATCGTGATCGATGCGGAAGGCCCTCATCCGCTCGTCTACACCGGCTCGGCGAACATGAGCAATAACTCGGAGCACTACAACGACGAGAACCTGCTCGAGATCCGGGACCGGCGCATCGCCGGCATCTATCTCGCCGAATTCCTGCGCCTTTACGAGCACTATCGTGCGCGGGCTATCGCAATCGACCAGCGCAAGCGCAGCACACGGCAGCGCCTTTCCCTGCAGCCCGATCGCCGGTGGGCCGACAAGTACTACAAGCCCGGCAGCCCCGAGGAGAAAGCACGCGTCGCGCTCGCCATGCCGGCGCCAGCCGAAACCTGAGCCCGCGGCGCGGCGGGCCCGATCCGGCACCGAAAGCGCAGCCATGTCGGCGGTTGCGCACCTGCCTGCACGCGCCAGGGCGTTGCAGTAGGCTGATCGACTCGCGCCGGCGCGGTGCGGTGCGCCGCGCGGGTGGATCGAACAGCCCTTTTTATCGAGGAACACCATGGAATATCGACATCTCGGCGCATCGGGACTCAAGGTCCCGGTGCTGAGCTTCGGCACAGGGACATTCGGCGGCAAAGGGGAACTCTTTCAGGCGTGGGGCGAGACGGACGTCGCCGAGGCGCGCAGGCTCGTCGACATCTGCCTCGACGCGGGGGTGACGATGTTCGACAGTGCCGATATCTATTCGAGCGGCGCATCCGAATCGATACTCGGCGAAGCGCTCAAGGGCCGTCGCGACAAGGCGTTGATTTCCACGAAGGCAACGTTTCGTTTCGACGACGAGCCGAACAACGTCGGCTCGTCGCGCCACCACCTGATCAAGGCGGTCGATGCGGCGCTCAAACGTTTGCAGACCGATTACATCGATCTCTTCCAACTGCACGGCTTCGATGCGAGGACCCCCGTGGAAGAGGTGCTCTCCACGCTCGACGACCTCGTGCGTGCAGGCAAGATCCGTTATGCGGGCGTATCGAACTTTTCGGGCTGGCATCTGATGAAGTCGCTCGCCGTAGCCGACCGCTATGGCTACCCGCGCTACGTCGCCAATCAGACCTACTACTCGCTGATCGGCCGCGATTACGAGTGGGAGCTCATGCCGCTCGCACTCGATCAAGGCGTGGGCGCCGTGGTCTGGAGCCCGCTCGGCTGGGGCCGGCTCACGGGCAAGATCCGCCGCGGTCAGCCGCTGCCCGCCGTCAGCCGTCTGCACAAAACCGCCGACATCGGACCGCCCGTGCCCGACGAGTACCTGTACCGCGTCGTCGATGCACTCGATGCCGTGGCGCAGGAAACGGGCAAAACGATTGCGCAGATCGCGCTGAACTGGCTGCTGCGGCGCCCGAGCGTATCGAGCGTCATCATCGGCGCGCGCAACGAGGAGCAGTTGCGGCAGAACCTTGGCGCCGTCGGCTGGACGTTGAGCACCGAGCACATCGCCACGCTCGACGAGGCGAGCAAGCTACGCCCCGCTTATCCGTACTGGCATCAGGAAAGCTTCGCCGAGCGCAACCCCGCACCCGTGTGAACGCGCCGGCGGTGAGCAGTGGGGGCAGGCAATCATGGGAGGGGGTGCGCACCCACTGACATTCCTGTCAGTTTCGCCTCGCAACTGCCGCGGCTACATTGGGGCGGTGTTTTTTTCGCGCGAGCGCCGGCATGACGGCCGGCACCGAACCCTGCTCGCGAGGAGACCTCCATGCTGTGCCCCAATTCGACGTGGCGCCGGGTCCAGGCGATCCGTCACGGTATCGACGATCGCCTGCTCGTATTGATCGAAGCCGATCACCCCACCCTATGCGCCATCGAAATGGCAAGGCATCTGCGGACCTGGCGCAACGCGTACGGCGGTGAGCTCGAAATACTCGCGCTCGTTCGCAAGACCCGGATCGAGTCGGTCACGCGCGGCGATCATCGTCGCGCTGCCGTCGCGCGCCGGCTGCATGCGCTGGGCGTGCCCGTCGCCATCGGCATCGATGCGGGCAATCCGCTCGGGCCGGCCGCGCCGTCATGGCCGCTCGCCGCCGGCATCGTGCGCTGGAATTGGCTCGACAACGATGGGGCCGCCCATCCCGCGCTTGTCGCAGACACCCACGTGCGTGGCGGCGACGACGCAAGCGCCACGATCATCGGTTGCCAGACGGGCGCCGAGGCGCACCGCCATATGACGCTAGCCAGCGAAACGGCCGCCTGTATCGCGCATGGCGATGCATCCGCATGCGGGCTCGTTCTGCGGATTCTGCCGATTTCGTGCGGAGCACCCGCCGGGGAGCATCAGCCTTTGCTGTCGAGGCTCGCCGGCGCCGTTCGGCAACGGCGCGTTTCGCCTCGCGCGCAGCGGCCACGCCACGGCGTGGTTCATCGGCACACCGAGCCACGCGCGCAATTTCTTTAAGCCGCATGCTGAATTTCGCATTCAGAATCACAAAGCATATGCAATGCCCGTTCGGCGGGAATAGATCAAGCAGTCTATACATTTTCATTCGAGTCATTACGCGCATGCTCGGAGACTGCGCATTGCGTGCGATCATCTCGCGTTACCGGTTCCAAACGCGCGAATGAAAAGGGGTTCAATGGTAAACGTTTTGCCCCGTCTCTTTCCTCTTCTATTGGTTTTATTCGAATTTCGCGCACCGCGGGCCGGCCGTAGTTATGGTACCGGCCGCCGCCGCGCGGTATGGGCTCGGCCCGTCAGCGGAACCCGATGATGCCGAGCATAACCGCCTTGACCGCGGCATGCGTCTTGTTCGATGCGTTCAGTTTGGATATCGCGCGCGCTACGTGAAAGTTGATCGTTCTTTCGGTCACGCCGAGAATGAGGCCAATTTCGCACGAGGTCTTGCCTGCCGCGGCCCAGTGCATGACTTCGCATTCGCGCTCGCTGAGCGGCGTCACACCCGTTGCATCGCCCCGTAGCGGCAGTGGGGGTTTATACCCCTCGCGATTAATCAGTTGCTCCATATTTTGCTCCGCAATAGAAAGCAATCGCTGCCATGTCACCAGTTTGATCGCCATCCGTGCCGACGGCAGCAAGCAGCACTCCGCATGAACCCGGATCTGGACGGCTACTTCGAAAATCGAGGATGACTGCCGGCGTACCGGCAAGGAAGGAAGACGGACAAGAAGAGTTGGAATCCCCGCTTCGCTCGAGGCAATGGAATTGAACGTATCGGCGGCCGTACCGTCCTCGTATAGGCCATAAACGACGACGAGTAACCGAATATCGCGGCGCGCATTAATGCCGATCAGCATAATCCCACCTATCGGGCTACGGAAGATGCGTGGCACGCACTATATTCATGATTACGGCGCCACATGCGGCGTGCTGATCGGTTACCGCCATGACCTCCTCCGTGGACTTGAACATGCTTGTAGTGCTCGACGTGCTGTTGACCGAGCAAAGCGTCGCACGGGCGGCACAGCGGCTCGAGTTGAGTCCGTCAGGCATGAGCCGCGCGCTGGCCCGGCTGCGCACGATCATGGGCGACCAGTTGCTCGTACGGGCAGGGCATCGGCTCGTGCCCACGCCGCTCGCGCTCGAATTGCGCGACAAGGTGCATTCGGTCGTGGCGGATGCGCAGACGGTACTGCGGCCCTCCGCCCACCTCGATCTGAACTCGTTGGAGAGAACGTTTACGATTCGCGCCAACGATGGTTTTATCGAACGCTATGGCGCGGGAATCGCTGCGCTGATAGAGGCGGAGGCTCCTCACGTACGGGTGCGATTCGCCGCCAAGCCCGACAAGAGCGGGGCCATGCTGCGCGACGGCGTGGCGGACCTGGAGGTGGGCGTCGTCAATCATATGGCGCCCGAGCTGCGCATTCAGGCGCTGTTTCGCGACAGCTATGTCGGCGTCGTGCGGCGCGAGCACCCGCTCGCCGACACGGAAGTCACCGTGCAGCAATATGCGGCGTTCCGGCATATCAGTGTGTCGCGCCGCGGGCTGCCATTCGGGCCGATCGATGAAGCGCTCGCTGCATTCGGCATCGAGCGCGTGGTCAGCGTCATCGTGCCGAACTTCGCCGACGCGCTCGCGCTCGCCCGAACGAGCGACCTCATCGCAAACGTGCCGCAAAAACAGACCGAACACGCGCGGGACGGCATGCATATGTTTCGGTTGCCCGTGCACACGCCCGACATCACCGTGTCGCAGATCTGGCATCCGCGCCTGGAAGGCGATTCGGCACATCGATGGCTGCGCGCCTCGCTCCGGCGCGTGTGCAGCGATGCGCCGCGCGACCGGGGCGCCATCTAGCGCGGCGATCGAGGCCGGTGCGGTACGTACGATAGCCGCTCCCATTGCGCCACCCGTCCACCTGGGAGGTCCCGCCGGCACGCGCCTCCCCCGATGAAAGCGATCATCGCGTTCGAGTCCGTCGCACGAACCGAGAGCGTGAACCGGTCGATACCGAAACCATTTTGCGCGAGGCCCGGCGTGCCGGACGCCCCGGTCATTTCGCCAGGAAATGTATGACGTGCCGGTACCAGTAGCGCTTGATGCGATCCTGTTTTTTGCAGCAGTCGCAGTTGTCGCCTTGCTCCCGACGCGGTTTCGAACAGCATGCCGGGAGCGGCCTGTCAAAAAGCATTTCGTCCTCGTGATCGAATCCTGCGTTCACGAGAACGACATCAGCCCAATTTTCCGAACGTACGTCGATCGATTGCTTCAGATAGTCATCAGAATTTTGGTCGAGCCAGATGGAGGCCCCCTTCACATAGTAGCCTTGAGCCAGAAGAGAACGTAATTCATCGGTATAGACCGCAAAATCGCTGGTCACGCTGAACGTGAATTTTTTTTGTCCGGTGCCGCTCGATCGTTTTGCGAGCCCCTCCGTTGGACGATAGTGTTCCCTCACGCTGTTCTCGGTCGAGCAAGCCACAAGTCCGCAGATCGCTACGACAAGTGCCAGGATTGAGCGTGCTTTCATGGTGTTCCTGTACTCCGAGGCGGCGCTTGACGCGTACTGAGCGCCTAAAACATAAATCGCAACCCGGCTGCCAACATCCCGGGGTTCCGCGATCCCTTCCCCCCATCGAATGCCTGCTGCCCAATCGAAAAATCCTGGTGCCACTCGATGCGCGCGGCAAGATGCTCCGTAACCTTGAACGCCGCACCCAGGCCGAGCGAGGGGCCAAACGTCTCGTAGAACTTCTCCTTCGGGTTAGCGCTGAATGCGGTTGGAAGCGTGGTCATCTTGGCCACACCGAGTTTGGTGAAGAATTGAAACCTCCCTATATCGAAGGCGATGACGGTCGAGGCACTCGAGCTGTAGGTGTTGATGCGGTGTGTCGTGCCATGTTCATCCGTTATCGGCGCCACCCCAAAGCTGGCCAGTTGAAACTCGGCTCCGACACGAAGGATGTCACCGTATGCGAGCCCCCTGTGGCCCACATATGCCATTGCGCCCTGATGGTCGATCGATGTGTAACTGGGTGCTACGCCGACGTAGAACCCCCAGTTCGTTTCGGATGGCTCGCCGGGAGAGCCGAAAGCGGCCGACCAGGCGATACCGAGTAGCGCTGCAATCGAGAACTTCGTCATCACTGACATGCTTTCTGACTTGCGAAACTGTTTTCGTCGAACGATTCAATCGCCGCTCCTTCTGCCAATGGAATCGGATAAGTGCGAATGGCTCGCGTGGCCGCCCGTCGGCAGCTCGAGCAAGTCCGTGATGTACTCGATCATGCCGTGCATGTTGCCGAGCACGCGCTCCTCGCGCGGCGTATCGATCCTGATGCGTTCCGTAATCCGGCCTGGACGGCCTTCGAGCAAGAACACACGATCGGACAGCATGACGGCCTCCGAGACGTCGTGCGTAACCATGATCATGGAGCGCGTGCGGATCCTGGCGCCCGTCCACATCGCCATCAGATCGGCTCGCAGTTTCCGAGCGGTGAACATATCCAACGCCGAAAACGGTTCGTCCAGCAACAGCAAGTCCGGCTGCACCGCTAACGCGCGAGCGAAGCCGACTCGCTGGCGCATCCCGCCGGAAAGTTCCCGTGGATACGCGTCTGCATAGCCCTGGAGGCCGATCAGCTCGACCAGGGGGGACACTGCTGCATCGATAGCCGCACGCGCGCAGCCCCTCGCAATGAGCCCGAACGCGATGTTGTCAAATACAGAAAGCCAGGGGTACAACGCGAATGTCTGAAATACCATGCCGACCGCGCTTTGAGGCCCACTCACCTTTTGGCCCATCAGCGAGACCGTGCCATGTGTCGGCGTAACCAGCCCGCCCATCACCTTCAAGAGCGTGGACTTTCCGCAACCCGATCTCCCCAGGATACTGACGAACTCGCGCGGCCCGACGTCCAGATCGATTCCCTGCAGCACCGCTTCGCGTGTTCCGCGGCTGTTCACAAACGTCTTGCCGACGTTCTTCAATTTCAGCAATGCCGGTTCGTGCATCTCGTACATCTCTCCATTAGTCGTGCCTGTATCTGTGTTCGGCGAAGCGATGCAGGGGGCGCCAGACGAACACGAAGACGATGCCGACCATGAGGCACATGGCGGAGCAGCCGAGCGCGACCGCGCCTTCGTCGCCTCTATCCATGGCCTGCGAGATATATGCCCCCAAGCCCGACGCGTGGACCGTCTGCGAGCCCCATTGCATGACCTCGGCCGCGATGGCGGCATTCCATGCGCCGCCGACAGCCGCGATGGTGCCCGTGACCAGATAGGGGTAGATCGATGGCAGCATGTAAAGACGCCACCACGCTTTTCCTCTCAGACCGAACGACCTGCTGACGTCCGTGATGTGGTTTGGAATCGCAAGCGTGCCGCCGATCGTATTGAACAGGTAGTACCACTGCGTCCCCGCCATGATCATCGGGATGGTCCACCAGCCGTGGCTCTGATGTCGTGTCGTAACGAAGAACGCGATGATCGGGTAATAGATGTTGGACGGCATCGCAGCGAGAATCTGCACAACCGGTTGAGCAATGGCGAGCCGCCTCGGGGCGCGCGCCAACCAGACTCCGATAGGCACGAATAGCAGCATGCTCAGCACGATCGCCAGCAGGACGCGTGAGACCGTCTCCAACATCCACCAGGGAAGGACATCGAAGCTGTCCTTGGGATAGATCGTCCAGAGCTTGTAGCCCACATACACGCCGGCCGTGGCCAGGCCGGCATACCACAGCGTTGCCCATAATTGGTTCAGGCGTGCAAGCGTTGCCGTTACGCGATGCAAGTGCAGCGCGTACCATGCCTTGGGTAGCTGAAAGAGCCAGAAACGAACCACGGCACGCAAAGGTTGAACTGCGCCCTGCGCGATGCTGGATGCTCGAAGGCAGTCATAGAGCCAGGACCTGTGCAAGCCGTCCCGTCTGGATGATGTGTTGTCGTTCTTGAACCGTATCGTGTAGCGCACAAGCGGCCTGAATACGAGCTGGTCGGTCAATACGACATTGAGCGCGAGCGCGATGAAGGCCCACGCGATTCCGGGGACACTTCCCTGCCTCAATGCGACGGACACATACGAACCGATGCCGGGAAGCAATACCGTGCCGCCCTTCGCGGCAGGTATCGCTTCGGACGCGACCAATGCAAACCACGCGGCGGTTTGAGAATTGATGACGTTCCATAGGAAGCCCGGTGCCGAATACGGCCACTCCAGACGCCAGAACCGCTGCCAGGCGTTGTAATTGAACGAGTCGGCGACGTCGCGCAGATCCTGCGGCACCACCTTGATGGTCTGATAGAGGCTAAGCATCATGTTCCACGTCTGGCCGGTGAAGACCGCGAAGACGGCGGCCGCCTCCATTCCCATCGTGTTGTTCGGAAAGAGGTTCAGGAAGAAGGCGGTGGTAAAGGTCATGAAGCCGACCAGCGGTACGGACTGGACGAAATCGATGAACGGCAGGATGATCCGCCGCATCGGCGTATACCGGGCCGCGAGCACGCTGAGCGAAAACGAAAATAGCGTCGAGCACACCAAGCCGAGCAGAAAACGCATGGTTGTACGAGACGAGTAATACGGCAGATTTGCCGCATCGAGCGTAACTTCGGCGTTGCTGTTTATCGGTTGAGACATACCGTGCCAAGCAACGCTGCAAAACCACACGAACAGCGCGGCGAGGGTCAGGACGACCACATCGCTCAGTAGCGAAAACCATCCGCGCGCAGGCCGGTCACTCCAAGTCATACAACAGGACCTCTTGATTTCAAATCGACTTGGGCAATGCCCTCCGTTAGTCGATAGTCGGTAGTCCGGCGAAGCCCCCCTTGCCCGCGCTCGAATTGCCCGCGAACCATGGATTCATGGTTCCGCCGTGGTTCTCGGCGCGGGTGGCTGGGGGTACCGATGCGCGGGCTCTAAAATCGATACCCGGCGCCTACGCCGCCGCCATACGAACCGCGCGAGTTGGCCGCAAAGGATCCTTTCACGGACCATTTCGACGTGGACGTGGAGACACCGATGGCGGCGGCGGATTGCCCCTCGAAGGTCCCGCCGGCCACGGAGATCATGCTCTCGCCCGGATAGGCCTGCGGCAAATTGGCGATAGCGATGGCCGAGGCTGTCCCGCCGAACGCATCCTTTCGGTCCGTGTCGATTTTCGACTGGAGTTTGCCGACCTGCTCGTCGGTGTAGCTCTTCGCCTTACGCAGATTGTCCTCAACCGCCGCATTGAGCTGGCCGACGTTCGCCGCATCGGTGTTCTGCACGCCATCCACTACGTTCGTGACGCGCATCCTCCCGCCGTCGAGCCCCTTGGCGATCGGCTTATCAGGGGTGACGACGGGCCGTTCATCGTGGGGCGACTCGTCGCGGCGCGGGCTGCGCTTCTCGAGCTTTTCGACACGCCCCGTCAGGCTGAATAGTTGGCTGCCGTTGACGGCGTCTGTGCTGTTCGCGCCGATGCGGCCTGCGGCGACGTTCGTCAGCGAGACCTGCGACACGGCGCCCACACCGCCAAGTGTGACGGTGGAGTGGTTTTTTCCGGAGTCATAGAAGACGACATCTCGTAGAGCGTTGGCCGTGTCGAGCCCGGCAGCTTTCAGCTGGCCCAGATTGACAGCATCTGTGTCCGCGGTGCCGGGTGCAACGTTGGTGATCTGCCGCTGCAGTTTCGCGCTGCCGACCGACACTGTGTTTGCGCGATCCGCGAACGAATCCGGACCCAACGCAACGGAATTCGAGGCGACCGTGCGCGAGCCGGCTCCCAATGCAACGGACAGGTCGCTCTCGGCTTTCGCCTCACGCCCAAGTGCAATCGCCTCATCGCCTGTGACCACTGCATCTCGTCCGATGGCGACTGCCGCGTTCGTGCCTATTTTTGCCCTGGTCCCGATGGCAACGCCGTTGGATGGATGGTTTGGTCCGACATGCTCGGGCGTATTGATGATCCCTGATTCATCGCCGATATAAATTCCACCGAATGAGTCACTGCGGCCCTCGCCCGCATTTAATAGTGCGCGCGAGCCGATCATATGAAATGATTTATCGTGCCGATGCCGGATCTTCGCCTCTTCAGAGGCCGGAGCGGTGGCAGCAACGGATACCGACGCTTTTATAAGGACGAGTGCTAACGGAATGCACCTGAAGCGGACGCCCATCCCACCTGACTGCATGGTCTTCATAGTTTGTACGAATCCAAGGTAGCAGAATTGCCCATTGAAGAAAGTGAAATCCTTTCTTCTTTCCCATTGTTTCAATGATTCGTCTGCTCCGCAGGCGGCCGACCGCGCGGCTCCTCCCGCCAACTCATGGTCGTGCGATACATCATGGCGCATCGCGCGATGCGTGAGTGAGGACTACCCGTCGCTTCCAGCTTTTCTTTGGCGTCGGGAGTAATCTGCAATGGCACTAGTCACTTGCGAACAAAACGAGATCCGAAATATACAAAGCCGCTCCGACCATGGATATTGGATCTGACCGAAACTCGATCTGACAATTCTGCGAATTCTTCGATACTGATTCGCGTTTGTTAAATCTCGCTATTTATGGATAGCGAGCAACTCCGGTGCGCTGTCTCGGTTCGACGGCTTATATCGAGACGTTAGCGGGCGATTCAGCGACGAATGTCTGAACGAATACTAGTTCGTGTCAATGCGGCATGCCAGACACTTGATCGAAAAGCGGTGAATCGAGTACAACACCGAGCGACCTCACGGTTCGCTCGGCTATCTCGCGCTAGTGCAGTTCGCGAAGACACACGAAATAACGGGATTTTCAACCACGGACTCTAGCTGCCCTTCGTACTAAAACGGGGTAGGTCAGGATGGGAACGCGCTGGCTTGAAAACAGCGGAGCGGTTTGGATGCTTGCAGAGAACTGGCGTGCACGCGGCGCGTCCGGGAAGCACGCCATGCCCTGCTGATAGGGGTTTGCGGGAACGAAGCCCCTTCACATAACGCTTCTAAAAGGAGCCGTGGCACGCTTTCATTTTCGGGGAGCACAGGCTACGAATCATATAGCCCCCCCTCACTCCACCGTCACCGACTTAGCCAAATTCCTGGGCTTATCGACATCGGTGCCCCTTGCGCAAGCGGTGTGATAGGCAAGCAACTGCAGCGGCACGACATGGAGAATAGGCGAGAGCATCCCATAGTGCTCGGGCATGCGAATGACATGAATCCCTTCGCCATTGACGATGCGCGTATCAGCATCGGCAAACACATAAAGCTGCCCACCTCTGGCCCTGACTTCCTGAATATTCGACTTGAGCTTCTCGAGCAGCGCGTCGTTCGGTGCCACGGTCACCACGGGCATAGCCTCGGTCACGAGCGCGAGCGGCCCGTGCTTCAATTCCCCGGCCGGATAAGCCTCGGCGTGAATATAGGAGATCTCCTTGAGCTTCAAAGCCCCTTCGAGCGCGATCGGATAATGCATGCCGCGCCCGAGGAAGAGCGCATTCTCCTTGCGCGAAAACTCCTCCGACCAGGCAATGATCTGCGGCTCCAGCGCGAGCACGCTGTTGAGCGCCGCGGGCAGATGCCGCAGGCTCTTCACATACCCGGCCTCGCGCGCCGCATCCACCTGCCCGCGCAACTTCCCGAGCGTCACGGCGAGCACGAACAGCGCGACGAGCTGCGTCGTGAAAGCCTTCGTCGACGCCACCCCGATCTCGCGTCCGGCGCGCGTAAGGAACGACATCTCGGTCAGGCGCACCATCGCACTCGTCGAAACGTTGCAGATGGAAAGCGTGTGCCTGTGCCCCAACGCCTGCGCGTGCTTGAGCGCGGCGAGCGTATCGGCCGTTTCACCCGACTGCGAAATGACAACGACGAGCGCATTCGGATTCGGCACCGACTCGCGGTACCGATACTCGCTGGCGATTTCCACCTGCGTGGGAATCTTGGCAATCGACTCGATCCAATACTTCGCCGTGAGCCCCGAGTAATAACTCGTGCCGCAAGCAAGAATCAACAGGCTGTCGATCTCGCCAAACGCCTTGGCGGCCGCCTCTCCGAACAATGCGGGCTCGAGACTGTCGCCGGCGGGCAGGGTGTCGGAAATCGCACGCGGCTGCTCGAAAATTTCCTTCTGCATGAAATGCCGATACGGACCCAGCTCGACGGCGCCACCATAAGCCTGCACCGTCCTGACCTCACGCGTCGCATCATGCCCTTCGCGATCGCGAATCCGCACGGCGTCGAGCGTCAGCTCGCACACGTCCCCCTCTTCGAGGAACATGAATCGATCGGTGCTGCCGGCCAGCGCCAACGCATCGGAAGCCAAAAAGTTCTCGCCATCGCCGAGCCCGACCACGAGCGGCGAACCCTGGCGCGCGCCCACCACCGTATTCGGCTCGTCCTTGTGCAGCACGCCGATTGCATACGCTCCGTGCAACTGCTGCACGGCCTCGCACACGGCATCGAACAAGCTGCCGCGATAAAGGCTGTGAATCAGATGCGCGATGACTTCGGTATCGGTCTGGGAAACGAACTCGTAGCCCTTGCCGCGCAGCATCTCGCGCAGCGGCTCGTAATTCTCGATGATCCCGTTGTGCACGAGCGCGATCGCGTCGCGCGAGAAGATCGGATGCGCGTTGTCCGTCACCGGTGCGCCGTGCGTCGCCCAGCGCGTATGCGCAATGCCCGTGGGGCCATCGAGATGGGCCTCGCGCACCTGCGAATCGAGATCGGCCACGCGCGAGACGCTGCGTGCGCGCCGCGGTTCGCCGCCCGCCAGCACGGCCACGCCGCACGAGTCATAGCCGCGATACTCCAGGCGGCGAAGTCCTTCGATAAGAACGGAAACGATGTTACGTTGCGCAACCGCGCCGACTATGCCGCACATGGGTTCATCCCTTCGATGTCGCTGTCACTTATTCGGCGCCCGCTCGCCGCGCGCGCCGTTTCCTGCATTTCACCGGGGCTGCTCAGCCCTTTTTCTTGACCGGGCGAACATAGCCCGAGCGCGCCGTCTGCGTTTTCTCGTTGAGCACGAGCGTGCCCTCGGGCACGTCTTTCCATACCGTCGTGCCAGCCGCGATCGTCACGCCGCGGCCCACGCGCACAGGTGCCACGAGCTGCGTGTCGGAGCCGACGAAAACGTCGTCCTCGATTACCGTACGATACTTGTTCGCGCCGTCATAGTTGCAGGTGATCGTGCCCGCGCCCACATTCACGCGCGCACCTATGTCGGCGTCGCCAATGTAGGTGAGATGGTTCGCCTTCGAACCCTGTCCAAGCGCGGCATTCTTGACTTCGACGAAATTGCCGACGTGCACTTCGTCCGCGAGCGCGGCGCCCGGCCGTAGCCGCGCATAAGGCCCCAGCACGGCGCCCGCGCCAACGCTTGCGCCATCGATATGCGTAAACGGCTCGATGCGCGTGCCGGCGCCGATCGTCGCGTTGCGCAGCACGCAATGCGCGGCAACCGTCACGTTGTCTCCCAGCACGACATTGCCCTCGAACACGCAACCGACATCGATCGAGACGTCGCCCCCGCACGTGAGCGAGCCTCGCACGTCGATGCGCGCCGGGTCTGCCAACGTCACGCCGCCTTGCAGCAGCGAATCGGCCACATTGCGCTGATAGATCCGCTCGAGCTGGGCGAGCTGCGCCTTGCTGTTCACGCCGAGCGTTTCCCACTCTTCGTCGGGCTGCGTCGTCACCACGTCGAAACCCGCTTCGATCGCATGCTCGACGACGTCGGTCAGGTAGAACTCGCCCTGTGCGTTGTCGTTCTTCAGCGCGCCAAGCCACATCGCAAGCTGTGCCGTAGGCGTCACGACGATGCCGGTGTTCACTTCGGCGATGCGCAGCTCTTCGGGCGTCGCATCCTTCTGCTCGACGATGCGCACGACGTATCCCGCCGCATCGCGAACGATGCGCCCGTAGCCGTGTGGATCGGCGAGCGTGACGGTCAGCACGCCGTAACGGCCGTCCACGGCTGCATCGGCGAGGCGCTTGAGCGTGGAAGCCTTCGTGAGCGGCACGTCGCCGTAGAGCACGAGCGTGGGCTGAGCGGGATCGAGCAGCGGGAGCGCCTGCTGCACGGCGTGCCCGGTGCCGAGTTGATCCGTCTGTACGGCGAATTGGATATCGGGTGCGGCAACGGCCTCGCGCACGGCGTCACCGCCGTGTCCGACGACGACGACGATGCGTGACGGCGCCAATGCACGCGCCGTATCGATGACGTGGGAAAGAAGCGGCCGGCCGGCCAGCGGGTGGAGCACTTTCGGCAGGGCCGAGCGCATCCGTTTGCCGGCGCCCGCGGCGAGAATGACAATATTCATTGCGTCGGCGGAAGTGGTTCGAAAAACGAAAACAGTGGTTCGATTTTAGCACCACCCCTTCCGCCCGAAGGCGGCGTCGGGCACATTCGCAAGCCGCCCGGCAAGCATACCGGGCGACACCGCCCGCTCAGAGATCGTCGAAACCGGAAAACGAAATACGCTGTGTGCCCGGCCCCTCGCCACCGGCGGCATCAGTCGAGCAAGGATCGTCGTCGAACGCGATATCGCCGAGCGGATCGGCCACGCCCGTTGCCCGCAAGCCCGCGAACGGGAACAGGTTCGTGTCCATCAGGTGCGACGGCACGACGTTCCCCAATGCGTTGAACATGTTGTCGGTGCGGCCCGGAAAGCGCTTGTCCCACTCGCGGATCAACGCCTTCATTTCCGCACGTTTCAGATTCGGCTGGCTGCCGCAGAGATTGCACGGGATGATCGGGAACGCACGCAATTCGGCATATTTCTCGAGATCGACTTCCTTCACGTACGCAAGCGGGCGAATGACGACGTTCTTGCCGTCATCGGACTGCAGCTTCGGCGGCATGCCCTTCATCTTGCCGCCGTAAAAAAGGTTCAGCAGCAGCGTCTGCAAGATGTCGTCGCGATGATGGCCCAGCGCGATCTTCGTCGCCCCGAGCTCGCCCGCCACCCGGTAAAGGATTCCGCGCCGCAGCCGCGAGCAGAGCGAGCACGTGGTCTTGCCCTCGGGCACGAGCCGCTTGACGATGCTGTACGTGTCCTGATTCTCGATATGAAACGGCACACCCTGGCTAGCGAGGTACTCGGGCAGCACGTGCTCGGGAAACCCGGGTTGCTTCTGGTCGAGATTCACCGCCACGATCTCGAAGTCGATCGGCGCGCGCTCGCGCAGGCGCAGCAGGATGTCGAGCAGCGCGTAGCTGTCCTTGCCGCCCGACATGCAGACCATGACCTTGTCGCCCGCTTCGATCATGTTGTAGTCGCCAATCGCCTGGCCGACCTGGCGCGCGAGCCGCTTGAAGAGCTTGTTGTTCTCGTATGCTTCTTTCTGTTCGCGGCGCGTGAGCGCGCGGCGTGCGCCGGCCTCGGGCCCGCTTCCGGCCGCCATGCCTTGTTCGGATGCTTGGGTGGCGGCTGCCTGCGCGGCAGCGGTGTCAGGCGCGTTCATGAATCAATCCTCTTTGATACGAAAGACTTCGACGCCCACGGCATCGCAGTCGGGATAAACGTCGGGCTTCTCGGTCGAAACGCACACGGCCCGCACCTTGGGGTGCGCGAGCAGGACGGCGGCCACGTCGTCGCACAGCGTTTCCTGCAAATGGATGTGCCCTTTGCCCACGCGCGCGGCAATCGTCGCGCGCATGAAGTCGTAATCGACGACCTCATGCAGTTTGTCCTCGACGGGCGTCGTGTCCCTCAACGGCACGAAAAGCTCGACGTTGATTACGACGCGCTGCTCGCCTCGCTTTTCGAAGTCGTGCACGCCGATGTTGATGAAGACCTCGTAGTTGCGCAGAAAGAGCCTGCGGCAATCGGCGAGCCGGGGATGCAAAAGGGCGCCAACCATATTCGTTCCAATCAAAATTTGCGTGCGGCAAGCACGCCATGCACGATCTGCGGTGCGCGATCGGCAGGCCGACCACGCCCCTGCCGCCCCTGCCGCCCGTGCACCGGCCCGTTCACCGCGCCAAAAACATCACGTCGCGCGGCAGCGGCACGAGATGCTGCCCACCATCGACGACGAGCGTCGCTCCCGTCACGCCGCCCGCCTCGGCCAGGTAGCAGGCCGCGCCGACGATATCCTCGACCCGCGACGCGCGCCCGAGCGGCGTGACGCGGTGCGCGGCCGCAAAGCCGTCCGGCGTCTGGTCGGCCGATTGCAACGTGAGCCCCGGCGCAATGCCCACGACGCGCACTTTCGGTGCCAGCGCCTGCGCCAGCGTGACCGTGGCCGTTTGCAAGGCCGCCTTCGACAGCGTGTACGACAGGTAATCCGGATTCAGGTTGTAAAGCTTCTGATCGAGCACGTTGATGACCACCGCCCGCTCCCGCTCGTCTTCGAGCGCGGCATCGGGCGTCGCGTCGTAAAGCGTGCGCGCCAGCACGAGCGGCGCCCCAACGTTGATCGACATCGTCCGTGCGAGCAGGTCGTAGCCGACATCGGTGGCCCGATCCTCGCTGAAGAGCGATGCATTGTTGACGATGCAACGGGGCCGGCCGAGCGCCGTCGCGCACGCGCCAACGAGCGCTGCCGCCTCCGCCTCCACGCCCAGATCGGCGCGCAACGCGCACGCACGGCGGCCCAGCGCTTCGATTTCGGCCACCACGGCCTCGGCCTCGTGGCGCGAGCTGCCGTAATGGACCGCGACATCCCACCCTTTTTCCGCGAAGCCGAGCGCGAGCGCGCGCCCGATCCGCTTGGCCGCGCCCGTGACGAGCACGACGCGGCCAGCCGGTGTACCGCTCGCGGGTGCCGCTTCGGCGCGGGTGCGTGGGTCGACAGAAGCGCTCATTTACAATGCCGGGATGAATCAGAATGCTCACGAACCCGGTAGTTTACCCGTTCCCGGCGCCGATGCGCTCGCCGCCAGCGCGGCCCTCGGCGCCCTCGTGCGCGAGGAAATCGCGGCTGCGGGCGGCTGGCTGCCGTTCGACCGCTACATGGAGCGCGCCCTTTACGCGCCCAGGCTCGGCTACTACAGCGGCGGCGCCCGAAAATTCGGCCTGTACGCCGAGGACGGCAGCGACTTCGTCACGGCCCCCGAACTCTCGCCGCTCTTCGCGCAGACGCTGGCGCGCGCCGTCGCCGAGGCGCTCGCGGCAAGCGGCACGCGCGCGCTGATCGAGTTCGGCGCCGGCACGGGCAAGCTCGCCGCGGGGTTGCTCGGCGCACTCGATGCGCTCGGCGTGGACATCGAAAGCTATTCGATCGTCGAACTTTCCGGCGAGCTGCGCGAGCGGCAACGCGCCACGATCGAGGCGCAGGCCGGTGCGCTTGCCGCCCGCGTGCGCTGGCTCGATTCGCTGCCGACGCATTTCGAGGGCGTAGCCGTGGGCAACGAGGTGCTCGACGCAATGCCCGTCAAGCTTTTCGCGCGCAAGGCAGGCGTATGGCATGAGCGCGGCGCGGCGGTGCTCGGCGATGGCCGGCTCGGCTTCGAAGATCGCCCGCTCGGCGACGAACCGGGCGCCGTCGGCCTTTCCGCCTACGATGCGGCGGCGCTCGCTGCCGTCGATGCCGAAACAGACACAGGCGCGGGCACAGGCGCGGATTACGTCACCGAAACGCACGCGGCAGCCGCGGCCTTCACGCGCACCGTTTGCTCGATGCTCGGGCGCGGGGCGGCCTTCTTCATCGATTATGGCTTTCCGCGGCACGAGTACTATCACCTGCAGCGCGCCGAGGGTACGCTGATCTGCCACTATCGCCACCGCTCGCACGGCGACCCGTTCTTCTACCCGGGGCTGCAGGACATCACGGCGCACGTCGAATTCACGGCCATCGCCGAGGCGGGCGTCGAAACGGGGGCGGATCTGCTCGGGTACACGTCACAGGCGCGGTTTCTGATGAATGCGGGCGTCGTCGAGGTGCTGGCCGGCATCGATCCCGCCGATACGGCCCGCTACCTGCCCGCCGCGAACGCCGTGCAGAAACTCGTCTCGGAGGCCGAGATGGGCGAACTCTTCAAGGTGATCGCCTTCTCGCGCGGCCTCGACACCACGATCGCCGCCTTTGGCCGCGGCGATCGTTCGCATACCTTATGAATCGCTAAGAATCGCTATTCGCTTCGGCATCCTGGCCGAGGGCCTCGGCCACGGCTTTGATGCGCGCGCGATGCACGGCGTCCTTGATCTTCGCGGGCTCGCTCGCGAAGGCCTGCGCCACCGCGCCGGCATCGACCGAACGCGCCGCGGCGAGCGCCACGCGCAGCCGCTCCGGTTGCGGATAGTCCCGCGTTTCGAAGTTGAGCCGGCCCCGCGCATCGGCTTCGCATGCCTGCAGAGCCTCGGCGAAGCGCGCGGGCTTGCGCAGGGCATCGGCGCGCTCGAGCAGGCGCACGAGCGCGGCTGCCCCCATTTCCATCACGCGATGAATGTTGCCGTGCTCGCGTGCGACGAGCAGCGCGAGATCACGGCATTCGTTCGGCACGCGCAGCCGCTCGCACATCGGTTTGAGCAGATCGACGCTGCGCATTTCGTGACCGATATGGCGCGGCAGTACGTCGGCCGGCGTGGTGGCCTTGCCGAGGTCGTGCGTGAGCGCCGCAAAGCGCACGGCGAGCGCATAGCCGCGCGCGGCGGCATGATCGACGACCATCATCACGTGCACGCCGGTATCGACCTCGGGATGGTAATCGGCGCGTTGCGCCACGCCGAAGAGCGCATCGATCTCGGGCAGCACGCGCACCAGCGCGCCGCACTCGCGCAGGGCCGCGAACATCCGCGAGGGCTTCCTTTCCATGAGCCCGCGCGAGATTTCCTGCCACACGCGCTCGGGCACGAGCGCGTCGACTTCGCCGGCTTGCACCATCCGCTTCATCAACGCGAGGGTTTCCGGGGCGACCTCGAAGTCGTGAAAACGCGAGGCGAAGCGTGCAAGCCTGAGTATGCGCACCGGATCCTCGACGAACGCGTCGCCCACGTGCCGAAAGCGCTTGGCCTCGAGATCCGCGCGCCCGCCGAACGGGTCGATCACGGGGCCGACGAGCACCCCGTCGGCCCGCAGCTCGCGCGCCATCGCGTTGATCGTGAGGTCGCGCCGCGCGAGGTCGTCTTCGAGCGTGACGTCGGGCGCATAGTAGAACTGAAAGCCGTGATAGCCAGCGGCCGTCTTGCGCTCCGTGCGCGCGAGCGCATACTCCTCGTGCGTCTGCGGGTGCAGGAACACCGGAAAATCCTTGCCGACGGGCCTGAACCCTTGCGCGATCATCTGCTCGGGCGTGGCGCCGACCACGACATAGTCGCGGTCGGACACCGGCATGCCGAGCAGCTCGTCGCGAATGGCGCCGCCTACCGCGTAAATCTTCATGCGAGGTCGTCGTACTTGGCGAGCCGGTGCGTTTCGCGCTCGGCCGCCTCGATCCACTCGCGCACGGCCGGCAGTGCCGTCACGCGCTCGCAGTAGGCCGCCGCTGCCGCCGAAAGCGTCGGTGCATAGGTGTTGAAGCGCATCACGACGGGCGCATACATCGCATCGGCGATGCCGAACGTCTCGCCGAAAAGGAAAGGGCCGCCGTAGCGTTTCAGGCAGTCGTTCCAGATCGTGTCGATGCGGGCGACATCGGCCAGCGTGCCCGGCGTGGCGCCCGCGCCAGGGCGCTTCGCGCGGATGTTCATCGACATCGTCGTGCGCATATCGCCGAAGCCGCCATGCATCTCGCTCGACACCGAGCGGGCGTGTGCGCGCACGGCCGCATCGCGCGGCCAGAGCGCATGCTCGGGATGGCGCTCGGCCAGCGTCTCGAGGATCGCAAGCGACTCCCAGACCGACTGCCCGTCATCGGTCACGAGGCAAGGCACCTTGCCCGACGGCGAATGCTGTGCGATACGCGCCGGCGTTTCGTCCTCGCCAAGCTCGATTCCGACCTCTTCGAAGGGAATACCGGCATGACGCATCAACACCCAGGGCCTCATGGACCAGGAAGAATAGTTCTTGTCTCCGATGACGAGTTTCATATCGCGCGTAATGGTGCAGGTTGAGGTGCAGGTTGAAAAAAACGGTGCTCGCTGCCACGAGCCGACGATTCGATCCTACCGTCCCGCTGTCGTGCGAAACGCGTTGAAGCGCGAGCGCAGCGACGCCGCGCCGAGGTAGGCCGGCGCGATCGCCTCGATGCTCACCGGATCGAGATCGAGCTCCGGCGCGATCGGGCCCGACATGATTGCATCGCGCATCATCGAATCGAGGTTGTCGCGCGCGAGCACGGGCTCGCCGGGCAGCATCTCGAACGTCAACGCCTGCATGTAGGCGAATGCGCCGGGCAGCCGCACGATCCGCGCGTGGCGGCCGATCACTTCCCCGCAATATTTCACGAGCGCTTCGAGCGTATAGACCGTCGGCCCGCCGAGTTCGTAGATGCGCCCTGTCGCGGCATCGAGATCGAGTGCGCGCACGATCGCCTTGGCCACGTCGCCCACGTAGACAGGCTGGAACCTGGCATCGGGCTTGGCGAGCGGTATGACGGGGAAGAGCCGCTGCAGCAGCGCGAACGTATTGAGAAAACGATCTTCGGGGCCGAAGACGACCGACGGCCGGAAAATCGTCGTGGCGAGCCGCGTCGCGCCGCGCACCGCCTTCTCGCCATCGCCTTTCGAGCGCAGGTACATGCTCGGGCCCTGCGGGTCGGCATTGAGCGCACTCAGATGGATGAGGCGATGCACGCTCTTGCCCTCGCAGGCGGCCGCGATCTTCGATGGCAGCTCGACATGAAGCCTGGCGAACTCGGGACCGTACGGCGTGCCGCGCCGGCCATGCAGCGTGCCGACGAGATTGATGACCGCATCGGCCCCCTCGACGAAGCGCGCAAGCTCGATCGGATCGAACACGTCGAGCTCGATCACGTCGAGCGGCAGCAAAGTGAGATGCGCCGCACGCTGCCGGCGCCGCGTGGCGATGCGCACGCTCTTGCCGGCCGCGATCAGCGCGTTTGCGAGATGCGTACCGACGAAGCCCGAACCGCCGATCAACGCTACCGATTGATGTCGCATCTTCGACTCCCTGGCTGGCGGGCGCCGCGACGATCCGGCGCGGCGCCGTGCGCCCGGCAACGGGGCGCGGCACACACCGGCGCGGCGTCAGTCGGGCAAAATGGCGCCGAGCCGTGCCTTCAGCGACTGCGGACGGCCTTCGAACAGCGCCGCGTAATAGACCGTGTTGGACAGCACATTCTTGACGTAGTCGCGGGTCTCGTTGAACGGGATCGTCTCCGCGAATATCGCACCCTCGACGGGCCGCTGCAGCGTCGCCCGCCACTGCCGCGGGCGCCCGGGCCCGGCGTTGTAGCCGGCCGTCGCGAGCACGGCGGAACCGTCGAACTGATTGTAGATCATCGACAGATAGGTCGTACCGAGCAGGATGTTCGTGTTGATGTCGTTCAGCTCCGAGGCCGTCACCGGGCCGAGGCCGATCTTCTTCGCGACCATCTTCGCCGTGCCGGGCATCAATTGCATGAGGCCGCCCGCCCCCACCTCGGAGCGCGCGTTCAGGATGAAGCGCGACTCCTGCCGGATCAGCCCGTAGGCCCATTCCACATCGAGCCCGTTCGATTGCGCGTCGCGCTCGACGATGTCGCGAAAGGGCGACAGGTAGCGCAGCGAAAAGTCGTGGTCCGCCTGCGTCCGGTCAGCCGTATTGACGGTGCGGTCGTAAAGGCGGATGCGGCGTGCATACTCGGCCACGGCAAGCAGCTGCCTGTCCGTCATGCCGCGCAGCGGCCAATTCCATTCCCGGTTGCCTTCGAGCCGCAAATTGAGCGCGTAAAAGCGGCGAGCAAGATCGAAGCCCGGCGTCTTGGAAACGGCATCCACCTCGGCATCGCTGACGACGGTCTTCGGCGGGACGGAGATCTTGCCGCCCAGCTCTTCGGTGGCGAGCTGGCCGTAGAAATCGAAGCGCGGCGCAATCTGCGCGAATTCCTGATTGGCGCCGGCCGTTTCGCCTGCCTGCTTGAGCGCGCGCGCATGCCAATACACCCATGCCGGCCGGCTGCGCAGCGCGGGCGGCATTTGCTCGATCGACCAGCGCACCATCGTCCAGTCGCCCGCGAGCAACGCGCTGCGGGTGCGCCATTCATAAGCGGGATACGACAGCGGCGCATTCGCCGAGAGCCGGAACCAGTCGACCGCCCCCGACACCTGCCGCGCGGCCGCCTGATACCCGATCGTGCCCCAGCCGATCGCCCGTTCCGCCAGCGAGAGCTGGGGCGCAACGGTCGCGAACGTGGCAGCGGCGGTTGCCGCGTCGGTGCGCGCCATTTGCGTGGTCGCCAACAGCGCGAGTTGATGCGATGCCGAATCGGCGCCCACGCCGCGCGCGAGCAGGAGCGGCGGCGCGCTCGTAGCCTGGTCGAGCTTCGTCGGGTCGGGACGCACCGCACCGAGCGCGTCTACGAGCTTCGCGCCGGTAGACGTCACGCCCTGCTCGTAGGCGAGCCGGATCTGCTGCCACACGTCGTCCGACGTGAGTTGCCCGTTGGCCGCGAGCGCCGTCACCAGATCGACGCAGCCGTCGCCGTAGTAGCGCGGCTCGACGAGCAATGCGCGGGCCGCCTCGGCAACGTTCTCGCCGCGCGACGCGCGCGATTCGAGCGCGTAGCACTTCACCTGGGTATCGTCGTTGAGCACGAAGCGCGCGTATTGGGCGTCGAAGGTGCGCCAGTCGTGGCGCGCGCCGAGCACGGTCAGATAATCGTTGCGCAGGCGATCGGCGATTGCCTCGCCGTCATGGCGCTGCAGAAACGAGAGCACCGGCGCGTCGGGCGCATCGAGCCGGGCATGGCCGCTGCCGTCGAAGAGCTGCGGTTTGAGCTGAAAATACTCGAGATACGACGGCGCGGGATAGTCGGGAATCTGCGCCGCGAGCCGCGCGGCTTTCGCCGCGTCGTTGTTGCGGGCAGCCTCGCGCAGTTGCACGAAGATCTGATCGTCGGTCAGTGCCGCGGGCGTAGCGGCATGACGCCCGGCAGACGCCGTGCCGCACGCGACGAGTGCCGCGGCGGCCAGGGCGGAGCAAGCCGCGCGATATACTCGAACAAGGCGTTTCGACATCATGTTGAGTGGAGCAAAAATTGAGCGAAAGCATAGCATGCAACGCGGCGGCGAATTCGAAAGCCGAATTGCGCAAAGCCTTGCGTGACGTGCGTCACCGCGCGGCCGCGACGATCGGCGCCAACGATGCGCTCGCCGCTCGGCTCGACAGCGTGCTCGCTCGCTTGTCGCCCCTCTCCGTCGGGTTCTATTGGCCGCTGCCGGGCGAATTCGACGCGCGCGACGCGCTCGTAGCGTGGCTGGCGGGCGATGCGCGGCGGCAAGCCGCGCTGCCTGTCATCGCCGTCAAGGGCCAGGCGCTCGCGTTTCATGCCTGGTCGCCCGATACTCCGATGCGCATGGGCCATCATCGAATACCGGAACCGCTCGATACGCCGGCCGTCCTGCCCGATCTGCTGCTCGTGCCCTGCGTCGGCTTCGACGATGCAGGCTACCGGCTCGGCTATGGCGGCGGCTACTACGACCGCACGCTCGCGGCATGGCCCGGCCCATCGCAGCCCATAACGGTCGGTATCGCCTACGAGGCATGCCGGATCGAAGCGCTGGCGCACGAACCACACGATCGCCCGCTCGACGGCATCGTCACCGAAGTCGCCACGCGCCTGCGCGAGCGCGCTTGAGGAAACCACCGGGTTCGGCCGCCCGGGCATGCGGCGCTCGTCCTGTTTTCGTCAAAGCGATGCGGCAGCGCGGGCGGCCGTATCGTAAAGTCCCGATGCGTTGCGCATGAGTTGCGCGGCCTCGCCGATCTGCGCGTTGCCGAGCCCGCTCTCCTTGAGCGCGGCGATCAGGCAGCGCTCCCGCACCTCACGGTATCGGGCGCACAGTTCGCGGCCAGCCGGCGTGACCGAAAAGAACACTTCCTTGCCTGTCTTTTCGCTTTTTACGTACCCTCTCACTACGAGCTTCTTCAACGCATACGTGGCGACGTGCGTATCTTCAATATTGAGCACGAAGCAGATATCCGCGAGTTTCTTCTTGCGCTCGCGATGGCCCACGTGGTGCAGCAGCGAAACCTCGATGGCCGTCATGTCCTTGCCGCCGGCGGCGGACATGCAGCGGACCATCCAGCGGTTGAACGCGTTGCCCATCATGATGAGCCCGTATTCGAATTCGGACAGCTCGGCACTCGTATCCGAGACGAGGTGCTCAGAGGAAACGATCTTGGTTGGATGGCGCGACATGGCTGCGAATCGAAATGGCCGGGATGACCGGGCCGAATAGGGGGCAACGGTTGGCGCAGGGTGCGCCGCGCGCCGGCCGCCGCACGCCCGGCCAATGCGCTCGTTTGTAAATTGTCGACATTTTACCGATAATATGCGCCGGATACACGGACGGCGAGGGGTGCCGCGGGTATCCGCGCACCGGCGCCGCGCGCCTACCGTGTCGGCTTCCTGGATACCCTCGATGAACCAGCCCCGCATCTTTCCGTTCGGCGATACGGCCCTTGTTTGCGAAGTGCCGCCGCCCGCCACGCTCGAGTGCCAAAAGCGCGTGTGGGCCGTTGCCGCACTGACCCGGCAATGGCCGCACGTTGTCGACGTCGTGCCCGGCATGAACAATCTGACGATCGTGTTCGATCCGCTTTCGGCCGATGTTTCCTCGCTCGCCGCCGAGCTCGCCCTGGCCTGGGAGCAGGCGGAGATCGTCGATGCCGAAGCGCGCGTGATCGACGTACCGGTCCGCTACGGCGGGGCATTCGGTCCCGATCTCGGGGCGGTGGCCGAGCACACGGGGCTATCCGCCGAAGAAGTGGTCGCGCGCCACGCCGGCGGCAACTACATCGTGTTCTTTCTCGGGTTTCAGCCCGGCTTCGCGTATCTGGGCGGCCTCGACGAATCGCTGCACACGCCGCGGCGCAAAGTGCCGCGCATCGAAGTGCCGGCCGGCGCGGTCGGCATCGGCGGCGCGCAGACGGGCATCTATCCGGCTGCGTCGCCCGGTGGCTGGCAATTGATAGGACGCACCGCGCTCGCGCTTTTCGATCCGGCGCGCGAGCCGTTCGCATTGCTGCAGCCCGGCGATCTCGTGCGCTTCACGATTGCGGAGATCGAGCCATGATCGAAGTCGTACGGGCAGGCATTCTCACGTCGGTGCAGGACCTCGGACGGCCCGGCTACCGGCATCTCGGCGTCGCGACGGCCGGCGCGCTCGATTCGCTCGCGCTCGAGGTCGGCAACCGCCTCGTGGGCAACGCGCCGCACGCCGCCGCCATCGAGGTCACGCTCGGGCCCGCGGTGCTGCGCTTCACGCGCGCCACGCGCATTGCGCTGGCGGGTGCGCAGTTCGAGGCCACGCTGGGCGGTACGGCCGTGCATGCATGGTGGAGCCTGCCGGTGCCGGCGGGCACGGAACTTGTGCTGCGTGCGGCCTCGCGCGGCATGCGCGGCTATGTCTGCGTGCGCGGCGGTGTCGACGTTCTGCCGATCCTCGGCTCGCGCGCCACCGATCTATGCGCCCACTTCGGCGGGCTCGGCGGGCGGGCCCTGCGCGAGGGCGACCGTCTCGCCACCGCCAGCCTGGCCGGTGGCGCCGGTGCCGGCATCGCACTCGATGCACCGCCATTCGGGGTAAAGGCGCCGCAGTGGTGCCGTTTCGCCGTGCCATCGCACGAGCCCGCGCGCCGCGGCCGGCACACGGCCGGTGCCGAGCGCGCCACGTTGATCCGGGTGCTGCGCGGCCCCGAATACGACAGCTTCGCCGACGAAGCGAAAGAGTCGTTCTGGTCGGAGGAGTGGCGCGTCACCACGCAGAGCAACCGCATGGGATACCGGCTGGCCGGCAGCGCGCTGACCCGCTCCACGCCCACGGAATTGCTGTCGCATGCGGTGCTGCCGGGCACGATACAGGTTCCGCCGAACGGGCAGCCGATCGTGCTGATGGGTGATGCGCAGACGACGGGCGGCTATGCGCGTATCGGTGCGGTGATCCAGGCGGACCTGTGGAAGCTCGCCCAGGTGCGATTGAACGGTGGCGTACGCTTCGTCCATAGCTCGCGCGAGGAAGCGCTTGCCACGCTCGGCGAGCAGCAGGCGTACTTGCGGCAGATCGACGTGGCGATGGCCATGCACGAAGAGCGGCTGCGGCGCGCGGCGCATGCAGCCTGAGGGTTTGAAAGAGGTAGTCATGGAAATCGATCTGAATGCCGATCTCGGCGAAGGAAGCGGCTCCGACGAGGCGCTGCTCGGCCTCGTGAGCTCGGCGAACATCGCCTGCGGCTGGCACGCGGGCGGTGCCAATGCCATGCGCGACTGCGTGCGGCTCGCCATCGACAAAGGGGTGGCCATAGGCGCGCACCCGAGCTTCCACGATCCCGACAACTTCGGGCGCAAGGAGATGGACCTCCCGGCGGACGACATCTACGCCGGCATCCTTTATCAGCTCGGCGCGCTTTCCGCCATCGCGCAGGCGGAAGGCGGACGGGTCGCCCACATGAAGCCCCACGGCGCTCTCTACAACCAGGCGGCGCGCGATCCCGCGATCGCCGATGCGATCGTATCGGCCGTGCACGATTTCGATCCGTCGCTTGCGATTTTCGGGCTTGCCAATAGCCGCTTCATCGAAACGGCCCGCGAAGCCGGGCTCGCGGCAATCGAAGAAGGCTTCGCCGATCGCGGCTACCGCGGCGACGGCTCGCTCGTGCCGCGCAACGAGCCGGGAGCGCTGATCGAGTCGGAAGACGAGATGCTGGACCACGTGCTGTCGATGGTGCGCGACAAACGCGTGCGCGCCATCGACGGCGGCTGGGTGCCGCTCAACGTGCGCACCCTCTGTCTGCACGGCGACGGCGAGCATGCTCTGGCGTTCGCACGCCGCCTGCGATCCGCGCTCGATGCGAGCGGCATCGAGGTGCTCGCCGCGTCGACACTGCGTACCTGAACGGACAAACCCGCGGCAATCGCCGGGGGTATCGGAACACACACGTCGAACGCCGGGGTTGCGCGAGCCGCAGCGGCGGCTCGCGCAACCCTTGCTGCCTCAGCGCCGACCGTTGGACGACGCCCCCTCGGTCGCTCGCCGCGCAGCCTTGGCCGTTGCGACCGTCATCGCGTCGAGGTTGGTGGCCGCGGCCTGCAGCGCCTGCAGGCCCGCCTTCTGAATCGTCTCCGAAAAGGCATTGCCAGCCTCGATGGCCGCTTTCCATACGACGACCGCGGACTCCGCGGGCGGCGCACTCCCTTTGCTCCCTTCGTCAGAGAACCAGTCGCGATACGTGTCGCAGCGCGAACGCACGACATCCGCAATTTCCGCCTGCGCGCCCGCTGCGATGTCATAGACTTTCCGCCCATAAGACTGGGTCTTCTCGATGAAGAACAATGGAGGAAAGGACGGGGGCAGGAGCACGTCGAATGGCAATCTCGGCAATGCGCTGCGGATGACGTTGTCCTGCGCATCCTTGATCAGCGAATTCATCGCTTCCATGTTGAGGTTGCCCAGCCTTTCCGCGCTATCGAATACGACATCGGCGACCCCGAACGCCACACCGAGATTCGCTTTTTGCTGTGCCGCGATTTGCTTCCATGAAAAATTCATGATTGGACTCCGTTTATCCGCATTTGCAGGACCCGGCCATGCCGGCATTCAATGAAAATCGGTGCGCGGACGCCCCACACGCGTGAGGGACGCGACCATCGACGCTCCACGGCTCGTAAGACGGGGTTCTTCGCGGCCGCACGGCAACGGCTCCAACGTCACGAGTTCCTGGGCGAGCAACGTCTCGATATCGGCGAGATCGAGGTTGCCGCGATCGAGCGCCGCTTCGAGAAGAATCAATGCTGCGAGTTCGTGCAGACTCAACATGCTTGTCTCCCGAACATTCACAACGACGCACAGCCCGGCCGCAGCCGGGCACTGCGCCCCGCGCCCACGCCCGGCCCCCCGCGCTCGATCCAGCGCACGGTCACGCCCTTGAACTGCCCCGCCACCTCCACCCCCGCATCCACGGGGCGAAAGCGGCGCCGCTCCATGCTGTCGAGCAGCGGCGCGAGCGATTTCGCCGGGTCGCGCTCGATGCGCACCGACAGTTCCGCGCCAACCCAATCGATTTGTGTGATGCGCAACTGCATGCGACGCAACTCGCGGCGTACGCGATTGAGCCTTCGCAACCGCTCGAAAAACGACGGGGTGAAAAGATGCGCGTCGCGATCGTCCTCGCCCGGCATCCTCTGCGCCGTCTCCATCGCTGTGCCCTGTTGCCGCGCGCGAAGCGGCTCGACTCGCTCATCCATGGCAATTTCTCCGCATGTCGTCGTTGCCCGGTACGCGACGGAGCCGGCCGCAAGCGGCCGCCCCCTCGGGCGAGCAAACGGTATCGTTACGTTTCGATAACAAGCTCATTAATCGGATGCGTCCCGCAACCGGGACTACGAAGCCCTCACGCGGGAGACGATAAGTGCCCTGAGAGAAATCGTGCTTATTGCACCAATCGTGGGGAGCGCGACCGATGTATTTCATTGTGGGCGCGCGATGCTGTGGGCTCTATTCGGCAAATGAAGTAGCCGGCATTTCAGCCTTGCAGATTCACAAACCAGAATAAAAATCTCGGCATTACAGAAACTGAATTTTCTACCGCATTTGCCTAATAGCCCTAAGCAACGTCGAAAAAGAGAATGGGTCCGTCAAAAAAACGCGACACCGCGCGCCGCGACAAGTTGATATCGAATCACCGAGGCTCCCATTAATTCCATGGAAATCCCGATATATGGAAAATTCGACGCACCGAAAACATTGTCCGCATGGAACGCGCATTTCAGCGCACGAAAGCCGATTTCCGGCACGCGCGGCTTCCCCGGATCGCTCGCGAAGCGAAGCGTGGCCCGCGCCGCGCATTGCCGGAACGCGCTGCGCCGCGAAGATGGCTGCTCCCGTTGCGGCGCAACTCTTACCGAATGTCACAGGAGAAGGCATGACGCCCACGAGTCGTGAGGAAACCGTGCTTGCATTGATCGCGCAAGGCATGACAGACCGCGAAATCGCGGCACAGTTGTCCTTCTCGATATCGACCGCGCGCAAGCATCGCGAGGCGCTGCTTGCGAAGTTTCACGCCAGGAAATCGGCGCAACTGGTATCGCGCTATT